>CAMBFN010000183.1 GCA_945865425.1 Comamonas sp. lk | reverse complement strand
TTGCGCCTGGCCAACCAGGTGCTAGGCCATACGGTGTACCAGTCCGTCCTCTTGTCAGTCGATGGCGGTCTGGTCGCCTCTAGCGATGGCATCCAGGTCATGACGCAGCACAGTCTGGCCCAGGCGCCGGGGCTGGATGTGGTGTTTGTGATCGGTCCCAACCCTATTCCCAAACGCGGTTTGCGCACCTTGGCGCTGTGGCTGAAAAAACAAGCTGCTCTGGGTTTGCCCTTGGCTGGTATTGATACCGGCGCATACCTGATGGCGCAGGCCGGTTTGCTCGATGGCTATCGCAGTACCATCCACTGGGAAGACCACGAGGCCCTGGCCGAGCAGTTCCCCAAAGTCATCGTCACCCAGCATTTTTTTGAGGTGGACCGTGACCGCTACACCTGCAGCGGCGGCGTGGCGCCCTTGGATTTGATGACCTATTTGCTGACCCAGGCGCCGGGCAACCGCGACCTGGCCAATGAAGTAGCTAATCTTCTGATTGCCGAGCGGCGCAGCCTGACGGATGTGCAAACCGTTTCCATCATCCACCAAAGCCGGGTGACCAATCCGGTGGCGATTGAAGTCTTGCGCTTGATGGAAGCCAATGTGGCCGAACCCTTGCCGATTGGCGAATTGGCGCAACTCGCCGGCGTTTCTTTGCGCAGTTTGCAGCGCTTGTTCAAGCAAAAATTTGAGCGTTCGGCTGAGCGGGTTTATTTGGATATACGGCTGGCGCATGCACGCCTTTTGGTGCACCGAAGCGACAAAAGTGTGCGGGAAATTGCGGCGCGCACCGGTTTTGCCTCGCCCTCGCACCTGACCGCGCGCTACACGCCCCGCTATGGTGCTTCGCCGCAGAAAGACCGTGAAAAACGGACGCAGGGGATGGCGTCGAAAGACAGATTATTGTCGTAATTAAAAAGTCACATTGCGGACTTTGCCCGCATACTCGGCCCGCTGAACCCCACGGAGAACCACTATGACCATGCCCGACCTGATTTCTATCGACAACGGCGAACGCGTTCGCCACAGCTTCTCGGACGCCGAATACGCCAATCGCATCGCCAAGTTGCGCGCCATGATGGCACGCAACAACGTGGACACGGTATTGTTCACCAGTTACCACAACATCAATTACTACAGCGACTTTCTGTACTGCTCTTTCGGGCGCTTTTACGGCCTGGTAGTCACGCAGGACAAGAGCATCATCATTGCCGCCAATATCGACGGAGGGCAACCCTGGCGCAAAGGCGTGTGCGACCGCGCGGTGATTTACACCGACTGGCAGCAAGGCAATTACTTTCGTGCCATCGCGCAGGAAGTGTCCAACAAAGGCCGCGTCGGTTTGGAATATGACCACCTGCCTTTAGAGCGCATGGACAAAATCCGCGCCACCTTGCCCGGCGTCGAGTTCACCAATGTGGCGGCCGATGTGATGAAGCTGCGCATGGTCAAGTCGGCCGAAGAAATCGAGTTCATCAAAAACGGTGCGCAAGTGTGTGACGTAGGTGGCGCGGCCTTGGTCGCTGCCGTGCATGCCGGCGTGCCCGAGCATGAAGTGGCGCTGGCATCAACCCAGGCCATGGTGCGCGAAATTGCCAAGCGCTATCCGCATACCGAGCTGATGGACACCTGGACCTGGTTTCAGTCGGGCATCAATACCGATGGTGCGCACAACCCTGTCACCACGCGCAAAGTGCAACACGGCGACATCCTCAGCCTCAATTGTTTTTCTATGATTTCGGGCTATTACACCGCGCTGGAGCGCACGCTGTTCTTCGGTGATGTGGACGCGGCGTCCTTGCGGCTGTGGGAAATCAATGTGCGTGTGCACGAAGAGGGGCAAAAGCTGGTCAAGCCCGGCGTGCGCTGCTGCGATGTGGCGCATGCGCTGAACAAGATTTATGAAGAGTACGACGTGCTGAAGTACCGCACCTTCGGTTATGGGCACTCCTTTGGTGTGCTCTCGCACTATTACGGACGCGAAGCGGGGCTGGAGTTTCGCGAAGACATCGACACCGTGCTCGAGCCGGGCATGGTGGTTTCCATCGAACCCATGATCATGCTGCCCGAGGGTATGCCAGGCGCTGGCGGCTACCGCGAGCATGATATTTTGGTCGTTACAGCCGATGGGCACCAGAACATTACGGGTTTCCCCTATGGTCCAAAGCACAATGTGATCCGCGCATAGGCCCAATCTTTGCTAACCTCAAGGGCTTGACTTGATTCTCGGAAAACGCACCGATATGCAGCAACCCTTTGTCCGATTTGACCATGTAGAAAAAAGCTATGACGGCAAACAACTGGTGGTGCGTGATCTGACCTTGGACATTGCACAAGGCGAGTTCCTGACCCTCTTAGGCCCGTCCGGGTCGGGCAAGACGACCACCTTAATGATGCTGGCCGGCTTTGAAACCGCGACCTCCGGCGAGATCTATTTAGACGGCAAACCCATCAACCGCATCGCCCCCGAGCACCGCAATATCGGCATGGTGTTTCAAAGCTATGCCCTATTCCCGCACATGACGGTGGCCGAGAACGTAGGCTTCCCCTTGAGTGTGCGCGGTATCACCGGCGAGGCGGCGCACAGCCGCGTTATGGCGGCCTTGGAAAAAGTGGGCCTCAAAGGCCTGGAGTCGCGCCGGCCCGCGCAAATGTCGGGTGGCCAGCAGCAGCGTGTGGCGGTGGCGCGGGCCTTAGTCTTTGAGCCCAAGCTGGTGCTGATGGACGAGCCCTTGTCGGCTTTGGACAAACAGCTGCGCGAGCAATTGCAATACGAGATCAAACGCCTGCACAGCGACCTGGGCATCACCATTGTGTACGTGACCCACGACCAGACCGAAGCGCTGGCGATGTCCGACCGCATTGCAGTGTTCCACCACGGCCGCATCCAGCAAATCGATATTCCTACGCAGTTGTACGAGCGCCCGGCCAATGCTTTTGTGGCGCAGTTCATTGGCGAGAACAACACCCTCAAGGGCACGGTACACAGCGCCACCGGCACGAGCTGCCAGATCGCGCTGGCCGACGGCACGCTGATCCATGGCCAGGCCGTGGACACGCCCACCGTGGGTGCACACAAGCT
>CAMBFN010000182.1 GCA_945865425.1 Comamonas sp. lk | reverse complement strand
CCACCGCGCTGGTCAGCCTGATCGGTTTGCAGGAGATGACCTATATCGCCAAGCAGGCCAGCGCCGCTACGCGCTCACCCTTTGAGTTTTTCCTGTTCACGGCCGCGCTGTTTTTGTTGTTCACCAGCGCTTCGCTGTGGGTGCTGCGCTGCCTGAACACGCGCTACAGCTTGGGGATCCGGCGGGTAGCGCTATGAGTGAGGCTAGCGCATGAAGTGGGATGTCATTTTTCAGTCGCAAAATTTGGCGCTTTACGGCCAAGGCATCCTGACGACGCTGCATCTGCTGTTGGCCAGCTTGGCCATTGGCGCGGTGCTGGCACTGGCATTTGCACTGGCGCTGACTAGCCGCTGGCGCGTCTTACGCGTGGTGGTGGGCGCATACACCTATGTGGTGCGTGGCACGCCGCTGCTGATTCAGGTCTATTTGATTTACTACGGCCTTGGCCAGTTAGAGTGGATTCAGGCGCGCTGGGACGATATTTGGCCCTGGACGTATTTCAAAGAACCGTTTTTTTGCGCCCTCATGGCCTTTAGTCTGAACACGGCTGCTTACACGGCCGAGATGCTGGCCGGCGCCATCCGCGAGACTAGCGCGGGCGAGATCGAAGCGGCACAGGCCTATGGCATGGGATCGGTGGCGATTTTGTGGCGCATCGTGCTACCCAGCGCCATGCGCCGCACCCTGCCCGCCTATAGCAATGAAGTGGTGATGATGCTGCAAAGCACCAGCCTGGCCAGCGCCGTGCCCAGCCTGCTGGACGTGACCTCGGCGGCCAGCCGGGTGTATTCCAAGTTTTACCTGCCGTTTGAGGCCTATTTATTTGCTGCCGGCATTTACCTAATTGCCACCTTCGCGCTGGTAGGGATTTTCCGGCTGGCGGAGCGGCATTTTCTGGCGTATCTTGGGCCGCAAAAAACCTAATGCACTGACATCATGCAACGCCAAGACCATCCGCTTGTATCGCCCAGCCTGGGCGTACAAAAAACGCTGACAAGCTTTCATTTCGGCAAGCCGGGCACAGGCCCGAAGATTTACATCCAAGCCAGCCTGCATGCTGAGGAGCTGCCAGGCATGTTGGCGGCCTACCATTTGCGTCCACTGCTAGAGCGCTTGGACGCAGCCGGGCAGATCCAAGGCAGCATCGTGCTGGTGCCCATGGCCAACCCGATTGGCGCTGCGCAGCGCGTCCAGCACAAACCGGCCGGGCGCTTTGAACTGGACAGCGGCGAAAACTTCAACCGCTATTTCCCCGACTTTGCGCGCCACATAGCCGACGAGGTATTGCCAAGCCTGGGCCAAAACGCCGCGGCCAACGTTGCGCTGGTTCGCCAGGCCATGGGGCACCATCTGGCGCAATGGACACCCAAGACGGAATTGCACAGCCTACGCAGCACCTTGCTGCAACTGTCTTTTGATGCCGACTATGTGCTGGACCTGCATTGCGACTGCGAAGCCGTGATGCACTTTTATTGCGAAGAAGCCTGCTGGAGCGCTTTAGAGCCGCTGGCGCATTACCTGCAAAGCCAGGCGATTTTGCTGGCCAAAAACTCGGGGAGCCGCCCTTTCGATGAATGCCTGTCCGGCGTTTGGTGGCGCCTGGCCGAGATGATCGCAGCGCGTGGCCTGGATGCGCCGCTGCCACAGAGCTGCCACAGCACCACCATCGAGCTGCGTGGCGAGGCCGAGGTGCGGCACGCGCTGGCGGCGCAAGATGCCGCTGCGATTGCCAACTTTTTGCGCCGCCTGGGTGTGCTGCGCGATGCACCAGCAGCAGCCGTACCCAGCCCGGCCTGCCAGGCTACACCTTTGGCTGGGTCGGAAACTTTATATGCCACGACGCCCGGCGTGGTGGTGTTTGCCGCCCAGCCGGGCGATTCCCTGAAAGTGGGCGACCTGGTGGCCGAAGTGATAGACCCGATTGCCAATCGCAGCGCGCGTGTATGCGCCGGTGTGGATGGCGTGCTCTACGCCCGCATACGTGACCGCTATGTCACGGCAGGTTGCGAGTTGGCCAAAATTGCAGGCGCAGTGCCCTTCAAAACAGGCGAACTGCTTGGTGCTTAACCCACCCCACCGCCTCCCACTTCATCCCAAGCCCCCATGAACGCCGTCACCCGCAAACTGCAAATAGAAGACATCCATAAACGCTTTGGCAGCAACGAGGTACTGCGCGGCGTGTCACTGTCGGCAGACGCTGGCGATGTGATTGCCATCATCGGCAGCTCAGGCTCGGGGAAAAGTACGCTACTGCGCTGTATCAACATGCTAGAGCGGCCTAACGCCGGACGCATTACCGTAGCTGGCGAAGCGCTGACGCTGGTGCCCGACAAAAACGGCGAACTCATGGCGCAGGACACTAAGCAACTGCAGCGCCTGCGCACCAAACTGGCCATGGTGTTTCAACATTTCAATTTGTGGGCGCATATGACGGTGCTGCAAAACATCATCGAAGCGCCAGTGCATGTACTGGGTATGAGCCGCCCGCAAGCGGTGGAGACAGCGCGCAAATACTTGCAGCGCGTAGACCTCCAAGGCATGGAAGATCGCTACCCGGCGCATCTGAGCGGCGGCCAGCAGCAGCGCGTTGCGATCGCCCGGGCGCTGGCGGTGGAGCCCGAGGTGATGCTCTTTGACGAGCCCACCAGCGCCTTAGACCCGGAACTGGTCACCGAGGTGCTGCGCGTCATGCAAACCCTGGCGCAGGAAGGCCGCACGATGGTGGTGGTGACCCATGAAATGGGCTTTGCCCGCGAAGTAGCCAGCCAACTGATCTTTCTGCACAAAGGGCAGATTGAGGAACAAGGTAAGCCACGCGAAGTGCTGGCCAACCCGAAAAGCGAACGGCTAGCGCAGTTTTTGTCGGGTAGTTTGAAATAAGTACCCTGGCCACCCCCAGCGGCCACGCGGCGGGCGCTACATGAACCTTGCTATACTCCGCGGCTTACAAGAGCGCGGCCTCGGCGGTTAAATCGTTAGTTTGCACAGGGCGTTTCTTGTTGATAACCGATCACATTCCTCGATAGCTCAGTCGGTAGAGCGCCGGACTGTTAAGTCCGTAGAAATACAAAAATACCCTTTTTTAATATTAAAAATACCTTGTAAATCAAGTATTTACAGGGT
>CAMBFN010000181.1 GCA_945865425.1 Comamonas sp. lk | reverse complement strand
GGGCAATGGCTGCTGCTCACGCAAGTGGTGTTTGTGCCGGGCGACTTGTGGATCGCCGCTGCCGCCACGGCCTGGGCGGCGTATTCCATGCTGCAAAAACACTGGGGCAGCCCCATGAGCGCTAGCGCCCAATTGGCCGTTATCTGCGCCGCTGGCGTGGTGGTACTGACGCCATTTGCGGCCTGGGAATTGTTGCAAGGCGGCCCGCCTCTTGGCGCGCAAGCGCTGGCCTTGGTGGTCATGGCCGCCCTGTTTCCCGGCGTGCTGGCCTATTGGATTTATGGTTGGACCCAATCGGTACTCGGCCCCGGCCCGGTGGCTATGACGATGTACCTAGGGCCTTTGTACGCAGCCGTCGTAGCCTGGCTGTTGTTGGGCGAGGCGCTGGAGCTGCACCACCTGATAGGCGGCGTGCTGATTCTGTCTGGCGTGGGGCTGGTGGTGGCGGGGAAGCGGACTGTGGACGAGTCCGCTTAAGACGCGCTACACCAATTCCAAAAACTCCAACACCGCATCCAAATGCAGCGCAAAGTCGCTGATCGCGTGGTCGCCCTGGGGTAGCAGGATGCGCTTTGCCTTTGGGTAACGCGCCTGCATTTCCCGCCAGTCCAGCACTTCGTCGCGTTGCGATATCAAGGCCAGTTCCGGGCCAGGCGTGTGCGTGCCTTCGCTGGCCAGGGCTTCTAGTTCAGCGATGTAGCTTTCCTGAAAATAAAAGCGCTCGTCTGGCGCATGCCATTGGCTTTGCTCGCCGATGTGTTTTGCCAGGTCACGCGCCGGAAACACCGCCGGGTTGAGTAAGACGCTGCGGCAACCGGTCTGCCGCGCGACCCAGGACGCATAAAACCCGCCCAAGGATGAACCGACCACGGCCATGGCGTCTCGCGGCCAATCGGCTATCAAGCGCAGCATGTCGTGGGCCGCCTGGCGCGGCGAGGGCGGTAACTGTGGGCAGCACCAATACACCTGCGGATGACGCTGCGCCACGGCCTGCGCCATCAGGCGCGCTTTGGCGGAAGCGGGGGACGAGCGAAAACCGTGCAGGTAGAGCAGGTGCGTGGTGCGACCTGCCGTGGCAGCCATCAACCCGCCGCCTCCAAGCCGTTGGCAAAGTGCTCACGCATGCGCTGCACGCTCAGCGCCTCGTTGCGCGCCAGCAGCGCGTCCATCAAGGCCTGGTGTTCGCCCAGCGATTCGGCCACGCGCCCGCTTTTGAGCAGCGAGTTGTGGCGGTTGAGCTTCATTACTTTGCGCAAGTCCGCGCACAACTGGTCGCGCCAGCGGTTATCGGCAATTTCCAGCAGGCGCATGTGAAAGCGCTCGTTGATTTCAAAAAAGCGATCGGTGGAATTCACAGCAGCGGCCAGCTCGGTGTGCAGGGTTTGCAAGTCTTGCAACTGCGCGGGCGTGGCGCGCTGGGCTACCACCCCAGCCGCGTCAGATTCAAGCAGGGAGAGCAGGTGATATACGTCCGACTGGTCTTTGGCATTGACCTCGGTCACGTAAGCGCCGCGCCGCACTTTCATGGTCACCAGACCCTCGGTGGCCAGCACCTTGAGGGCCTCGCGCAAGGGTGTGCGGCTGATGCCGTATTCCTCGCTTAGTGCCATTTCGTCGATCCAGCTGCCTGGCGGCAACTGGTTGGAAAAAATGCGCTCGCGCAGCAATTCCGCCACCTCTTGGTAGAGCGCGCGCGGGGTCAGGGCGAGGGATTGCATGGCGCAAATTGTAAGCCCTAATTCAGTTTTGAATTAATAATTATGAATGATAGAATGCGCTAAGGATGCTCTGCATAAGTCCAAACCCGTCATTGCGAGCGCAGCGAAGCAATCTACTTTGCCTGTCAATCAAACACTTATGGATCGCCGCGTCGCTGCGCTCCTCGCGATGACGGACTTATGCAGATCTTCCCTAACTGTAAAAATTTTGATTTGAAAGCCCGCGCCATGAGTTCCAAGCCGCCCGCACCCCCGTCCCCGCAGCCAGCCGCCTGGCCCGCTTTTGAGCAGGGCGACCACGCCGCCTGGCTGCGTGCCGCCGCCAAGTCTGCGCCCGGCGGGAATGTGGATGCGCTGAACTGGACCACGCCCGACGGCATCGTCGTCAAGCCGCTCTACACCGCTGCCGACACCGCCCATTTGCCCTTTGCCAACACGCTGCCTGGCTTTGCGCCCTATGTGCGCGGCCCGCAAGCCACCATGTACGCGGTGCGGCCCTGGACCATCCGCCAGTACGCCGGTTTTTCTACCGCCGAGGAAAGCAATGCGTTTTACCGCCAGGCGCTGGCCGCAGGCGGGCAGGGCGTGTCGGTGGCTTTCGATTTGGCCACCCACCGGGGCTATGACTCGGACCACCCGCGCGTGACCGGCGACGTCGGCAAGGCCGGTGTCGCCATCGACTCGGTGGAGGACATGAAGATTTTGTTCAAGCAGATTCCGCTGGACAAAGTCAGCGTCTCGATGACGATGAACGGCGCAGTGCTGCCGGTGCTGGCGGGTTACATCGTCGCCGCCGAAGAGCAGGGCGTGGCGCAGGCCCAACTGAGCGGCACCATACAAAACGACATTCTCAAAGAGTTCATGGTGCGCAACACCTATATTTATCCGCCTGCGCCTAGCATGCGCATCATCGGCGACATCATTGGCTACACGGCCAAAAACATGCCCAAGTTCAACTCGATTTCCATATCGGGTTATCACATGCAAGAAGCTGGCGCCAACCAGGCCTTGGAGCTGGCCTTTACCTTGGCCGACGGCAAGGAATACGTCAAAACTGCTATCGCCACCGGCCTGGATGTGGACGAATTTGCCGGCCGCTTGTCTTTCTTCTGGGCCATCGGCATGAACTTCTATTTGGAGGTGGCCAAGATGCGCGCTGCGCGCCTTTTGTGGTGCCGCATCATGCAAGGCTTTAACGCCAAATCGCCCAAGAGCCTGATGCTGCGCACCCATTGCCAAACCAGTGGCTGGAGCCTGACCGAGCAAGACCCGTATAACAATGTGGTGCGTACCACCATCGAAGCCATGGCGGCGGTGTTTGGCGGCACGCAAAGCCTGCACACCAATAGCTTTGACGAAGCCATTGCGCTGCCCACCGAGTTCTCGTCGCGCATTGCACGCAATACCCAACTCATCATCCAAGAAGAGAC
>CAMBFN010000180.1 GCA_945865425.1 Comamonas sp. lk | reverse complement strand
AATTTTTCAAACAAGCCGTCCGCAATCATCTCGCGCGCACCGCCGCCGCCTTCTTCGGCAGGTTGGAAGATGACATAGACGGTGCCGTCAAAGTCGCGGTGCTTGGCCAGGTGCTGGGCCGCAGCGAGCAGCATGGCGGTGTGGCCATCGTGGCCGCAGGCGTGCATACGGCCCGGGTGGCGGCTGGCGTGGGCAAAGGTATTGAATTCCTGCATCGGCAGCGCATCCATATCAGCGCGCAAGCCAATAGCGCGTGGCGATGTACCCGCCTGGATGATGCCGACCACACCGGTCGTACCCATGCCCCGGTGCATGGGTATACCCCAGGCGCTGAGCTGGGCGGCGACCACATCAGCGGTGCGCTCTTCCTTGAAACACAGTTCGGGGTGGGCATGCAAATCGCGCCGCACAGCGGCTATAGCAGGGGCACTTTCCACAATCGCGTCGATTAATTCCATGGCGGACTTTCGTTTCACATGACTAAACAGACCCGACCCGGCGGTGCCGGGCGGCACAAAGGGGCAGATGGCGGCACAATGGCCGCTTGTCTCAGCCATCGTGCGGCCCCGCCCGCGCCTCTCCACTATGCCAGAAGCCAGCACCGTGGCGCACAGCGCCAGCCCCAACATGGCAAGCCACCAAGTGGTGGGCGCCTGCCCGCATGACTGTCCGGACACCTGCTCCCTGATAACGACTGTGCAAAACGGCATCGCCATCAAAGTGCAGGGCAACCCACACCATCCGCAAACCGATGGCGTGCTGTGCACCAAAGTGGCGCGCTACACCGAGCGTAGCTACCACCCGGAACGCCTGTTGCAGCCGCTCAAGCGCAGCGGCCCCAAAGGTTCAGGGCAATTCACACCGGTCAGCTGGGACGTGGCGCTGGACGACATCGCTGCGCGCCTACAAAGCATCGTGCAAGACCCGGCGCGTGGGCCACAAGCCGTGCTCCCCTATAACTACGCCGGCACCATGGGCTGGGTGCAGGGGGATGCGATGTCCTCGCGTTTTTTCAATCGCATGGGCGCCTCGATGCTGGACTACACGATTTGCTCTTCCGCTGGGGCTGCGGGTTTGGACTACACCTTGGGCGTGCGCAAAGGCATGCTGATTGAAAACTTTGCCCATGCGCAACTGATTCTGATTTGGGGCAGCAACGCCATCACCAGTAATTTACATTTCTGGCGCTATGCGCAAGAGGCCAAGCGCGCCGGGGCCAAAATCATTTGCATAGACCCCCGCAGCACCGAGACGGCGGAAAAATGCCACGAACACATCGCCCTGCGCCCCGGCACGGACGCAGCATTGGCCTTGGCCATGATGCACCAGCTCATTACCCACGATTGGCTGGACCACGACTACATTGCGCGCTACACCCTTGGCTGGGAGCAATTGCGCGAACGCGCCCTGCAATGGAGCCCTGCGCGCGCCGCCCAGGTCTGCGGCGTGCCGCAAGCGCAAATTGAATCGCTGGCGCGCGACTATGGCCAGGCCATGGTGCGCGGCGAGAGTGCGGCGATCCGCCTGAACTACGGCATGCAACGCGCGCGCGGCGGCGCCAATGCGGTACGCGCTGTGACCTGCCTACCCGCGCTCATAGGTGCATGGCGCAAACCGGCTGGCGGCATGCTGCTGTCAGCCTCGGGCACGCACGGCTTTGATGACAGCGGCCACACCCGCCCAGATTTGCGTCCCGCAGGGCCTTGCCGCACCATCAATATGAGCACCATCGGCGATGATTTGCTGCGCCCGGCCAGCGCGCAATTTGGCCCGACCATTGACGCCTTGCTGGTCTTTAACAGCAACCCGGTGGCCATTGCGCCGGACTCGGGCAAAGTGGTGCAAGGCTTTGCCCGCGAAGATTTGTGTACCGTGGTCTTAGAGCATTTTCAAACCGACACCGCGGACTACGCGGACTACATCTTGCCGGCCACCACACAGCTGGAACACTGGGATGTGCACACCACCTACGGCCACACCGATGTGCTGCTCAACCGCCCGGCGATTGCGCCCCAAGGTCAGGCCCGCTCCAATGCCGAAATTTTCCGCAATCTGGCGCAGCGCATGGGCTACACCGAGCCCTGTTTTGCCGAGGGGGACGAGGCGCTGTGCCGCACCGCTTTCGATGCGCGCGTCAGCTTCGATGCCTTGCTAGAAGACGGCTTTGTCAGCCTGCCCTTGCCGCGAGCACCGTTTGCGCAAGGCGGCTTCCCCACGCCTTCGGGACGCTGCGAATTTTTCAGCGCCCGCTTGGTCGCGATGGGATTGGACGGACTGCCGGACTACCTGCCCAATTACGAAGAGGCCCATGCCAGCGCGGACTATCCGCTGGCCATGATTTCCCCGCCAGCGCGCAACTTCATGAACTCCACTTTTGTCAACGTAAAAAGCCTGCGCGGCATCGAAGGCGAACCAAAAATTGAAATCCACGAACAGGACGCGGTGGCGCGTTCAATAGCCGATGGCGATAGGGTGCGCGTCTTCAATGCCCGAGGCCAGTACCACTGCAAAGCGGAAATCAGCCTTCGGGCACGGCCCGGCGTAGTCAACGGACTGGGGGTGTGGTGGCGCAAGCTCGGGCCCATGGGCACCAATGTGAACGAACTCACCAACCAGCGGCTCACTGACCTGGGGCGTGGACCCACGTTTTATGACTGCGCGGTACAAGTGGAGAAGTGCGCGGCCTAGCCTCTGCTACGAACTAGTCCCGCACAAAGCATGCGGCACAGCCTTGAATCGTTTTCGCTGAGTAGGGAATTTTGACGCTTCAAGCCTTCAAATCAATTAAGTCCTGCTCCACCATCCACAGACGGTCCTGGCCCCAGTAGCCGGGCAGGTCGTTGACGCGAAAACTAGGCACGCCCCACAACTGCATGTCCAGCAGTTCCTGCCGGTTAGTTGCCGCCACAGCGCGCCAACTCTCGTCGCTCAAGGCCTTGTCCACAAAGGCTTTATCTAGCCCGGCACGCGCGGCTATGGCGTACAGGCCGCTATCCGTGCCCGCGTCGATACCGTCTGCCCACACGCCTTGTAAAAAGGACTGGGCCAATTGCAATCCGGCACCGGCCTTCATGGCCTGGTGCAAGACCGCATAGCCGCGCTCCACCGGCTTGCCCACCGGGTCCACCAAAAAGCCATAGGGCATGCCCACGCGCTGCGCTTCGCGCGCCACATCAGCCACGATGTACATGCCTTTTTCA
>CAMBFN010000179.1 GCA_945865425.1 Comamonas sp. lk | reverse complement strand
CACACGAGCGTCACTTTATTGCTTGTGACCAGCACCTTGGTTGATGCGCCCTTGTTGCGGGTAACGGTGCCAGCCTCTGCAAGCAATGGCTTGGAAAAAACATCCCAAATCATGATCGACAAGGCCATGACGCTCAAGCGCGAAAAAATCGGACCTGTTTTGGGGCGCGTGAGTGCAGAACAGTTGACCCAAGTCGAGCGTAGCTTGGCTGTATTTTTGGGAATCGCCAAATGAAACTGAGACGCTTACCGCTTAATGCTTGGGCCTTGCTGCTGCTGGTGAACCTGTGGCTATACCAGACAGCGCTGGCCGCTGATGCGCCCCCAGGCAAGCAAGGGGAAGCAGGCTTTCTGGTGAGTTTGAAACCGGTGCAAGGCACTGGCGTACCGATATCGACTTAGATCCCATACGCCAAAGCCCCGAATACCTGGCCTGGAAGCAGCAGCACTTTCCCAATGAATGAAGCAAGGACGCCCAAATGACGAATAGCCCATACACAGCCCGCCCATTTAAAGTTTTAGGCATCCAGCAAATCGCCATTGGCGCGCCAAACAAACAGCGACTTAGAGCCTTGTGGGTGGACATGCTGGGCCTGGAAATGACGGGTACCTTCCAAAGCGAGCGCGAAAACGTGGATGAAGATATTTGCGCCATCGGCAGCGGCCCGTTCAAGGTGGAAGTGGACTTGATGCAGCCCATAGACCCAGACAAAAAACCGGCCGTCCACAACACGCCGCTCAACCACGTCGGGCTGTGGATTGACGACTTGCCGGCGGCAGTGGACTGGCTGATGCAGCAAGGCGTGCGCTTTGCGCCGGGCGGCATACGCAAGGGTGCAGCCGGTTTTGATATTTGCTTTTTGCATCCCAAGGGCAGCGAAGAATTCCCGGTTTCGGGCGAGGGCGTACTGATCGAATTGGTGCAAGCGCCGCCGGAAGTGGTCAGCGCCTTTTCGCGTTTGGCGCTTGCAGCTTAAGTACGCCGACGCTGATAAAAGAAGGTCCGCAGGAGGCCAAATCGGTCCTTGCGAGCGCAAGGAAGCAATCGAGCCCAGAGCCGTCATTGCGAGGCCGAAGGCCGTGGCAATCCATGGCTTCATGCCTGCATGGATCGCCGCGTCGCTGCGCTCCTCGCGATGACCTTTAATGCAGAGCAAGCCCGAAGCGGTGCCTGCACGGCGCGATCAAGTTTGGCGTTGCCGCGCCCGTGCCATGGCGGCTTCAATCAACGCTTTTTTGCGCTCCAACTCCGCCGGGTCGCTGATGCGTGAATGTTTTGCAAGGTCTGAAAGTTTGTCCGCAGCCTCTTCTGCCTTGGCAGCGCGCTTGGCCTGTGTACTTTGCACGCGGCGGCCCTGCGCTGCGGCATAGCGCGTGCGCGCGGTATACGCCAGCCCATTCGACCAGGCATCCCAGCCGGTGGGCGATGCCAAGCCAGGTTCCGCGCTATGAACAGGCTCTAGCAAGATGCAATCGACTGGGCAGACGGGGATGCACAACTCGCAGCCGGTACAAAATTCTTCAATCACACCATGCATGCGTTTGTTGGTGCCATAGATGGCATCGGTCGGGCAGGCTTCTATGCACAAGGTGCAGCCTATGCACCAGTCCTCGTCAATGAAGGCCACAGTGCGCGGGCCTTCAAGGCCAAATTCTGGGTTCAGCGCTAAAACAGCCTGGCCGGTAATGGCCGATAGGCGGGCAATGCCTTGTGCGCCGCCGGGAGGGCATTGGTTGATAGGCACTTGCTCCGCCGCAATAGCTTGCGCATAGGCGGTGCAATCGGGGTAGCCGCAGCGCGTGCACTGGGTTTGCGGCAGCGCATCGAGGATGCGCGCAGCCAGCGCGTCGGTGGAGGGCGGCGTGGCGGTCACCGCATCGGCATCAGGCTTTGCGCACTGCCTTGGCGCGCACCGGCTTGGAAGCCGCTTTTTTCACTACAGCAGCCTTGGCAGCCGGTTTTTTAGCCGCAGCGGCAACCGTGGTAATCGCTTGCTTCACCACGGCAGCAGCCTTGGCAGGAGCTTTGGCCTTCGTGATAACCGAAGCTTGAGCGGCTGGCGCAGCAGCGCCGCGCCAGGTGGTTGCCGGTGTCGCTTTGACGGCTAGGGCAGCTTTGACAACAGGCGAGGCCACGGCAGCCTTACTAGCGAAGCGACGCGCTTTGGCCGCAGGCTTAGCGGCCGTTTTAGCTAATGGCTTGGCAACCAGTGTTACGGCAGAAGCAGGCGCCTCTGATTTAGTCGCAGTCGCCGCAGACATCGCTCCCGCAGGCTGGTAGCTCTTGATAAACGCTTTGACCGTCGGATACACCACGTCGCGCCAGCGTCGGCCCGAAAAAATACCATAGTGGCCGGCACCGGCTGCTTCAAAATGTTTTTTGTGCGCAGCGGGCACACCGGTGCAAATCTCATGCACGGCGCGGGTTTGGCCCGAGCCGGAAATATCGTCCAGCTCGCCTTCCACCGACAGCAATCCAGTGCTCTTGATTGCAGAAGGGCGCACGCGCTCGGTGTCACCGCGAGGGGAGCGTACATCCCAGGTGCCGTTCACCAAACTGAAGTCCTGGAATACCACTTTAATGGTGTCTAGGTAGTAGTCGGCATCCATGTCCAGCACCGCGTTGTACTCATCGTAAAACTTGCGATGCGCTTCGGTGCTGACGTCGTCGCCTTTGATCAGGTCTTTGAAATAATCGTAATGGCTTTTAGCGTGGTGGTCCGGGTTCATGGCCACAAAACCGGTGTGCTGCAAAAAGCCCGGATACACGCGGCGACCGGCACCGGGGAATTTGCCGGGCACTTTATAAATCACGTTGTTTTCAAACCAGTTGTAGCTTTTGTTCATGGCCAGGTTGTTGACGGCTGTGGGCGATTTACGCGCATCAATCGGGCCGCCCATCATGGTCATGGACAAGGGTGTTTTTTCATTGCGCGAAGCCATGAGCGACACGGCAGCGAGTACCGGCACTGTCGGTTGGCAAACGCTCATCACATGACAGTTGCCGTATTTGCCCTGCACCAAGCGGATGCAGTCTTGCACATAATTGACGTAGTCATCCAGATTGAATCGACCTTCGGACAGCGGCACCAAGCGTGCGTTTTTCCAGTCGGTGATATAGACCTTGTGGTCTTTGAGCATGGTTTTGACGGTATCGCGCAGCAGCGTTGCGTAGTGGCCCGACAGCGGCGCCACGATCAAAACCACCGGCTGGTCCTTGATCTTGATCAGCGTATCCGTGTCATCGGT
>CAMBFN010000178.1 GCA_945865425.1 Comamonas sp. lk | reverse complement strand
ACACGCACCCACGCGGCCGCGGCCACCAGGGCGTAACAAGTGATCTCCGCCTTTCCTGCAATCAGCTTTCTTCCGGTATGGCCCAGGGCGGTGCGCGTCATCATGCCAATAACCAGGCCGCCAATGGCACCGGTGGTTAGCGCATGGGTAGCCAACGACGACGAAACCCAGTCCATGGCCGCCATCGCACGCAAAGCCAAGTGCAGGGGAATCCAAGCATAAGCTGCATGCAGAACCCAAACCAAAGGTGTTTTGAACGTCTTCCAAGGCCGCCACAAGCCAAGGCGCATCAGATGGGCCAGCATGGTCAACAGGGCCAGCAGCGCAAACCATGCGCCCGTCACCTGCAATGCGTCTGCAACCAAAACTAGCAAAACCAAACCCAGTGCAATTTTTTCAACCCAAGGGTGACGAACCGCCTGTGCGCTGGGTATCGCGTTGTTGGTAAACATGGGGATCACCCGCCCGGCCATGACGCAAATTACAAACAGCATGCCATCGAGCCCTAGCAAAATCCCGGCCCACCCCGGCATGTGCATGACCCCAAGTCCATGCAGGTGCACCAGCAGCTGGGCCCATGCCATCATCACCAGCAAGGCGACGAAAAAATAGTTCCGACGGTTACGCGCTCGGTACAGCGGGATGGCCAATGCGGTCGCAAGGGCCAGTGGAAAGGCCACATTCACTGCCGCGGCCAGCCAGCCCCACGGCGAGAGTACCAATACCCTGCCTGCCACCCACAAGGCCGCCAGTGCGGCCAGGTAGGGGCCTTTGGGTGTGGGCTGCCCCGACCAGTTCTGTGCTGCTGTCAACAGAAAACCGGTTAGAACTGCCAAGGTGAATCCGAACAGCATTTCATGGGCATGCCACATCGAACCGTGCAAATAGGCATTGGGTAAAAGCCCGCTAAATTGCAGTGCCCAAACCCCTATGGACAGCGCGGCAAAGCTGCTGGCCAGCAAATAGAAAGGGCGAAACCCAAGATCCCACAAGGCAAACCGCGGTTTTGCGCCCTTGCGTGGGTTATTTAGGGGGATCAAAGTGGTCATTTTGGAAGACAGCCCAAACTGTGACGTGTATTAGGCGAGGACGACGGGTAAGCCCTCTCGGTCCAAAGCCAGATAGCCCGCGATCTCGCCCCGCTCAATCGCTGTCACCATGGTCTTCAAGGCCGAGTCCACTGCTTTGCCATCTGGCGCGCTGTGGCTGGTCCCTGCCATTGCGGCGGCAAATACCAAACGCCATGCAGGGCCGAACTGCGCCGCCTCCTGCACCAAGGCGTCAAAAGAGGACAGCGCTTGCGGACTTTTGTCCACACCCCTGATGGGCACCAGGGTCCCCCCATGTCCCGCGGCGAATCCGGCGCGCTGCTGCGCATTGGCATCATCGGCCAGCACGGCGTCGACAAACACAAACAGCAAATGCTGCTGCAAGGGCTGCGCGCGCGCCGCCAGCAACAGATCGGAGAAATTTTCAATATTCATAAGGCCTTCGTCGATAGATAAGTCACGTACTGGTGGGTTTGCGGCCGCTCACGTGCTGGCTTGCCGCGCTGGGCGGTTCCCACACTCACAAAGCAGATGGCATGTTCATGCCTGCGCAGACCCAACAGTGCGCGCAGGCTGGAGGAGGTCAAGGCCTTGCCACTGCTTAGCGCAGATCCAAACCCCTGTGCCGTGGCCATTAAGAGCATGTTCTGCACAGCGCAACCCGCCGACACCACCCGCTCCAATAAACCGATTCGCTCGTCACCGCGCACATCCTCCACGACCAGCAGCATGAGCAGTGGCGCGCGCAGTGCTTTTTCGTGGGCTTGCTGCAGTTGTTCAGGCAAAGCGGTGGGATCGCGCTCCAGCAGTGCATCAGAAAACGCCTGTCCCAGTGCTGCACGCTCGGCATCGGCGATAAGCACAAAACGCCAGGGCAGCAGTTGCCCATGGTCCGGCGCATGCGCAGCCGCATCCAAGATGCGCGCGAGTTGCTCGGCATCGGGGCCCGGCGCCATCAGCCGCTTGGGCAGGATGGTCTGACGTAAATGCAATAGCTCAGAGAGCGCGCTGGGCATGTCATTGATCGGCATGTTTTCATTGCACCGCGTGCATTGCCTTGCTCACTGCACCAGGGGTGAGTCAAAAGCCTTCAATGTGATCCCTTCGACCCGCGCCTGTCCAAGCAGTAAACCCATGTATTGGTGCAATGCCTTGGCGCGCGATTGCAGGGCCAGTTGTGCCGCCACACGCTCGCGCACGTCCGCAAAATCGAGCGGCTTGCCCTCGCGCCGCTCGCGTATCTCGATGATGTGAAAACCAAAGCGGGTGTGCACCAGGCGCGGCAAAACACCCAGGCCCACAGGCACCTCCGCTTGAAAGAACAAAATGCTGGCCAGTTCGGGCGCACAGTCCTGCGGACCAAGCCAGCCCAGGTCGCCACCTTGGGTGCTGCTCGGGCAGTTAGAAAGCTCCGCCGCCAGCTTGCCAAACAAATCTATGGGAACGTTTTTGCCAAGCAGGCTAATGAGCGCCTTGTCGGCATGCACGCTGAGTGACTGTACGTTCACGCCTGGCGTCACCGCAAACAAGATATGGCGCAAATGCACCGCCTGGCCGATCAGATACTGATTTTTTCGGGCGGCAAAGTAGCGCCGGCATTCCTCTTTGGTGGGCGCAGGCACTTGCACCGCTGCATCCACCATGGCCTCTAGCACGCTACGCTCGGATGCACCAAGCGCTGGTGTCTCCAACACCGCTGCGCGGGGCAAAAACCCCATCTGCACTGCCTGCTGGCGCAGCAGCTCGGTAAAGGCCTGTTCGCGCAGGCTTTCTTCATCGGGCCGCGCGTTCGGGCCATGCAGGGCGATGCCGTTGATGGATGCGATCGTGACCGGGTCTGGCGAGGCCACCTGGGAGCCGCAGCCGCAAGCGCCGCCACCGCACCCCTTGCTGACCATGGAAGTTGTGTTCATGCTGTGTCCTTGGGTTTATGGCGCTTAGCGGGCGTTGCGGCTTAGGGGTTCACGCTCGACCATCCCCAGGCGCCGACTGCGCACCAGTTGGTAAGGTCGCACCAGATAGGCCACGGTGCCAAAGCCGCTCCACACATGCACCAGGCGAGTGAAGGGGAAGATCAAAAAGATCGACATGCCCAAAAACATATGCAGCTTGAAGACCCAGCTAGCGTCATGCAACAACTGCGGCGCACCGGCTTGGAATGTGACGATGTGCTGGGCCCAATCGGCTAGCTTCATCATCATGCTGCCGTCCAGATG
>CAMBFN010000177.1 GCA_945865425.1 Comamonas sp. lk | reverse complement strand
AACAATTGACGGGACGAGGAGCGATGCGCTCGCCAGGTGCTCCGTCACATCAAAATGCAATTGAGCGGAAATTCTGGAAAGAGGTTGCGACCGGTGTTACGAGCGAGAAAGCTGCAGAGGCGGTTGGCGTGTCGCAGGCGGTAGGCTCTAGCTGGTTCCGTCATCGTGGCGGGTCATAACCACTATTTGCCAAACCGCGGGGGCATTTTTCATTTCTGGAGTAACTATGGCGTCTTGCCCGCTATTGGAGTCGCTCAGCAACGCGGCTCCAATTAAGTCCCCGCGTACCGGTAAATCTGGTTTCCCTGCGGCGCATGGATTTGCGCATTGAAGGACAGGATGATGCGCTCGCGCGCGCCTTCATAGGGCATGGCTTTGTGGGGCATGAATGCGGGGAAAAGAACGAGTTCGCCCTCTTGCGGGATGACGTCTAGCGTCGCGTTTTGCATGAAGGCGTTGCCCATGTCCATGTGCGCGCCGCCCAGCAGCGCAAACATGGGGCTGTAAAAACGCGTCACGCCGTTGTGCGCGCCCCATTGCGGGTGCTTGGCGCGTTGTGCCGGCGGGTCGATTTGCAGGTAATACACACCAGACCAGGAGCAATTGCCGTGGGTGTGTACATCATGAAAAGCTGCGCCGTTTTGAATTTGAAACCACACGCCGGTCAATAGCAATTGCAGCGGCTGCTGGCCCGGTGGCCAGACCTGCGCATTGGCTCGCTGCGCGGTGTCTTGCAAGGACTGCACGATGAACTGCACCAGGGCACGGAATTCGGGCACATCCACCCGGTTGAGTAAATCGTCTTCGCTGGCGTAAAACGCACCGGCGCGCTCCGGGTGCAGGGCCACATCGGTGGCGCGCATGCTGGCAAACACGCGGGAGAGTACCGGGTTGGTATCGGCAGCACTCGCAAAGCGGTGCCGCCCCATGGGCACTGGCCATTGGCCGGTGAAGGTCTTGCTTGCGTCCTCTTTCACGGTCCCGCGCATGTCCCGGCTGACGGCTTCGCTCATACGTGCGCGTCGGCCAGCGCTTGCGGTAACTCCAGCTTCCAGCCGGTGCGCGTGGCCAAGGTTTCGATGTCTTGCAGTGTGTCCAGGTCGGTGATAAAGCGGGTGTTGCTGGTGTGGTGCAGATGCACCAAAGCTGGCTGGTTTTCGACAAAGTTGCGGCAAGCCAGATTAACGCTGCTTGCGCGGATGTCGGCCAGCGCCACATCGTCCATCACCAAGGGGTTGCCGCGCTGCCCATCGACCATAGGCACCAGCACATGGCCGCTGGCGCGTTTTTTAAAGGCAGCGATCAACTCGGTCAAATCGGCAGCGCCCAAGAGCGGCTGGTCCGCCAGGGCCACCAGCACCGCATCAAAATTGCCGCGCAAAGCATTGAGGCCGCAGCGCACCGAGCTTTGCTGGCCCAGCGCGAAGTCCGGGTTATGGGCCAGCGTCACGGGAAAGGACGCAATACTGGCCTCCACCGCATCGCGCGCATAGCCGGTAACCACCACCACTTCATCGACCCCGGCGCCGCTCAGCGCAATCAACTGGCGTTTGATCAGGGGCACGCCTTGCAGCGTGATCAGCGACTTGGCGACACCGCCCATGCGGCTGCCCTGGCCAGCGGCCAGCAGCACAGCGCCTATGCGCAAGCGGGCATAGAGTCCGCCACCTTGTTTGAGTAAACATCCCATGCTTAGGCCTTGTGTGTGTGGGTGGAAAAAATGGTGCTGCGCAGCAGGTCGGGCAGGCGCGCAAGACTAGCCAGATTATGGGCCGGCATAGCGCGGTAGATATTGGGTAGTGCGCCTTGCATGGCTTCGGATTGCGGCAGCTCCCTGGTCGGGTGCAGCCAACAGACGCGCACGCCGCGCGCGTGCAGGCGCGCCAGCAAGTCGCCCAGAGCCTCTGGTGGGTCGGTGTCGTAGCCATCGCTAAAGACCAAAAACACATCGCCCCGGCGCAGCCAACGGCCCATGTGCAAGTCCACCGCTTCTTGCAAGCAAGACGCGATGCGCGTGCCGCCGCCAAAGCCGAAGGTGACGGCATTGATTTTTTCTTGGACCCGTTCGGTGCGCTGCTTCATGAGTGGCGTGACTTCGGCCAAGCGCGTATGAAACACAAAGGCCCGCGCTTGCAGCACTTCTACAAAAGCGCGGCTTAGGCGCAGGAAAAATTGCGCGTGCACTTCCATCGAGCGGCTCACATCCACCAACACCGCCACACGAGGCGTGCGCCGGCGCGGCTGGGTGCGGTGCAGGGCAATCAGTTCGCCGCCACTGGCCAGGGCAGCGCGCATCGAGCGGCGCAGGTGCACCGCGCCTGCGTGCAAATCATGCGCGCGCCTGCGCGTCAATTGCGTGTGCATGCGCCGCTTGAGCGCGCGTACCAGGGGTTCAAAGCGGTCCAGGTCGCCGGGCAGCCAGTCTGCAAAATCGCGCTCATCGGGCGCGGCATGGCGGCTGGCACCGGCTTGGGCGCGCTGGCTTTCGCTGCCGGTCTCGCTGTCGCCCACCGCCGCATCGTCGGCCTGGCCTAGGCTACTTTGCGGCTGCCCCGGCGGTGTATTGCCTGCTTGTTGCGCCATGTCCTGGTGCATTTGCTGCACCAGTTGCTGCAAATGGCGTGGCTTGTGTTGCAGGCCCGAAGTGCGCGCGGTCCCGCGCACCTTGTGTGGAAACCAGAAGGCCTGGTGTAAGTCCGGGTACTTGGCCCATTGCGCCTGGCTGCCGCTGGCAATCGCGCGCCATAAGGCCTCGGTGCGTTTCCAATGCGCCAGCGGCAAAGCGCTGGCAGCGCGCAGCATCAGATTGATTTCGGCAAAGCCCAAGGCAAAGCCGTGTTCGCGCAAGTAGTGCGCGAAATCAGCCAGTTGTTGGCGCGGGTCGGTCGCGGTGGGCTGCATGGCCGCGCAAGCGCTTACTTCAAGCCGCCAGCCACGCCCACGTCCTGGCCGATACGCGGACCGTCTATCAGCTTGGCCACGCGCTCGGGCGTCACGCCCCAGCGATCATTGCGCGTTTTGAGCAGCGCGGCCAGCGAATGGCTGAGCAGTGCAGGGTCTTGTGGCAACTCTTGCAGGCCGAGTTTGAAGAGCACCCGCACCCAGTCCAGGGTTTCGGCAATGCCCGGCGTTTTGTCCAGGTCCTCTTTGCGCAGGCGCTGCACGAAGGCCACAGACTCTTCCACCAGGCGGCTCGCCGCTTCGGGCACGAGCGTGCGCACAATGTGCATTTCGCGCGCCAGGCTAGGAAAGTCAAGGTAATGAAACAGGCAGCGGCGACGCAGCGCGTCCGATAAATCGCGGGTGCCATTGCTGGTTAGCACCAC
>CAMBFN010000176.1 GCA_945865425.1 Comamonas sp. lk | reverse complement strand
ACAATGGCAGCCCAGGCGGCGGCGCTTTTTTGGGAGTCCGTCAATGCATCTCCAAAAGGGGGCTGGGCTAAGCCCGTAAAATCGAAGACTGATTCTATCGGGCAGGCCCCGATCCCACTCTCGCAGGCATGCCTGCCCCAGCCGCGCACATTCCATGACCCATTCGCCCCCGCCCGACGCCAGCCCTTTGTCCTATAAATCGGCAGGTGTGGACATCGACGCCGGCGATGCCCTGGTAGAGCGCATCAAACCGATGGCGCGCAAAACCATGCGCGAGGGCGTGCTGGCGGGCATAGGCGGCTTTGGCGCCTTGTTTGAGGTGCCCAAGCGCTACCAAGAACCGGTGCTGGTCAGCGGCACCGACGGCGTGGGCACCAAGCTGAAACTGGCTTTTGAATGGAATATGCACGACACCGTGGGCATCGACTTAGTGGCCATGAGCGTGAACGATGTGCTGGTGCAAGGCGCCGAACCCCTGTTTTTTCTGGACTATTTTGCCTGCGGCAAGCTCGATGTAGACACGGCGGCGGCCGTCATCGGCGGAATTGCCAAGGGCTGCGAGCTATCGGGCTGCGCGCTGATCGGTGGCGAAACCGCCGAAATGCCGGGAATGTACCCCGCGGGCGAATACGACCTGGCCGGTTTTGCGGTGGGTGCGGTAGAAAAATCAAAAATCCTGAGCGGTGCAGATGTCAAACCCGGCGATATCGTGCTGGGCCTGGCCTCCAGCGGTGTGCATTCCAATGGTTTTAGTCTGGTACGCAAATGTATTGAGCGGGCGGCCGGTCAATTGCCGGCCACGCTCGATGGCAAGCCGTTCAAACAAGCCTTGATGGAGCCGACGCGGCTCTACGTGAAAAACGTATTAGCCGCGCTGGCGGCGCACCCGATCAAGGCGCTGGCGCACATTACCGGCGGCGGCTTGCTCGAAAACATCCCGCGCGTGCTGCCTGAGGACTGCGCGGCCCAGCTGGTAAAAGGCAGCTGGCCGCAAACCGAGTTATTTGCCTGGTTGCAAGCCACCGCCGGCATTGACGATGAGGAAATGAACCGCACCTTTAACAACGGCATTGGCATGGTAGTGGTGATAGCCGCTGCGCATGCACCCGCCTGCGCCCAAACCCTGCGCGATGCCGGGGAAACGGTGTATGTCATCGGGACGATAGCCCAAGCGCGAGCGGGGGCCGCCAAGGTGACGGTGGGCTAAAGCGCTAGGCGCGGCGACCTGGGCAACTTGCCCAAGCAGATTGGCATGGACCCCTCAACCTTTGTCTCAAAATCAGTACTGTTGCACCAGGCAAGCGTGGCTGTGTCCAACCACATCGGTTTGAACTGGTGGAACGTGGTGGGCGCACTGGTCCTGCGCAAGGGGGCAGCGCGTGCGAAAAACACAACCTGAAGGCGGGCTCAAGGGCGACGGCAGCTCCCCCGCCAATAATTGCCGAGAACGATTGCGCTCCACTTCCGGGTCCAAAATGGGAATGGCCGAAAGCAGCGCGCGAGAGTAAGGGTGGCGCGCGGCGCTGTACAGCGCATCGCGGCTTGCGATTTCCATGGTGCGGCCCAAATACATCACCATCACCCGCTGGCTGATGTGGCGCACCACTGCCAAGTCATGCGCGATAAACAAGAGCGCCAGGCCTAGGTCTTTTTGCAGCTCAGCCAACAAGTTGACAATTTGCGCCTGAATCGATACGTCTAAAGCGGAAACCGGCTCGTCGCACACCACGAGTTGGGGCTCCAAAATCAGGGCCCGCGCAATACCGATGCGCTGGCATTGGCCCCCCGAAAATTCATGCGGGTAGCGGTTGACTTGCTGCGCGGTCAGGCCCACCCGGTCCATCAGAGCGCGAACTTTTTGCGCTCTATCGCCAGCCGACACTTCGGGGCGGTGGATGCGCAGCGGCTCGCCAATAATCTGGCCCGCTGTCATACGTGGGTTCAAGCTTGCCAACGGGTCCTGAAACACCATTTGAATGTCTTTGCGCACAGCCATCCACTGCGCCTTGGAGGCGCCCACCATTTGCTTGCCATTCCATGTAATGCTACCGGCAGTGGCGGGATGCAGATTGAGCAAAGCGCGCGCCAGCGTGGACTTGCCGCAGCCGGACTCGCCCACCACGCCCAAGGTTTGGCCTGCGTGCAAGTCAAAGGAAACGCCGTCCACCGCTTTGACCTTTCCCCAGGGCGCCCACGGCCAGGCGCCGGCCAGGCGCACCGGAAAATGGACTTGCAAATCTCGCACCTGTAACAAGGGCGGCTTGTGCTCAGCCATGCTTACCGCCTTCGCTGAGACCGAACTTCACTACCTCTGCCGAGCGATGGCAAGCACGCCTGGCCCGATACCGCAGGCTCTGGTCCGCAGGGTGCGCATCCATATCCTGCAAGCCAGGCACTTGCGTTTCGCAAATGCCATCAGCCCAAGCGCAGCGCGGCGCAAAAGGACAACCGGCTGCCAGCTTCCCCATCTGCGGCGGGCTGCCTGCAATAGGCACCAAGGGCCCGCCCTGGCCGTCGATGCGCGCAATAGCACCCAGCAGCCCACGGGTATAGGGATGCGAAGCCCGGTGAAAAATATGACCCACACTGCCTTGCTCCATGACACGTCCGCCGTACATCACCAATACCTGATCGCACAGGCCGGCGATCACCCCTAAGTCATGCGTAATCAGCAAGATCGCAACGCCCATGTCTTTTTGCAACTCGCGCAGCAATGCCAAGACCTGGGCTTGCACCGTAACGTCCAGTGCGGTGGTGGGTTCATCGGCGAGCAAAATGGCAGGTTCGCAGAGCAGTGCCATGGCCAGCATCACGCGTTGGCGCATGCCGCCCGAAAACTCATGGGGGTACATGTCGATGCGCGAGGCGGCCGCAGGAATTTTTACCGCATCGAGCATGCGCACGGCACTGGCCCGCGCCGCCTTGCGGTCCATGCCTTTGTGCAGTTGCAAAGTTTCGGTCATCTGGCGCTCAACCGTCAGGAAGGGGTTGAGCGCAGTCATCGGGTCCTGAAAAGCCATGGCAATCTGGCTGCCACGCACCTTGTTGAATTCTTGCTCGGTCAGCGCCAACAAATTGCGGCCCTGGTAGTCCACGCTTCCTGTAGCACGACCATTGCGCGCCAGCAAGCCCATGATGGCCAGCGCTGTCTGCGACTTGCCTGAACCTGATTCACCCACAATGCCCAAAGTCTCTCCTTGCTGGAGCGCAAAGCTAAGCCCATTGACGGCATATACCGGGCCATCGTTGGTGGCAAACTGCACCTGCAAATTTTGCACCTGCAGCAGCGCAGGGTTTGGGGCTTGCGCAGTGGCGCTCATCGGGTTTTGGGGTCGAGCGCGTCGCGC
>CAMBFN010000175.1 GCA_945865425.1 Comamonas sp. lk | reverse complement strand
TCAGTCATTGGCCGCGCTTTCTACATCATGGACTTCATCGAGGGCCGCATCCTGTGGGACCAAGCTTTGCCTGGCATGTCCAAGGAAGAACGCGCTGCCATTTATGCCGAAATGAACCGCGTAATCGCCGCCTTGCACCGCGTGGATGTCGCCGCACAAGGGCTCAGCAGCTACGGCAAGCCGGGTAATTATTTCCAGCGGCAAATCGGACGCTGGAGCAAGCAATACCTAGCCTCCGTCACACAGCCGATCCAGGAGATGGACCAGCTGACCGCCTGGCTGCCACAGCACATCCCGGTTGTAGCCCAAAGCGAATCCTTGGTCAGCGTGGTACACGGCGATTTCCGCTTGGACAATCTGATTTTTCACCCTACGCAGCCCCGCATACTGGCAGTACTGGATTGGGAACTGTCCACGCTAGGCCATCCCCTGGCCGATTTCAGCTACCACGGCATGGCCTGGAATATTCCGCCGGGCAGTTTTCGCGGCATCGCTGGCTTGGACTTCGCAGAACTAGGCATACCTGACCAGGATCAATACATCCGCATGTACTGTGCGCAGATGCCCCACATCGACGCGCAAGCACTGCGCGCAGACTGGAATTTTTACATGGCCTACAACCTGTTCCGCATCGCCGCTATTTTGCAAGGTATTGCCAAGCGCGTGGAGGCTGGTACCGCCTCCAGCGCACAGGCGGTAAATTCGGCGGCAGGCGCTCGGCCGCTGGCAAAGCTAGCTTGGTCCTTTGCCCAAAAATACCAAGGCCCAGGCTGCGCCTAGCCGTTCGCGCTTCACCTACCAATATATTCATTTCATCCCGCACTGGAGACACCATGGACTTCGAATATTCAGACAAAACCAAGGCCTTACAAGCCAAGCTCCAGGCCTTCATGGATCAGCATATCTACCCCGCCGAGAGTGCTTACCACCAGGAAATTGAAGCCAACACGGCGGCAGGTAAACGCTGGACGCCCTTGCAATTAATTGAATCGCTCAAGCTCAAGGCCCAGGCCCAAGGCTTGTGGAACCTGTTTTTACCGGTAGACAGCGCCGAAGCCTCTGGCTACCACGGCGCGGGCCTAACCAACCAGGAATACGCCCCGTTAGCCGAGCTCATGGGTCGGGTCATGTGGTCCAGCGAAGTTTTTAACTGCTCAGCGCCTGATACCGGCAATATGGAAACCATCGCACGCTATGGATCAGAAGCCAACCGAGCGCACTGGCTCAAGCCCCTGCTGGAAGGGAAAATCCGTTCCGCCTTTGCCATGACAGAGCCCGAGGTGGCATCCAGCGACGCCACAAATATTGCCACCAGCATCGAACGCGATGGCGATGACTATGTCATCAATGGGCGCAAATGGTGGACGTCCGGCGCTGGTGACCCCCGTTGCGCTATCTACATTGTGATGGGCAAGACCGACCCACAAGCGCCACGCCACTCCCAGCAAAGTATGGTGCTGGTTCCTTCGAACACCCAAGGCATCACACGGGTGCGCCCGCTCACCGTTTTTGGCTATGACGATGCGCCCCACGGCCATATGGAAGTGCTGTTTGAAAACGTCCGGGTACCCGCGAGCAACATCCTGTTGGGCGAAGGACGGGGCTTTGAGATTGCCCAAGGCCGCCTTGGGCCTGGGCGTATTCACCATTGCATGCGCCTGATTGGCCTAGCGGAACGCGCATTGGAGTTAATGTGCAAACGCGCATCTTCACGCGTGGCCTTTGGCAAAACTGTCGCTTCACAAACCGTCACCCAAGAGCGTATTGCCGAGGCGCGCTGTCGCATCGACATGGCCCGCCTGCTGACGCTCAAAGCGGCCTGGATGATGGACATAGGTGGCAACAAATTTGCCAAAAATGAAATCGCCATGATTAAGGTAGTGGCGCCCAATATGGCCTGCGAGGTGATCGATTGGGCCATGCAAGTCCATGGCGGCGGCGGTATGTCAGACGACTTCCCGCTCGCCTACAGCTACACCAGCGCCCGATCGCTGCGCTTTGCAGACGGCCCCGACGAAGTGCACCGCAATGCCATCGCGAAAATGGAGTTGGGCAAATACGCCGTAGATGCCAAACCCGTGGAGATGCCTATCACACGCGGCTGCTAAGCCGCTGACCGCACCTGTGGCGGCGGCCCGCCAAGGCATTTAGTGCAAATGGCGCGGCTTTCGGCCGCCGCCGTGCCCGCTGCCAAAACCGCCGCCCGGACCGCGTGGTGGTTTGCCGATTTCCAGCGAATTGACTAAAGCATCAAAGCGTTGGGCAAATAATTTGTCCACCTCGGCTACCACGCCGCCCAACTCTGCGCCGTCAAAATGGCGCTCCATCATGCTGACCAAATCTTGCACCAGTAAATCGCGCTGTACCTGCATGATGGCTGCTGGATTGGGGCCGACAAACAGCATCACAAAATCATCGCGTGACTCGCCTTCGGGACTTTGCTCTTCTTCGTCAAAGTCAGTATCGTAAAAAGTTACCTCAATGGCAGCACCAGCCTGGGCCAGTTCATTGAGATTCATGCAAAGCTCATCCAAAGCCTGCCGAAAATCCTCATCTCCGGAAACTGTCCAGCACATTTGCAACTGGTTTTCGGCGGGGACAAACTCAATTCCCGGCTCATCCTCATAGGCGCTGCTAGCCGCATCGGCCAAGGAGCGGGCACCGGCATATTTCCACAAGGGTTTGAGTGCGTCCTGGACATCGCTGAGTTGCACCTCGGGGCGCAATACCACCTGGCCATGGACATGGATTTCGAAGGGATTGTTGTAACGGGACATGGGCGCTGGATTATCAAAGGGCTTGCATGCAGTGTAGAGCAAGCGCAAAGCCTAGGGGCATTATGAAGCCTAGGTGGTGCCCGAGACGAGACTTGAACTCGTATGCCCGTTATTCACGAAGCGGCGGATTTTAAGTCCGATGTGTCTACCTATTTCACCACTCGGGCCCGCGGTCGGCGTGTAGCCGACCGTGGGCATGTGCCCGGCCATCCGGTCTAATGCACTGCAGACATAAATGCCTGAGTTCTCATTCTAGCAACGACCCGCCTCAAAAAGACCTGGGTGAAGAAGTGCTTCCACGTAGGTCAGGCGGCGATGTCAGCAACTGCCGCGGCAGCGGCTGGTAAAGCGCTGGCGTGGCGGTTGCGTTCTAGCCAGCCGTTGACCCTGCGAACGGTTTCGTCAACAGAATTCGAGTGCATGCCTTTTTGATCTGCGATCAGTTTGATCAGCAAATCAATACGCTCAATATGCGTTGCACCCGCCGCCAGTGCACGCGCTGCGGACGATGGCTTCAGCAAGCCTTTGGCTGCTGCCGCATATTTCTCAAAGGGCACCATGTCGTCGGCAGCCGCGCCCAGCGACTGGCATAGCGTGGACACCCATTCATAGACGGCACGGGACTGTTCCCCATCGGCATGCACCGCTTGCTCAATCGGCTGCACCGTATC
>CAMBFN010000174.1 GCA_945865425.1 Comamonas sp. lk | reverse complement strand
TACCGGCGGCGTCAGCTATTTGCGCAAGATGCTGGACGTGGTGCTGTTCCCCGAAATTTGGAGTTTGCGCACGCAGCTATAAGACCTTCGGCTCACACCCCCCGATACAGCCAAGGCATATCCAAAAGGCGCGCGCCCAACAAGCGCATCGCCGTATCGCGGCCCCAGGCCGTCACACCCGTGGCGTGAAAAATTTCACCATTGCGCTCTGCCCTGGTCTGCACGCGCGCATTGCGCTTCCAACGCAAAGACGCGTAATGCAGCAAGGCTTTGGCATCGTCCGTCGGGCCTTGGTGCAGGCAACGCGCCAGCACAGCTGCGTCCTCGATGGCCATGCCCGCACCCTGGGCCAAATAAGGCAGCATCGGGTGTGCTGCGTCCCCCAGCAAAGCAATGCGGCCAAACGCCATGTCCTGCGGGCCGCGCAGATGCGGCAAGCCGTTCAAGGGCCAAAGCCGCCACTGCGCCATAGAGCCCACCAAATCCTGCAACCCGACATCTGCCTTTGACAGATGAGCCCTTAAGTCGCTGCGCAGTGCGGCCTGTTCCCAATCCTGTGTGTCACCAGGCGCCGGTCCTTCTACGATGACCACCAGATTGAGTACTTCGCCACTTTGCACTGGGTATTGCACCGCATGCATGGCCGGACCCAACCACACGGTGATGCAGTTGCTGCGCAAGGCATGCGGCAAATCGGCCTGCTTGGCCATAGCGCGGTAGGCCAAATGGCCGCTGAAAACCGGCTGCACATCCTGGCGCAAAAAGTCGCGCACATGGCTCCACAGGCCATCGGCAGCAATCAGCACATTGGCGCGGCGCTTGCGCTCGTCATCGGTCGTCAGCTCAACCGCGCTGGCGTCCTGGCTGACACGCTGGGCCGCACGCCCGAGGTGTATTTCAGTCAGTCCCTGGGCCAATACGGCGCGGTGCAGCAAGGTGTGCAGGTCGATGCGCGCGATAGTTGCATAACGCGCGCCATAGCGCTGTAGCGCGCGCGCACCCAAAGGCAGCGTGCCGAGTAAGGCGCCGCTGTGGGCGCTACGCACTTCCAGCCGCTGCGGAAAGCAGGCCACTGCATCCAGCGCCGCGCCCAGGCCCCAGCCCTCCAGCAAACGCACTGCGTTAGGCCCCAGTTGCACCCCCGCGCCCACTTCAGAGAGCACCCGCTTTTTTTCAAACAACTGCGTGCCCATGCCCAGATGCCCGCAAGCCATAGCCGTCGCCAAGCCGCCTATGCCGCCACCTGCGAGCAGTATTTTTCGTTCCATGGCGGGATTGTCACCCACTGCCCGCTAAGTACTTGGCTGGTCACAAAGTGAAATGAAAGGCGTCGATCAAGGCGCCCGGTGCGCGCAGCCCGCCAGGTGAACGTTTTGAATAAGTGCCGACCTCCGGGGAAACTTCGGCCTGATTTCCCAGTGCCAGCAATTGCGGTCCCAGGGCCTTGTAGAGACTTTCATCCCAGCGTAGGTTGTTGATTGGCCCGACGATTTCACCGCCTTCTACCCAAAAGCAGGCATAGCGGGTCATGCCGGTAACACGCGCCGATACCGGATCGCTCCAGTTCAAATAATGCAAATTCGAAAGATACAGGCCGGTGCCCAAGGCGCCCAAAACATCCTGGTCGGCCAAGCTACCCACTGCAACATCCAGGGCGCGCGGTGATTCGTGACCTGAGGCACCGTTAGCTTGCAATCCGTATTCCTTGGCACTGCGCGAACTCACCAGCAAATTACTCAAAGTTCCGGCCTCGATCAAGCCCAAACACTGGGGCGCAACTTCACCCAGATCATTAAAGCGCGGCGTCAAGCCCATGCCGAAGTTTTCAGACACCGAAAGCAGGGGCGAGAGCTGCAGTTCTTTTTCCATCAACTTTTTGAAAGGACTACGGCCCTGCTTCCAGGCCGCTGCAGACATAGCACCCCAGGACATCATCCCCAGCAAATCGGCAAAGGCCGCCGGCGCAAAATAGCTGCGATAGGCGCCAGGCTGGACCGATTGCATGGGGCGCTTGAGCAAGTGCAGCGAGGCCTTGCTACGCTCTAGGTTAGTGGTCCAGTCATGGGCATTCCATGATGCAGCCGCATAAACGCTTTTGACGGCCTGTGGTCCGTTGTAAAGAGAATAATCAAAGAAGAAATTTTCGGTTTCAAACCAATGGTTTTGCCCCTTTGAATTACGGTTGGCACTAATGACCACGCCTCCAGCATAAAACCCCACCAGATCACAGCCACCAGCCGGCTCCACGATGGCCGGTATGAGTGCTTCGGGTGCCAGTAGCTGCCCCCTAAATACCTCACGGCTGCTGCCATGGTTTTGCACTGGCACCTGAAAAGGGTCTTGCGGCAATACTGCAGCGTCGAGGCGGCAGCGTTCGAGGACGGTGTCGACGCTGCGGTAATCCGCATCGACCTGCCCGCTCAAATTCATACCATGGTCAATGGTACGACCGCCGCCCTGGTACCTTATCTGCAATACGCGTTGCGTCACGTCGGTGTTTTGCCGGACCCGATTGTTGTTCAAGCGCAGGTACAGGGTTTCCTCTGCTTCCAAACTGACGGTGACATCTTCGCCCGGGCGCAAGTTGGCAAAAAGGCGTTCACACATTGCATCCAATAGCAGGCTGGTTTGCTTGGAAAAATCCAGGGGGTTCATGCCTGACCTCCAAACACTTCCACGCCGCGGAACAAGCAGGGGGGCGAGGCGTGTCCCACTCTGATGACCTGGCTGGGCTCCCCCTTGCCACAATAAGGGGTGCCGTGGACCTCATCATCGCGGCCTACCCCTGCCAGGCGGTTCCAAAAATCGATGCTGACGCCCCGGTAATTGGGGTTGCGCACCACGGCGCCCAAGCGCCCATGCTCGATCAATTGGCCGTACTCGCATCCAAACTGAAATTTATTGCGGTAATCATCAATCGACCAGGACCGGTTGGTATGCATCAATATGCCCTTCTGCACTTGGCCTATTAACTCCTCCAAAGTGCTATCGCCTGGCTCCAGATTGATATTGGCCATGCGGTCAATGGGGGCACGGTTCCACGAGGCCGATCGGGAATTCGCTACGCCCTCAATACCCGAGCGCTGTTGCGACTCCAGCGAGCCCAGGCCGCGCTTTAATATCCCGCCTTCAATCAACATTTGTTTGCTTGCCGGGTTGCCGCTGTCGTCAAACGCGTAGCTGGCAAATTCATGGGCACGCGAGGGATCAAAGGAGATATTCATCAGTTCCGATCCATAACGCAAACGCCCGAAATCTTCGGCTTTCACAAAGCTCCAACCAGCGTAATTGCGCTCGTCACCCAAAATACGATCCAATTCCAGGGGGTGCCCAATGGATTCATGGATTTGCAGCATCATCTGATCGGGCATCAACACCAGGTCCATGACGCCGCTGGGGCAGTTAGGCGCTTCAAGCAATTGCAATGCTTCGCTTGCTATGCGTCTGGCTTGCGATGCCAAGGCTTCGGTTTCAAAAACCTC
>CAMBFN010000173.1 GCA_945865425.1 Comamonas sp. lk | reverse complement strand
AATGCCTGAGTTCTCATTCTAGCAACGACCCGCCTCAAAAAGACCTGGGTGAAGAAGTGCTTCCACGTAGGTCAGGCGGCCGTGTCAGCAACTGCCGCGGCAGCGGCCGGTAAAGCGCTGGCGTGGCGGTTGCGTTCTAGCCAGCCGTTGACCCTGCGAACGGTTTCATCAACAGAATTCGAGTGCATGCCTTTTTGATCTGCGATCAGTTTGATCAGCAAATCAATCCGCTCAATATGCGTCGCACCTGCCGCCAGCGCGCGCGCTGCGGACGATGGCTTAAGCAATCCTTTGGCCGCTGCCGCATATTTCTCAAACGGCACCATGTCGTCGGCGGCCGCGCCCAGCGACTGGCATAGCGTGGACACCCATTCATAGACGGCACGGGACTGTTCCCCATCGGCATGCACCGCTTGCTCAATCGGCTGCACCGTATCAGCCAGCACGCAACGGTAATTGCCCGTCATGAGCATGCTCCACTTGGCCAGCGGCACAAACAAAGAATCATGCAGCCTGAGTTTCACCGGCAAGTCCAAGGATTCGCCATCGACCACCAGGCGGGCGGCGGCGATATCGGCGTCTAACTGGGCCAGCATAGCGTTGTGCGCATCGGACGCAAAACGCGCCACTTTGAAATTGGTTGGCAGCCCAACCTGTAGTACGTTGGGCTGCTCTTCGGGCGGGCGAAAGGCCTGCGGGTCGGGGCTGCACAGCGTCATCACGCCGGGCTCAAATCCGTCCCACACCGTGGGATCCAAATAGCAGGGGCGGCAGTTGGCGGTGTTTATGCCTTCAATGCGCGCCAAAAACGGCAAAGGCGGCATGTTCATGATGGACATGCACGGCACCTTGGCTTGGGCAATCGCGTGCATCAGGTGGCGCACATCCGGGTCGCTGTATTGCGGCTCTTGCATGGCCAGGCACACCAGGTCGTATTCCGACACTTGCACTTGCAAGGGCGTCTTGGCATTTAACGCGCCGGGGAAGTTGCGCGAGTCGATTTCCACCATCCCAGGACGCCCTTTTACGGCCATACGCACCCGCGTGCCCTGCTCGTTGATTAGCTGGGCCGTCTTGCTGCGGCATACCAGGCTGACGCGGTGCCCTGCCATCAGTAGTTTGCTACCCAGCAGCGATCCGTAGGAAGCGCCCAAAATGAGGATATTGAATTGCTTTGCCATAAAAAACTCCTGCTAATTAAAAATCTATCGCCCCAAGGCTAGATGCGCGCGCCACACGCGCGCCTGGTCTGTTGGCGAAATTTTAAGAGCCTACGAGACCTAAAACCTGTCTTATGTCTTATATAAGACAGAATATTTTTTTATACAGATCAGTAGCTTATAGTCTATTTTCCGCAATATAAAATTCGGTATTTCATATTGAGAAATTGCCTGGCTGATAGATGGCCCCAAGTACGCAGGAAGTTTTCAGTAGACCCGAAGGCTTGGGGCGACGTTCGGCAACTTACACGATCCCATAGTGGCGCCGGACGCTGCAAGCGCCACCATTCAAGTCCGCTACACTGAATCTGCAGCCAAACAACAACGGAACGCCCAGCATGACAAGCCTTACTCAAACCTGGTTTTGGCAGCAATGGCACTTGATGCTGGTGCTCTGCCTCATAGCCCTCATTGCCCTCAACTTCCTGAGCCGCTTTGTACTGCCAGCATTGCAATTAAAAGGCAGCCTGGCCCAGGTGCTGTCTAAATTGGAAGGCATGAAAGCTGGGGCCGTTAATGGCGCTGTCGATCTGGACAAGCTGGAGAGCGAAGCTATGACCGAGCCACGCATGGCACACCTATGGGCCCAATACGCCCATTGCCTGCATGTACCCTGGGACGATATCCAAGCGGGCCAAACTGCGGCAGGGCCGCAAAACCGCGTACGTGTTCTTTCGGAGCTGTTTTTCAATGCGATGAAAGCCAAGTCCGGCGGCGCGGTAGTGGACTTGGCTGACATCGAAAGCAAAGTAGCTGGCGACCCACAGCTCTCCAGTCTGTGGGACGAGTACTCCGAAGCGCTGGACAAGCGCAACGAGTTGCCGGATCCGGCCAGCAGCAGGGCCCGGCGCTGGCGCGCATCGGCTTTGGCGGAAACTTTTTTTTCGGACTATGCGCTGGTGGACTCCCCATTGCGCTCTGACTTTTATAAGCACGTGCCCGGCATACTGACAGGCCTGGGGATTATTGGTACGTTTTCAGGGCTGATTAATGGACTGATCCATTTCGATGTGTCCGACCCGACCACTACCCAGGCCCAACTCAGCTTGCTAGTGCAAACCGTAGGTCAGGCGTTTTTTGTATCGGCTTTGGCCATTGCACTGGCCATGTTGTTTACCTGGGTGGAAAAAGCGCTGCTCAGCGCGCGCTACAGCCAGGTGGAGAGTTTGCAGCACCTGATTGACAGCCTGTTCGAAGCCAGTTCCGGCCAGGAAAACCTAGAGCGTCTGGTGGTCGCCACCGAGGCGCAAGTGGCGCTCATGCAGGACGTGCTGGAAGAGTTGCGCAAGACCTCGAGTCATCTGGCGGCCATGAAATAGCGGCGCCATGTTTATATTGCAAACGCCACGGCGCAAGCGCGCCAAAGAAGAGGCGGAAAAACCGTTTTGGATTTCGTTTTCCGACCTGATGACGGCCTTGATGGTGCTTTTTTTGGTCGCCATGGCGGTGGCCTTGATGGTGGTAACCCAAGGCCTGCGCTCGATCGAAGACAAGCGCAAGGACCGCGAAGAATCCATCATGGCCTGCATTGCCGATATGGACAAGGTAGCGCGACGACCCGAATTTCGGGGCGTAAAAATAAGCGGCCAAACTATCGACTTTGGGCCGCTGGCCGAATTCAAAAAAAATGGCAACCAATTATCCGAAGACCGCATGGAGTTTTTGCGCGCCTTCGTCCCGGAAGTACTGGACGTGGCGCGTACCCCCCAATGCAGCAAATGGTTGCGCCGCTACGTGGTGGAGGGCTTTGCCAGCCAGGAAGGCAGCTACCTGCACAACCTGAACCTCAGCCTGGAGCGCTCGCAGCGCGTGCTCTGCGTACTGCTAGACGCTAGCGCACAGGACGCGCCTAGCCTGTCAGACCGCAAGACCATACGCCAACAATTTTTGGTGGGTGGATCGTCCTTTAATTCGGCTATTGCCAATCAGCCGGAAAAAAGCCGTCGCGTCACCTTGCGGCTGGAATTCAAGGAGTTGCGCAAGGAATGCCTGCCTACCGATGCCATCTGCAGAGCCGATGATGCGCCGCCGATCCCCTGGGACGACGACTTCAGATGCCCAGTGCAAAGCCGCTAAGCCCCGTGCATGGCTGCACGCGGCGAGACCTATTTGGGAGGAAATTTTGGAGGCGCGGTCCGGAGTCGAACCGGACTAACCGGATTTGCAATCCGGGGCATAACCGCTTTGCTACCGCGCCTTAACCGGTACCTGCCCGGATATGCATTTCCGGACTAAGAAAAAAGGGAAGCACTGGGCTTCCCTTTCGGAA
>CAMBFN010000172.1 GCA_945865425.1 Comamonas sp. lk | reverse complement strand
AAGGCATCGTCAATCGGTTTGCGGAATGCATCCCACAGTTTTTGTTCCAGGCGCCTGTCTAGCGGTACCGCATGGGCTTGGGCCTGCCAGCGTTGTTGCAGTGATTTGACAGCGTCAATGCGCAACGCGGCGGCCGAGCCTAAAACTTTGGCCTCTTCGATCATGGCCTGACGCAATTGTTCGCTTTGGGCCTGCAAGGTCTCCAAGGGCTCGGCGGCGTGGGAAATGGCTTCTTTCCAAAGCGGCTGCAATTCGGCAAATGCTTTTTCACCCAGATGCCCGGCGTTGCGCCAACGATCGCCAAACTGGTGCAGGATGCGGCTAAAGCCTTTCCAGTCATCGTCCAGCGCGGTCCGGTTGGCATCGCCCCAGGCTTTGACTTCTTCAATCAGTGCTAAACGCTGCTGGCGATGTTCCAGGGCATCGGCTTTCAGCTTTTCCAACCAGGCTTCCACGACTTTATGGGCTGCATTGCAGGCCTCGTCAAAGCGTTTCCACAAGCCATGGTTGGGCACACCGCCCTGGTCGGTTTGTTTCCATTGCTCGCGCATGGCACGCAGAGTTTCCTGCATTTTTCGCCCGCCCAGCGACTGGCCTTCAGGGCGCTTGAGCAGGCCCTCTGCCTTTATAACTAATTCTTCGCGGAGCTGATCAGCGCGCCAGCGCTGCCAGCCCTCCAGCTCGCCAGCAGCAGCCAAAGCAGCCTGGGCTTGCGCGTCGAGTTTTGCATCTATCAATCGGCCAAACTCTTTGAGCGCCTGGCGCAAGGCATTGGCTGCGCCCGCGCTGGCTTTACCGTGGCCCTGGCCCACCTCGGCTTCGAGTTGAGCCAAGACCTCACGCACTTTGGCCTGCGCGGCCTCGCGCAGCGCCGGGTCCGCCACAGGTCTGGCTGGCTTGGCTGCGGCCACCGCCTGCTGGCGCTCAGCGCGCAAGGAGTCAGCCCATACGGCCACCGGGGGCAGCGGCGCCTGCGGGTCTTGAGCGGCCAGCATGGTTTGGGCCAACACGGCGTCAAAAGCCTCCCAAACGACTAGCAATTGGGCCTTGGCCGTGTCGAGCACGGGTGCAAACTTCATATCGACACTGGCCCAGAGTGCATGCGCCACCAGTTGGGAGGCCTGGGTTTGCCAATGGTCCACATCGATCGCCAGCGCGCTATGCGCGGCCTGGGCATCCTGCCAGGGCTTGGTGGACATCACTTCAATGCGTTGCGCCAGCAGCACTGCGGCTTCGCGTTGTACCTGTGCCTGGTGCTGCAAGTCCTCGATCACGCGTACGCGCTCGGCCAATTGCAATTTGATGCCAGCCAGGGGCTCGCGGCTGAGCGGCGCTCCGGCCTTGGCGGCGTCACGCTGCCAAGCCAGGGCGTCGGCAATATTCAATTTAGACAAATCCAATAAGGTGCGGGCCTTGGCCTCCCATTCGGCAGCGATAGCTTCCTGGGCTTTTGCCCGTTTGGCGTCGTCCAGGCGTTCACGCAAGAGTTTGGCTGCGCCTTTGTCGCGGGTACTGAGCTCGCGGTAGACCTCGGCCACTGCTTCATGTGCAGGATCGCTCGCCAACCAGTCTTTGACCCGCTGCGACCGTTCGCCCGATGTCGGCGCAGAAAAAGCGCCGCCGGTGATCGCGTCCCAGTGGGCGATGTCATGGGTCTTGTTGGATGCAGTCGTCGACACGTGGAGCCTTGCTAAATGGAAATAAATAAAACGCGGCACCAAATGCCGCCAAAAGGGCGCAATTGTCCTTCAATGCGGCACCTTCAGGCAAGGCAGCACCAAATTTTGGCGCGCAGAGCCGAAAAGCCTGCACTTGCAGGCCAAAGGTCATGCCCGCGCATGGGGGCCCTAAAAGTGGGTGGGCTGGTAGAATCCCACGAGAGATCATGCTTTTGCCCCCGGCTACCAGCCGTCCTGATCTTTGCGTAAACCGCTTGGCAAAGCTAGCACGAAGACCTGCGCGACGCCACCGGCGCGCTTCGTGCGCCTATCGCCCAACTCGCACACTCTCCCGCCAGGCTTTGTGAAAGCGGGAACGCCATAGAACAAGGAGTCGCATGAACCCAGCCCAAAGTCTTCGAAAATCGCTCTCTGTGGTCGCTGGCGACATCGTCCACGGCTTTATGGAAGTCACGCACAACAGCTTTGCGCTCGTAGGCCTGGCTGTGATGTTTTTCGGACTCACCATCGGATTACAGCCGGATTTGCGCCAGGCCGGTCAATTGCAACTAATGGAGTGGCTGCAAGATCATCAAGAGACTTTTTCCAGCCTGGTCACCGGCACTGCGACAGACCGCGTCACGGCTATGGACCCCAAAGACCTGCCCAAACCGCAGAGTGTCTTAACCCAATGGTTAAGTCGCAAGTACAACATCGCACCCGAGCCCATGGCCGCTTTGGTCTCAGAGTCTTTTGCAGCTGGCGCCAAGGCCAAGATCGACCCCTTGCTCATACTGAGCGTCATGGCCGTGGAGTCGGGTTTTAACCCGATTGCGCAAAGCCCCATGGGCGCACAAGGCCTGATGCAGGTCATGACCCAAATCCATAGCGATAAGTACACCCGCTTTGGCGGTACGCTAGCCGCCTTTGACGCCTTGTCCAACGTCAGGGTGGGCGTCAAAGTGCTGCAAGAATGCATTGCGCGCGCCGGTTCGGCGGAAGCGGGGCTCAAGCTGTATGTTGGCGCGGGCAATTTGGAAGATGACGGCGGCTATGCTGGCAAGGTGCTGGCTGAGCAGACGCGATTACAAGCCGTCTTCAGCGGGCGTCCCGTGCCCTTGTCGGTCCCGGCGCCCGAGACAAAGGCCGTCACTTTGCAAGCCGATAGCCCAGCGGCTGTCGGGGCTCTTAACAACGCCCAGCGTGAGCCTTAAAGCTGAACACTAAAATCATGACCAACCTGCTGTGCTGCCACCGCCCGAGCACGCCGGGAGCTTGGACCCAGGCAAGATTGGAAGTTTACGGGTTACCCACCCAAAGCCACGAAGCCACAGCGCCTGCCATCGTCAGAGCTGTAATGGACCATTTCATACAAACTATAGGACTGAGACATGTACCACCGTAATATTTTGATCGAGCAAACCGATCCCGAACTTTGGGCCGCCATACTGGCCGAAAACACCCGGCAGGAACACCACATTGAGCTGATCGCCAGCGAAAACTATGCTTCGCCTGCTGTCATGGCCGCACAAGGCAGCCAATTTACCAATAAATACGCCGAGGGCTATCCTGGTAAGCGCTACTACGGTGGCTGTGAAAACGTGGACGTGGCAGAGCAACTGGCCATCGATCGCCTCAAGCAAATCTATGGCGCTGACGCAGCCAATGTGCAGGCCCATTGCGGCGCATCGGCCAACGTCGCGGTGTTTCTAGCTTTCCTCAAGCCCGGCGATTCCATCCTGGGCATGAGCCTTGCAGAAGGCGGCCACTTGACCCACGGCATGGCGCTCAATATGAGCGGAAAGTGGTTCAACGCGGTCAGCTACGGCCTGGACGCTAACGAAGTCATCGACTATGACGCCATGGAGCGCAAAGCCCATGAGTCAAAA
>CAMBFN010000171.1 GCA_945865425.1 Comamonas sp. lk | reverse complement strand
TGCAATCCGCTTAAATTGGATTGCTTATTTTTATTCGGAGTGTTTATGTTTTTTAAAGCTGTTTGCATTGCTGCCGTCTTGGTTGCACAGGCCTCCGTTAGTTGGGCGCAAAGCCCAGTCAAGCCTTTTAGCTTTGGCCTGTGGGGCGACATGCCTTACAAAAAAGCGGGTGACGATGCCAAACTGCCCGCAGTCTTGCAAAGCATCAACCGTTCGGATATCGCCTTCTCTTTGTACGACGGTGATCTCAAGGATGGCAGTTCCAAGTGCACCGACGATGTGTACGCCGATGCGTTGAAAATGTTTAACTCCATGGCCAAGCCGGTGGTGTATGTGCCCGGCGACAACGAATGGACCGATTGCCATCGCACCAACAACGGTGGCTACGATGGTCTGGAACGGCTAAGCTATCTTCGCAATGTGATGTTTCCTACCCTCAATAGCCTGGGTCAAAGCACTATCGCCCTGGAGCACCAAGGCAAGTTAGGTGAAAAATTTGTCGAGAACACCCGCTTTGCGCACGGTAGCGTGGTGTTTGTGGGCATCAACCAGCCTGGCAGTAATAACAATCTGATCCTGAGCGAGAAGGAGTGCAAAAACAAAAGCGCGCGTGACAACGCTAAGTGCGATGCCTCCAATGCCGAATACCTGGAACGCGACAGTGCCAATGTGGCCTGGATGCAAGCTTCGTTTGCTGCAGCCAAGGCGCAAAACGCGGTCGGTATCGTCGTGGTCACCCAGGGCGACCCGGGTTTTGATTTGCCTGAAACCGAGGAGTTCGATGAAAGCAAGGAGCCGGCCGTTAGCGGGTATCGCCATTTCATGTCTAAGCTGGTAGAGCAAACCGAGCAATACGCCGGTCAGGTCTTGTTTGTCCACGGCGACACCCATTACTTCAAATTAGACAAGCCCATGTACAGCCCCAGCAAGCTGCTGCCCAACTTCACCCGTCTGCAGACTTTTGGCAGCCCTATCTTGCATTGGGTTCGCGTGGTAGTCGACCCAGCGAGCGCCAATGTGTTTGCGGTGCACCCCGTCATCGTCAAGTAAGTCGGCAAGCCCTCGGATTTACTGTCTGGGGTATCAGCCCAATATTTGCCCCGGCTAGGTGATTCAGCTGTTGGCAGGCCCTACCTTTTGCTAAGGTAATCGGGCTGGGAATTGTCACAAATTTGTAATCTTTTTGAAGCAAACTGTCTTTGAGCAGCGGCGCTTCGCTTGAGGGGCGCATACTGCGAGATCGTCTTATTGTGTGAAAGTAGATGCTTGCAAGGTCCTTGTGTTGCCCTTACGCTTCGCTCTACAAGCCAGATACCACGGATTTCAAGGAGAACGTCCCGTTGGAACAAACGAGCAAAGCCTTTCACGACGCCGCGCACCGCGAACTGCTGGACCGCGACCATAGTCTGGTCGCATTCAATGAGCGGGTCTTGAGCTGGGCCGCGCGTGAAGATGTTCCTGTTTTGGAGCGCCTTCGCTATCTGTGCATCGTTTCCTCTAATTTGGATGAATTTTTTGAAGTCCGCTCCGAGCCGCATCTCACCGCTAAGCGAAGTGGCGACAAACAGGGCAGCTATACCGAAAAGTCGTTCGATCGTTTGTCGGAGTCTTTGCATGCCTTGGTGGAGCGACAGTATGGGCTGTATAACGATGCGATCTTGCCCGCACTGGCGCATTGCGGAATCAAAATCGTGTCGCATGGCGAGCGCAACGCCGCGCAACGCCTGTGGGTCAAGCAATATTTCGAGCGCGAGGTGCGACCGCTCCTCATTCCAGTTGGCCTAGACCCTGCACACCCATTTCCGCAAGTAGCCAACAAGGCTTTGAACTTTATTGTGCGCTTAGGCGGCAACGATGCCTTCGGGCGTAGCAATGAAATTGCCATCGTCAAGGTGCCGCGCGTTTTGCCACGCATCATCCGTATGCCCGATAGGGTGGCCGGAACTAAAGTGGTGTTTGTGGCCTTGACCAGCGTCATCCGCGCCCATTTGTCCGAATTGTTTACGGGGCGGACGGTGGACCAGTTTTCGCAATTTCGGGTAACCCGCCATTCGGATTTGGCAGTCGATGAAGAGGATGTGCAAAACTTGCGCATGGCCTTGCGCCAGGGCTTGGTGCATCGCCATTACGGCCAAGCCGTGCGCCTGGAAGTGTCCTCTGGCTGCTCGGAGCATTTGTCGCATTTCCTGTTAAAGCAATTCGACTTACCGGCCATGGCTTTGTATCGCGTCCCGGGCCCGGTCAATTTGGTGCGGCTGACCCAGATGATTGATCTGCTAGACCGTCCCGATTTGTGCTTCCCCGCCTACAAAGCAGCGCCGCCGATGCAATTGGATTTGGGAGGCAACGTTTTCGACCAGTTGAAACAAGGCGATGTGATTTTTCACCAACCGTTTGAAAGTTTTGAGGGTGTCTTGCTGTTTTTACGCGCCGCCGTGAATGATCCGAACGTGCTGGCGATCAAGCAAACGATTTATCGAGCGGGTGCGGATTCGACCATCATGGATTTGTTGCGCGAGGCCGTGCGTAAAGGTAAAGAAGTGACTGTGGTTGTGGAGCTGAAAGCACGCTTTGATGAAGAGGCAAATATCAATTGGGCGGAGATGCTCGAATCCATTGGCGCCCAAGTCGTATACGGCGTGGTTGGATTGAAAACCCACGCTAAGATGCTGCTGGTTACTCGGCGTGAAGGCAAGGGGCTCAAACGATACGGCCATTTGTCCACGGGCAATTACAACTCGCGTACGGCCCGTTTATATACCGATATAAGCCATTTAAGCGCTGACCCGGATCTGACGCGGGACATGGAAAATGTCTTTGTCCATCTGGCCAGTCAAAGCAGGCTGCCGCGCTTGAAAAAAATGTGGATGGCGCCCTTTTATTTGCATGACAAACTAATTGCAAAAATAGAAATGTTGGCCCTGGCTGCTGCCAACGGCGAATCGACGCGCATCGTCGCAAAAATGAATTCATTGACTGACTTGGAGTTGATCCATGCCCTGATCCAAGCGGGGCAAAGCGGTGTCCAGATTGATTTGATTGTGCGCGGGGCTTGCATGTTGCCAGCCAGAGTCAAGGGATTAACGGACAACATCCGGGTCCGATCCATCATTGGCCGCTTTTTAGAACATTCGCGTGTTTATTACTTCCGCCAAGGGGCGTGCGATGAACTGTATTTGTCCAGCGCAGATTGGATGAATCGCAATATGGTCCGCCGCGTTGAGTTGGCCTGGCCAGTGACCGATGATGTTCAAAGGCAGCGACTGATAGATGAGTGTCTGTTGGCGTATTTGCACGACAGCCAGGATGCGTGGGATATGCAGCCTGATGGGAGCTACCAGTCGACCCGTGAAACCGGAGCCTACCCAGGCCATTCCGCGCAGGCGGCACTGATGGCGCGCTACGGTATGCACAATGCAAAGGCGGGCGAAAATTGAGCACTATGGATTTGGTGTTTTGGCGCCATGCCGAAGCGATCGACCTGGAACTGGTCGGCGACGACATGCTTAGAACCTTGAGCCCCCGTGGCGAAAAACAGGCACAACGCATGGCCGCTTGGCTGGACCGCCAGTTGCCAGCAGGCACCAAGGTGTTCAGC
>CAMBFN010000170.1 GCA_945865425.1 Comamonas sp. lk | reverse complement strand
TGAAAATCCGAAAAGCCTGGAAGGTGCGCGTTGCAGGGTTCTGACCCGGCTCGCGGGTCTTGACTGTGTCAGCCACGAGTTGGGCAAGCTCGGTGGTTGTTTCAATCGGTCCGTGTTCCTGCCGGCGAGCGACAATCGCCTTTGCAATCTGGCCAGCAAACCGCTCTTCGCCATAGTCACGTATCACCTCCGTTATGGTTTCGACGCTGGCGTCCCTTAGCCATTGCGCCACACTTTGCCCGCATGTGGTGTCCATGCGCATATCCAAGGGACCCTCAAAGCGGAAACTAAATCCGCGCGCGGGCGTGTCAATTTGTGGTGAGCTCACGCCCAGGTCCATCAAAATGCCCGCTGCACTGGCCTCTGGCATTTCAGCGATATGGGAAAAACTTTGCTGGCGGATGGAAAAGCGCGCGTCCTGGAGGCTGGCCGCTTGGACGACGGCTTGGGGGTCTCGATCGAAAGCCAGTACGCGCCCGCTTGGCGATAAGCGCGTCAGCAGTAAACGGCTATGGCCGCCACGGCCAAAGGTGGCATCGACGTACAGGCCGTCCTGCGGCCTGCTGTTTGAGGGATCCGCGGGCGTCAAAAGCGCGTCAATTGCTTCTGTAAGCAAAACAGTGGTGTGTTGCGCAACCGCGTCCATGGGCGCGCTCAGAAGGAAAAGTCTTTGAATACGTCAGGCATTTGCTCTTGCATTGCCTTAGCTTCCTGCGTTTCGTAGGCCACTTTGTCCCAGAGTTCGAAGTGGTTGCCCATGCCCAGCAGAACCGTGTCTTTGGCGATGCCTGCGCCTTGGCGCAGTTCGGGAGAAATGAGGATGCGCCCCGTGCTGTCGAGCTCCACATCCATGGCATTACCCAAAAAAATTCGTTTCCACCATTGCGCCGACATGGGCAGGGCGGAAATCCGGTCACGGAACAAGTCCCACTCGGGGCGCGGGAAGACCATCAAGCAGCCATGCGGGTGTTTGGTGATGGTGAGCAGTCCTTGCGCGGTCGCGCTCAGGACGTCGCGGTGCCGCGTCGGCACGGACAGGCGCCCTTTGCCGTCGAGCGTGAGCGAAGAAGCACCTTGAAACACCACAAAAACCTCTTATTCCAACCGAACGAGTGAAAGGCCATATTTTTGGCACTTTCCTCCACTTATTTGCACTTAATTGCACTTAATTGCACTTTACCAGCAAATTCGTGTTTGGGACAAGGTTTTTGTAAGTTTTTTCCAATGAAATCAAAGACTTAGAACCTGATCTGCGTCTAAAAAACGCATAAAAGACGTTCTAAATTAAGTACTTAGCAATTGCATTGCAAGTAACGGGTGAATAGTTTTTGGGGCGCGGCGTTTTGTCGATTGGCCGCTTAACGCTGATTGCGCTTGGAAAGAAGGGCGCGGCTAGGCATTGTTGCCCGGGCCCACGAAGCGGATTTAATCGCCGAACATTTTTTGTTTGAGCTCGCGACGCTGTTGCGCTTCCAGCGACAGCGTGGCCGTGGGCCGGGCCAACAAGCGTCCTATGCCGATGGCCTCGCCGGTTTCATCGCAATAGCCGTAATCGCCGGCATCAATACGGGTAATCGATTGTTCGATTTTTTTGAGCAATTTACGTTCGCGGTCTCGGGTGCGCAACTCCAGGGCATGTTCTTCTTCGATGGTGGCCCGGTCGGTGGGGTCTGGCACCACGGAGGTGTCTTCGCGCAAATGCTCGGTGGTTTCACCGGCATTGCTCAGGATGTCGCGCTTGAGCACTACCAGTTTGAGCCTGAAGGCGGCCATTTGCACATCGTTCATGTACTCGGAATCGGGCATAGCCTGCAATTCGGCGTCGCTCAATTGGTCCACCGGCTTGCTTTTCCAGTTATTGGCCAACTTGGGATCTTTCTTAACCGGCGCTGGAATGACGGGCGCAACTGGCTCAGCTTCGTAGGCGTGGCCGAAGCTGGCCTTGGCTGCGGTGGAGGCAACCGATTGGGCCATAGAGGGAACCGTCAATTGCGCCAGACGCGACGAAGGCCTTCCAGATTTGACCGGCACCGCGGTCGGGTCATTACTGGGCTGCGTTGGCAGTTTGGGCGCCATCGGCGCTGCCACACTTGCGGGCGCGGGTGCCGCTTTGCCTACAGGTGGCGCCTTGCTAGCCGGGTTGACAGTAGCTGCAGGGGCTTTAGATGCGACTGCAGTGTTGGCAGCAGATTTTTTTGCAGCCGGTGCTGCGGGTTTGGGCGCCGGTGGCGGTGCGGTTTTTTTGGTGGGGATAATCACAGTTTTTTTCGGGGCTGAAGCGCTGGTCTTAGCCTGTGTTTTAGAGATCAATTTAGGCGCCACAGCCGGTTTTTTGGTGGGTGCGACGGATGTCTTGGCGGTCTTTGTCGCGCTGGGCTTAGCCGCGGGCACGTGCTTGGCTGCCGTGCTGGGTTTGGCGTTCTTAGTGCTGGTGGCGTTCAATTCGTGTCTCCTAATAGAAACCCATGGGCCCCGATTGCGGGAAGTTCAGCTATTGACCCGCCCCGCCGGGCTGTCTCCTTGTTCGGCGCGCGAGTGTACAGGCAAGTCAAGACCGCTTGTCGTAAGCCGGTAAACGGCTGCAAAAACGCTCAGACAAGGGACTGCTCCATGCCTTGTAACAAGATATCTTTGGGCAAATCGATACCAATAAACACCAGTTTGCTGGACTTGATTTCATCAGCACGCCATGCAGGACCCAGATCGCTGCCCATTAACTGGTGCACGCCTTGGAAGATGACTTTACGCTCACTGCCTTGCATAAATAAGACACCTTTGTAGCGCAACATGCGCGGGCCGTAAATATTGACGATAGCGCCTAAAAAGTCTTCCAGTTTGCCCGGATCAAAAGGGCGCTCGGACCTGAACACAAAGCTTTTGACGTCATCATCGACATGGTGGTGGTGTCCATGGTGTGCCTCGTGGGCGTGGGAAGGGTGGTCGCAATCGGGGCCATGCGCGTGGCCCACAGCGTCGTGTCCGTGGTCATGGTCGTGGTGCTCATGCCCATGGTCGCCGCCGCTCAGAAACTCTGGGTCAATGTCCAAGGTGGCGTTGAGGTTAAAGCCGTGCAAATTCAGCACATTTTTAATGTCCATCGCGCCAAAATGCGCAATATGCCGGGGCGCGCGCGGGTTCATGTGTTGCAGGCGGTGGGTCAGTGCACTCAGGGCTTCGGAGCTGACCAGGTCGGACTTACTGATGAAAATTTGGTCCGCGAAACCCACCTGGCGCCGGGCTTCTTGGCGTTCGTTGAGCTGATCGGGCGCGTGTTTGGCATCCACCAGGGTCAGGATGGCGTCTAGCAGGTAGGACTCGGCCACCTCGTCGTCCATAAAAAAGGTTTGCGCCACCGGGCCAGGGTCGGCCAGGCCGGTGGTTTCGATGACGACGCGGTCAAAGTCCAGTTCGCCTTTGCGCTTTTTCTCTGCCAAGTCTTGCAGGGTGGTGCGCAAGTCTTCGCGGATGGTGCAGCAAACGCAGCCATTGCTCATCTGGATGATTTGTTCCTGGGTGTCGCTGACCAAAATATCGCTGTCGATGTTTTCCTCACCGAATTCGTTTTCGATGACGGCGATTTTTTGGCCGTGCGCCTCGGTCAGTATGCGTTTGAGCAA
>CAMBFN010000169.1 GCA_945865425.1 Comamonas sp. lk | reverse complement strand
TGCGCCGCATTGGCGATATGGCCGGTTGCTATGTGGTGGTGGGCACCAATGAAAAAGGCGAGGATGGCGAGTTCTTTTTTCACCCGCTGACGCTGGGCATCGTGGGCAGCCGTTTGCGTTAGGCGCGTATTGGCTTGGATGCTTAGGCCTGCCTAAAGTCTACGCTCCGGCGTCTGCGACCTCTGACGGGCATCCCCCTGTAGGCTTGTGCCATGCATATTTTTTACAACCCCGACCATGCCGTCCACCAGGGCAAACTGGAGATGTACCGCGGCCGCATGGTGCCCTGCCACGAAGTACCCCAGCGGCAAGACCAGGTACTGGCGGCCTTGCAGGCGCGCGCCCTAGGACCGCTGCAAACGCCAAGCCGTTTTGACGACGCGCTGCTTCAGCGCATCCACAGCCCGCGCTATATGCGATTTTTGCAAACTGCTTGGCAGCAATGGCTGGCGCTCGATCCAGCCAATGCGGCACTGGACGCCATCCCCAGCGTCTGGCCCACACGCGGTTTTCGCACCGACCTTGAGCCGGAAAATTTCGCGGCGCGCATGGGCCTGTATTCCTTTGATGCCGGTACGCCTTTGACCGCAGGCACATGGCAGGCGGCGCGCAGCGGTGCCGATTGCGCGCTGAGTGCGGCGGCCTGTATTGCAAATGGCGGACGTGCCGCATTTGCGCTCAGCCGACCGCCGGGCCACCATGCGGGCGCCGATTTTTTCGGCGGTTACTGTTTCTTAAACAATGCGGCACTGGCAGCGCAGTATTTGCGTGACAGTGACTTAGAGCGCGTGGCGGTGCTGGATGTGGACTACCACCATGGCAACGGCACACAAGCGATTTTTTATGAACGTGCCGATGTGTTTTTTGCCAGTATCCACGGCGACCCACGCACCGAATATCCGTTTTTTCTAGGCCATGCCAATGAACACGGACAAGGCGCGGGACTGGGCTTTAATCTCAATCTTCCCTTGCCGCGCGGCAGCGACTATGCGCGCTGGTCTGAAGCGCTGGAGCTAGCCTTAGAAGCGATCGCGGAATATGGTGCGCAGGCCTTGGTGGTGTCGCTGGGAGTGGATACTTTTGCGGGCGACCCGATCTCGGGCTTTGCGCTGCAAAGCCAAGACTATCTGCGCATGGGCGAGCGCATTGCACACGCGGGCTTACCCACCGTGCTGGTGTTTGAAGGCGGCTACGCGGTGGACGCGGTGGGTGTCAACGTTGCGAACGTGTTGCAAGCTTTTGCATAATGGTTGCTACTTGAATGCACCGCAAAAAACGTATGCTCAAACTCCACTACCACTCCAGCGAAGCCAGTTAAGGTGACCAGGGCGAGGGCTAGTGCATTGCCGGCTTATGCGCCACGCCAAAGCGTTGCGCCACATCGGCCAAGCGCTTGTCCAGCGTCCACAGGGTGGCGGCAGGGGTGATGAGCGTGGAGGCCAACAAGCACATATCCACCAAACCGCACCCCAATCCATACAGTTTTTCACGCTCTACCAAGGCCAAGACCTCTGACAAAGTCGCCTGTTTGCAAGCTTGCAATAGGGCGAGATTTCCGAGGCTTTGGCTGCGCGGTGCTGGTGGGGTGCCGCAGGCAATTTCAACAATTACCATCGGATGCACCAGCACGCTATCGCGCAACATCAAGTCCACCAAGGCCCGGTTGTTGTACCGGAAGTGGTCAATCCACACCGAGGTGTCAACGATGACGCTCATGGCGCCATCGGCCCTTCACGTTCTCTCGGTACATCAGGCATATCTGGCGCCTTGCCCCCCAAGGCTGCCAGGCGCTTGGCCGATTGCACGCGCACAAAGGTTTTGATCGCTTCCCGGAAAACGTCTGCCCGGTCCATATCCGGATCGGAGACTTCCAGGGCTTTGGCATACAAAGCGTCGTCGATGGTGACGGTAGTGCGCATGATTTGACCTTTATGCATATATTGATGCTATTTTGCATCAATATGCGTATCAATTAGAGCCGACAGGTCTTGAGTGTGTACAGCTAAGGCCCGCGCACTGCGCAAAAACGCAAGCGCACCGCCACCGGCCACGGCCATCAGCATCAGCGACAGGCCCACACTGGGCGACCAGTCCAGCATCAGCCCCGCAGCGGAGGAGGCGACCAGCGCGCCCAGGGTATAGGTCAGCACCAGCACTGCGGTGCTGTTGACCAGGGTGATGCCGGTTTCGCGGCTGCCGATGTCAAACATGGTGAGGGTATACAAGGTGCCACCGGCAGAACCCCAGAGCAGTGCTACTGCCCAGACCAGCACGGTGAGTTGCTCCACCGCCAGTACCAAAGCACCGGAAAAGAGCAGAAGCACTGCCAGCAGCACCATCAGCCGGCGCCGCCCCAATTCGGGCGAAGCAAAGCGGTCGGCCACCATGCCTGCGGGAATGGCGCACAGCGTGCCACCCAGACCACTCAGGGAAAGCAGCAGGGCCGCTTGCCCCGCAGGCAAGCCCAGGCTCAGGCCGTAAATTGGCAACACCGAGCTCAAACCCATTTCAAAAAACCCGCCAACAAATCCGGCCAGCATTACCACCGGGTTGGCGCGCACCGCATGCCACAGGCCGATCAGGCCGACACGGGCGGTGTCGCTGTCTTGGTCTTGCGGCAGGCGCGGTATCAAAGCGGTCCAGGCCAGGCCGATGAGCATGAAGCCGATGACGATGCGCAGCGCCGCCGGATCGTCTGCGCCCAGCCAGGCCAGCAGCGCCGGCCCAACCACCATGGTCATGCCAATCATGGTGGCGTAGGCGCCAATCAACAGGCCCCGGTGCTGCGGCGGCGCAAATTCGGCGATAAACGCCTCGGCCAGCACCCAGCGCATGCCCCCGGCCATGGCGCCGAGCAAGAGCAGCACAAACCATGCGGCCAGTTGGTCGGTGAACAAAAATCCAAAGGCGGTCAGTGGTGGCGTGACCGAGGCCAGCCACAGCGCATTGCGCCGCCCCATGGCCCGGGCAATGGCCGATGCAAATGGTGTGACGATAAAAATACCCAGCCATTCGGTAGCCGCAAACAAGCCGGCCACGGTGTTAGACACCTCGCCCCGCTTGAGTAAAAAAAGCAGCAGCGGCAGCAACATAAACACGCCGCTCAGCTGAAACAGCGTGGAGCCGAATACGGCGACCAGCCCGCGATGTGCCGCCACCAGCTCGGCCTTTAGCCCGCGCTGCCCAGGCTCAAGCCGGCATGTTCGCGCAAGGGGTGGAAATGGATTTTCGGAAAGCGCTCTTGCGCCAGGCGCACGTCATAAGGGCTGGTACACAAAAAGGCCAGGGTGTCGGCTGCGTCTTTGGCCATGCGCTGCGGGTAAGCATTGACAAACTCGCGCAACTCGGCCGGGCTGTCGGCGCTGATCCAGCGCGCGCCGGTGTACTGGCTGCCTTCTAAGCGGATGTCGGCGTCGTACTCGCCCTTGAGGCGGTGTTGCACTACTTCAAACTGCAATTGCCCGACCGCGCCCAAGAGCATATTTCCGCCCATCTCCGGCTTGAAAACCTGGATCGCGCCTTCTTCGCCCAGTTGCGCCAGGCCTTGTTGCAATTGCTTGGTGCGTAGCGGGTTTTTCAGCACCACGGTCATAAACATTTCGGGCGCGAAAAACGGCAGGCCGGTGTATTGCAGGTTAATGCTGCCGTCGGTAATCGTGTCGCCCAATTGCAC
>CAMBFN010000168.1 GCA_945865425.1 Comamonas sp. lk | reverse complement strand
GCTGGCGCTCCTCGCAGTGACGGGATGGGGGTCATTGCGAGGCCCTATGGACTGCCGCGTCCCGCCACGGCGCAAGCGCCTCGCGGCTAAAGGCCGCTCCTCGCAGTGACGGATGTCGCGAGGCCGAAGGCCGTGGCAAGTGCTGTCATTGCGAGGCCGTAGGCCGTGGCAATCCACGAAGTTATGGACTGCCGCGTCCCGCCACGGCGCAAGCGCCTCGCGGCTAAAGGCCGCGCCTCGCAGTGACCAGATGGGGGTCATTGCGAGGCCGAAGGCCGTGGCAATCCAGGGCTGCGGGTCTGGGGCTACGACAATCGGGCGATGCCCCACGCGCTCTGGCCTTTATTTACCAGCTTTTCCTGGCAGGAACTGCGGCATCACCCCTGGCGCAATGGCGCGGCGGTGGTGGCGGTTATGTTGGGCGTAGCGCTGGCGTTTGCGGTGCATCTGATCAACGCCTCGGCGCTGGACGAGTTTGCGCGCGGCATGCGCAGCGTGGCTGGGCAGGCGGATGTGCAAGTGCAAGGCGCTAGCCGACCCGTCATCGACGAGGCGCTGTACGGCCGCTTAAGTCGCCACCCGGATGTGCAAAGCGCCTCGGCAGTGATTGAAATCAATACCTACGCCCTGCTGGCCCAAAGCCGCAGCGATGGGCCAATGCGGGGCAGTAGCAAGCTAGCGATTCGCGTGCTGGGGGTAGATGCATTGCAGGTGGCCGGCATTACGCCCGAGGTGCTGCCGCTGCCCGAGAGCGATGCCGGTCGCCTGGATGTGTTTGCCCCTGATGCGGTATTTTTAAACAGCGCGGCGCGGACGGCTTTGATGCCCTCCAATGCTTCCGATTACGGGGGCGGCATCAATGCAGCCCCACGCACAGTGCAGGGCCTGGCCGGGGCCGCAGCGACGGTGCGCCTGCAACAAGGCATGCAATGGCAAAGCCTGCGCCTGGCCGGCCGTGTCGCTGCGGGTGGCGCGCCGCTGGCGGTGATGGATGTGGCGGCGGCGCAAACCGTGTTTGGCATGCTGGGGCAGCTCAGCCGGGTAGATGTGCAACTGCGCCCCGGCGTGGACCGCGCTGCGTTTATGGCGCAATTGCAAGCCCAGCCCGATTGGCCGGCCGATGCGGTGCTGGCCGAGCCCGGTCAGGCCTTGGCGCGTATGGACAATGTGTCGCGCGCTTACCGGGTAAACCTGACGGTGTTGGCGCTGGTAGCGCTGTTTACCGGTGGCTTTTTGGTGTATTCGGTGCTGGCACTCAGCGTCACGCGGCGCGCGCAGCCTCTGGCCTTGCTAGGCGTGTTGGGCCTGGACCCGCGCCAGCGCTGGGCTTTGATCTTGCTGGAGGCGGGCAGCCTGGGCCTGCTGGGCAGCTTGCTGGGTATTGCCCTGGGCACCGGGCTGGCGATGCTGGCCTTGCGCATGTTGGGCGGTGATTTGGGTGGCGGCTATTTTTCCGGGGCCCTGCCTGCGCTGCAATGGAGTGGTGGCGCGGCCCTGGTGTTTGGCGGGCTAGGCCTGTTGGCAGCCTTGGTCGGCGCGTGGTGGCCAGCGCGCATGGCGGCGCGTATGGCACCGGCGCAAACGCTCAAAGGTCTGGGCTTGTCAGCGCAAGGCGGTGGGCACGCCAGCGCAGGCCTGGCCTTGCTGGCTGCCGGCGTCTTGCTGGCAATGCTGCCGCCCATTGGCGGTGTGCCGCTGGCGGCCTATGTCAGCGTGGCTTTGATACTGCTGGGCGGCATCATCGCCCTGCCCGCCCTGGTGGGTTGGCTGCTGGATTTCGTAGCGCCACTGGTCAAGAACAAGCCCCTGGCCCTGCTAGCGGTAGAGCGTGCGCGGCGCATGCGCGCTGGTGCGGCGATTGCGGTGAGCGGCGTGGTTGCGTCCCTCAGCCTGGCGGTAGCGCTGACGGTGATGGTGGGCAGTTTTCGGGGTTCGATGTTGCAATGGCTGGACACGGTGTTGCCCGCGGCGCTGTATGTGCGCACTGCGGGCAGCTCAGGCAGCAGTGAGCATGCCTACTTCAACCCGCAACTGATACAGGCTGTCAAGCAACTGCCCGGCGTGGCGCGTCTGCGCGCGCAGCGCAGCATGGCACTGACTTGGGACCATGCCCGCCCGCCCGTGGCACTGCTGGTGCGGCCCCTGCGCGAGGCGCCAAGCCCAAATGCAGCAAGGGTCGATGCCGACCTGCCGCTGCTGGCCCCAGCCTTGGAAGCGCCCGTGGGTTTTATTGCGGTGTACGTCAGCGAAGCCATGGTGGACTTGTATGGCGCCCGCGCAGGCGCCGAGTTGCCAGCGCTGGCACAAGCGCTGGCTGCGCAAACCCGTCCTGGCATAGAAAAGCCGCGCTTTTTTGTGGCCGGCGTGTGGCGCGACTATGCAAGGCAGTTTGGCACGGTGGTGATAGATAACAGCGACTTTGCGCTTTTGAGTGATGACACGCGGGTTAATGATTTGGCGCTATGGCTGCAAAACGGCGCTGATGGTGGCCAAGTGGAACAGGCGATTCGCGATCTGGCTAAGGCGATGGCAGATAAGACGGGATTGCCAGAGTCTCATGCCTCGGGCAGCGGCGCGCACACAGCCCGTAGTTCGGATGCGAATGGGCAGACGGTGAGCAAGGCCGAAGTTGCTGAGAACGACGCTGCAAGTCTTTTGGAATTTGGCTCGGCCCAAGAAATACGCAGCCGCACCATGGATATTTTTGACCGCAGCTTTGCCGTTACCTACTGGCTGCAAGCGGTGGCTATAGGCATTGGGCTGTTTGGCGTGGCGGCCAGCTTTAGCGCCCAGGTGCTGGCGCGGCGCAAAGAGTTTGGGCTGCTGCTACACCTGGGCCTGACGCGGGGGCAAGTGCTGCAAGTGCTGGCGCTGGAAGGCGCCGCCTGGACCACGCTAGGCGCCATCGCTGGCACCGCGCTGGGCCTGGCCGTGGCCGCGGTGCTGGTCTATGTGGTCAACCCGCAAAGTTTTCACTGGAGCATGGACATGCAAGTGCCACTGCAGCGCCTGTTGCTGCTAGCTGCAGCCGTCATCGCCGCAGGCACCCTCACCGCCTGGCTAGCGGGCCGCGCCGCCGCCGGCCGCGATGCGGTGATGGCGGTGAAAGAAGATTGGTAAGCCAAGCGATGGATTGCCACGGCCTTCGGCCTCAATGGGATGGACGCTCCCACCTCTAACCGGCATCGATGTGCCAAAGTGGAAGTGTTTTGTTCATACCACTTAAACCGAGAAGGAGCGTCCACCATGAAGGTTACAACAATCGGCCTGGATCTGGCCAAAAACGTTTTCCAAGTGCACGGGGCCGATGCCCGGGGCGCTGCGTTGCTGCGCAAACAACTGCGCCGCAGCCAAATGGCCGAGTTCTTTGCCTAGCAGCCGCCCTGTGTGGTGGCGATGGAGGCCTGCGGCAGCGCCCACCACTGGGGGCGCAAGCTGCGCGCGCTCGGGCACCAGGTGCGCCTGATTGCCCCACAGTACGTCAAGCCCTACGTCAAGTCGCAAAAAAACGATGCGGCCGATGCCGCCGCCATCTGCGAGGCAGCCACGCGCGGGCACATGCGATTTGTGGCCCTCAAGACAGTCGATCAGCAAAGCGTGCTGGCCCTGCACACGGCGCGCAGCGGCTTTGTCAAACAGCGCACGGCGCTGTCCAACCAGATCCGCGGCTTGCTGGCCGAGTTTGGCCTCGTCATCCCCAAAGGCCTGAGCAAGCT
>CAMBFN010000167.1 GCA_945865425.1 Comamonas sp. lk | reverse complement strand
GCCGGTTTTGATCGTATTTTCGTTGCGAAAGTACAACGCTCTGATGCGCATTGCTGGGCAGGTCGGGAAGCAGCCGCCCATGTTGGGTGAACGAAAAAAAACCCCGTAGTCGAAACTACGGGGCTTTGTCTATCTAGTCCAAAGCTGGCACTAGGCCAGCGGAAAGGTTAGAAGGATTTCATCAAGCGGATACGGTATTCCGTATCCAGCTGGGCTGCAGTGGTACCAGCGGCATTTACACCAGCGGCCGAGGCCGCCGTACCTGCTGCGTACTTGCTGTTGGCGCCCGCATCGGTATAGGTTATGTAGCTGGCATTCACATTGGTTGTCTTGCTGAGGTTGTAAGTAGCACCTAAGCCCAATGCAGACGATGCTTTGTCACCTGTACGGGCATTGGAAAGTATCCACGCCGTGCCGGCTTCAGCGGCATTTTTTGCAACATAGGTCTGTTCGCCACGGCCCATGTAATCCAAGCCAAAGGTGAAGTTCCCATAGGGAATTGCAACAGAGGCCACGTATTGATCGGAGGCCATGTCTTTGATTTGATAGCCAGCAGCAAATTTCGCAACGCCAGCGTCATACTTGGCATACATACGGTAGCGGTTGACGCCATTGGCAGGGACCAGGGCTGAACCAGTTGCTGTTGCCGTAGTACCGGTTGCAGAAGTTGCCGTGGTGTAAACCGTTACCGCGCTGAAAGCGGTCCAGTCACCGCCGACAATCACAGGGCCCATGGGGTATTCAGCAGCCAGTGCAGTGAAGGTAACCCCGTTGGAGTTGCCGCGCTCATTGGAGTTAAGCGCGGTAGCACCGGCCTCAAACTCTCCATAAATTGCGGTCACAGTAGCGGCGGCGAGCTTGGTAGAAAATGAAGCCACGTTAATCATGGCGCACTTGTCCAGTGGTACGAAGTTATTGGACTCGTTGCTGCTGTACACCGTACCGGTCACCGCGCCAGAGAGTTGCGCCATTAAAGAGCCGCAAGAGCGCAAAGCGCCAAAATTAGCAACACCGAGGGGCGTTGTCAAAGTTATCGTGCCGTCACGGTCCGCGATACCGTTTCCACGGCCACGCATCGTGAAGCCGCCGCGTGCAGTGGCTTTCCAGCCTGCGCCCATATCTTCTGTAGCGGTGATGTAGATTTCACCGTCGTTCATTGCAAAACCTTGCACGTGCTGGCCAGAAGGATGAATGACGGGGCTTTGCTGCCAGCTAAAGCCCAAGTTACCAGACATAGTGGCTTGTGCAAAAGACGCACCAGTTGCTGCTACAGCAGCCAATGCGATAAGTGTTTTTTTCATTTCGATAATCTCCAAAGTAGTTCAAAACCCAGCAGTCAGAGGCCTCTGACATCTGCTGATGCCCGCTGAAACTCAGAAAGCTAGGCCTATTGGAGCAGAGGCACGGGCTTATGCCAAGGCAAGTGCCTCTTATTAGGGGTATTCACCAGCAATTCGTGTTGCATAAATGTGACACTTTAGGTAAACCCGGGGTAAGCCTAGGGTTTACCCTTGAAAGCTAGTAGTAAGTATTTGCGATAGGGTTGTCCTAACACCTTGGCCCGCGCACCCGGGTGCATGCCCCATTTGGGCTAAGCTCGCCCCATGCACTCCACCACCGACCAACTGCTGATTGCCTGCGACACAGCCTTGCGCACCTTGTTTGCCCAGCCCCATGCCTCCAAGCCCTGCCCCACGGTGCCGGACCAGGACACCGAGCTGACACCAACCGAGAAAAACCGGTCCGCCAGCCTGATGCGGGTCAACCATGTGGGCGAGGTCTGTGCGCAAGCGCTGTACACCGCCCAGGCGCTGGCCACGCCGAATGCCAATTTGCGCGCGCATTACCAAAAAGCCTGCCAGGAAGAGACCGACCATTTGGCCTGGACGGCGCAGCGCCTGCAAGAGTTGGGCGCCCGCCCCTCGCTGCTCAACCCGCTGTGGTACGCCGGCGCCTTTGGCCTGGGCCTAGTGGCCGGACGTATGGGCGATGCGGTCAGCCTGGGTTTTGTGGTGGAAACCGAAACCCAGGTGGGCGCGCACCTAGACAGCCATTTGCAGCAATTACCCGCCAATGACCATGCATCACGCGCCATCGTGGCGCAAATGCGCGACGACGAAATTGGCCACGCCCGCCAGGCTAGCAGCGCCGGTGCGGCGCAATTGCCCCGCTTTGTCGGCGACCTGATGCGCGCCGCCGCGAAGGTCATGACTACGGTGGCGCAGCGCGTTTGAGGTGGACGATGCAATGCGGGGACTTTGTGTAAATAGCCCAGCGATGCGCTTAGAAAGGGCAGAAATTGCCAGGCAAAAATGTATCGCGCCCGATTGCCCATTACCCAAATACCTAACATAATTTAGCCATGAGACCATCCCTAGCCCTCGCATCTCACAGGCAAGAAATCAGGCAAATAGTGCTGGAACACCGAGCAACAAATGCCCGTGTGTTCGGATCTGTGGCACGCGGCTCAGACACGGATGAAAGCGACCTGGACATTCTGGTCGATACGACCGCTGACACAACACTCTTTGACTTGGGCGCAATACGGTACAAATTGCGCAAGCTTCTGGGAGTGTCAGTAGACGTGTTAACGCCAGGCGCGCTACCAGATAAATTCCGCGATATTGTGATCGCTGAGGCACTCACTGTATGAGTCGTTAAATCAAACAGCATGGGGTCTCGGCCCCGCGCATCGGCAATCGCCAGAAGACGCTGGTCGAAATCGGGCTGCTGGTGTAGAAACTCAGGCACCCGCCCACTCCCGCAGGCATTTGCGTGTTGCAGCGACTTGCGCAGGCCCGGGTCTTAAGCCTCGGTCAATTCAAAACTGGTCGTGATCTCGGCCGTTTTGCCCAGCATGATGCTGGCCGAGCAGAACTTTTCGTGGCTCATGGCTATGGCCCGCTCTACCGCGCTGGCGGGGATGTTGTTGCCGGTGACGCTAAAGTGCATGTGGATTTTTAAGAATACCTTGGGATCAAGCTCGGCGCGCTCGGACGTGAGCTTGACGCTGCAGCCCTGCACGGCGTGGCGGCCGCGCTTCAAGATCAGCACCACGTCGTAGGCGCTGCAGCCGCCGGTACCGGCCAGCACCGTTTCCATGGGCCGGGGCGCCAGGTTTTGGCCGCCGTTTTCGGGTTTTGCGGCGTCGGGCGCGCCGTCCATCATGAGTACATGGCCGCTGCCGGTCTCGGCCACAAAGCCCATACCGGAGCGGGTGCCGCTGTTCCCTGTCCAACTAACGGTGCATTCCATAAAGTTTCCTTTGGTAAATTAATGCTATATTTGACGCCATATTTAGCATCTTTTTTAAATACACTTCACGACCACCATGGACACTGTGCTTTCCCACTATGCCGTCAGCGTGACCGAACTCAAGCGCAATTACGCGGGTATTTTGAAGCAGGCGGACAGCTCGGCCGTCGCGGTGCTCAATCACAACCGCCCCGAAGCCTATTTGCTTCCCGCCGCGCACTATGAAGCGCTGATAACGCGACTGGAAGACTTAGAGGACGCCCAACTGGTGGCCGAGCGCGCGCACGGACCCTTCACTGAAATCAGCCTAGACGCGCTGTAAAACGTGGCTTACAAGCTACGCTTTCACGTGCTAGCCTTGCGCGAATGGCGTAATTTGGACGCCAGCATCCGCGAGCCCTTCAAGAAAAAACTGGCCGAGCGCCTGCAAGAACCACGGGTGCCGTCGGCGGCTTTACATGGCATGGCGGACTGCTACAAGATCAAACTGCATAGCCTGGGCTA
>CAMBFN010000166.1 GCA_945865425.1 Comamonas sp. lk | reverse complement strand
ATGCAGCAATTGGAAAAAATCCGTAACTTTCTGACGGGACGCCTGTTTTTTACCGGCCTGGATATTATTTCGCTACTGATTTTTATACCGATTTTGTTTTCTTATTCGGTGCAACTGGCGCTCATCGTGCTGATGTTCACCCTGATCATCGGTGCGGTCATCGGCGCCATGGTGCCTACTTATCAGCGTCGCCTCAATGCCTTGTACACCGCGGAAGGCCAGCGCCAGTCCATGCTGGTGGAGACCATCCACGGCATTCGCACCGTCAAGGCCCTGGCGATTGAGCCGAGCCTGCGCCGCGTCTGGGACCAGCGTTCGGCCGAGGCCATCACCATGCATTACCGGGTGGGGCGCGTATCCCAAACCGGCAATGCCATCACCGACTTTTTGGGCAAGCTGCTGCCGGTAGTCATTATTGTGATCGGCGCCCAGCAGGTCTTTGACCAGACGCTTTCCGTAGGTGCGCTGATTGCATTTCAGATGATTTCGGGCCGCGTGTCCCAGCCGCTAATCGCCATGGTCGGTCTGGTCAATGAATACCAGGAAACGGTTTTATCCGTGCGCATGCTGGGCGAAGTGATGAACCGCCAGCCGGAGGGTCGCAGCGCCGCAGGCGGTTTGCGCCCCCAACTAGAGGGTGAAATCCGCTTTGAGCAAGTGAGCTTTCGCTACCCCGGCGCCACCAATATGGCGCTCAACCGGGCCACTTTTACGATCCCCTCCGGCGTGGTGGTGGGTATCGTGGGGCGCAGCGGCTCTGGGAAAACCACCTTGACCAAGCTGATCCAAGGTTTGTACCCGCTGCAAGAAGGCGTGGTGCGCTTTGACGGGGTGGATGCCCGCGAAATTGAACTCTCGCACTTGCGCCGCCAGATCGGCGTAGTTTTACAGGAAAACTTTTTATTCCGGGGCACGGTGCGCGAAAACCTAATGATCGCCAAGGCAGACGCTTCTTTCGAGGAAATCGTCGCCGCTGCCCAGGCCGCTGGCGCGGATGAGTTCATCGAGCGTATGGCCCAGGGCTATGACACCATGTTGGAGGAAAACGCCTCCAATTTGTCGGGCGGGCAGAAACAGCGTCTTTCTATAGCCCGGTCTTTGCTGACGCGGCCGCCGATTTTGCTCCTGGACGAGGCGGCCAGTGCGCTGGATCCGGAAAGCGAGAGTATTTTTATCAATAACCTGTCCAAGATCGCCGTCGGTCGTACCGTCATCATGATTTCCCACAGGTTATCCACATTAGTCAACGCGCACACTATTTTGGTGATGCAAAACGGGCAACTCATGGACAGCGGACGCCACAGTGAATTGCTGACCCGCTGCGAAACCTACCAAACCTTATGGAACCAGCAGACCAGTCACATTTAAAGCCTAAGCTTGAGAAAGCCAAGGACGCGACGGCGGTGGAGTTTCTCCCCGACGCGGATGCGATCGAGCGCACGCCGCTGCCCTGGGTCTTGCGCGCAACTACCCATATGTTGGCCCTGGCCTTTTTGGCATTTGTCCTGTGGGCGACGTTTTCCGAGGTAGAGCGCATCGTGGTAGCGCAAGGGCGGCTGGTCAACCCGCTGCCCAATATCGTGGTGCAGCCGCTGGAGACGTCCATCATCCAAAAAATCCACGTTCGCGTGGGTCAGATTGTGAAAAAGGGCGAGATTTTGGCAACCCTGGATCCGACTTTCGCCCAGGCCGATGAGGCGCAGCTCCGTACGCGCTTGCAAAGCTTAGACACCCAGACGCGCGGCCTCAATGCGGAATTGTTGGTCCCCGGCACGCCGTCCAAGGCGCGACCTAATGACAAAACCAAGGGAAAGCCCAAAGAAAAAGAGCCAGAAAAAGATAGCGATGCCAATTTGCAGGCCCAGCTATCCGCTGAGCGCCAGGCCAATTATTCCGCGCAGTTAAACAAGTTGGAGCAAAACATTGCGCGCGTCAAAGCCACCATGGACACCAATCGCCGCGACCAGCAGGTCATGGCCCAGCGCATGAAGTCTTTGGTTGAACTCGAAGCCATGCAGGAAACCCTGATGGCGCAAAACTTTGGTGCCCGGATGCAACTCTTGGAGGCGCGTGACCGCCGCCTGGGCGCCGAGCGCGAGATGGAAATGGCACGCAGCAAGGAAATTGAGCTAAGAAGCGAGTTGTCAACACTTGAGGCTGAAAAGACCGCATTTATGCGCAGTTGGCGTCAAAAGACTATGGAAGAGTTGCTTAACACGGCACGTGACCGCGACGGCATCAAAGAACAATTGCAAAAAGCCGACAAGCGCAGGCAGTTGGTATCTCTGGTTTCGCCGGTCGATGCGGTGGTGCTGGACATGGCCAAATTGTCCGAGGGTTCGGTGGTGCAGGGCGCTGAGCAGATGTTTACCCTGGTTCCGCTAGGCGCCGAATTGGAAGCCGAAGTGCGGATTGACTCGATGGATATTGGCTATATCAAGACCAGCGACTTCACCCACCTCAAGCTTGACGCCTTCCCGTTTCAAAAGCACGGTGCCTTAGACGGCCGCATCCGCACCATTAGCGAAGACGCTTTTAGGCGGGATGCGGCGGGTAATTCGGGTGGTTTGGACGCGTATTACCTCAGTCGGATTAGTTTTAGCGGCTCGACCTTGCGCAATATGAACGAAAAAATGCGTTTATTACCCGGAATGACGCTCTCAGCCGAGATTGTGGTGGGTAAGCGCTCGGTGATGTCTTACCTTTTATGGCCGCTGACCAAAGCCATGAGCGAATCTATTCGCGAGCCCTAGGGCTCAGTTAACCCGGAATATCCGCCAGCCATTTTCCATTTTACGAATACTGAATTTCCAGCCTAAATCATGACGCTTGATGTAGTTAATCGCAGAAACCCTGGCACTTTGGGCCAGTCGGAAATCATCGATGAGTATGGAATCGCCCACGCCCATGCGATTAAAGGGGTATCGGCGCAGCGGTGGCATTTCAATGCCCGATGCGGGGGAATCAATCGTAAAGGTCGGGTTCAGCATGGCAGGTCTCCGGCAGTGGCTTCCTATGTGTATCGGCAGCAAAGTGTGCAACTTGAGGCCATTTATCTTTTTTTATTTGAAATACCAACGGGTATTTCTAATGCTGAATTAAATGATTTTTACAAAGATTGCACGAATTACACATAGAAATCATGAATTTAACGAATTAAGGGCAAAAAACATAGAAAATGTCTAATGCGTTGCAATCCCCGTGGTTTGCAAGCGCTATTGCGCACATTGCTAGCAGATTCCTGTATTTTTTGCTTGCTGTTTTGAAAACCTAAATGAGAAATTAAGTGGCGTTTAGTTCCAATGACCTACTAATGCTTGATGCCGCCGGGGTGGCAGGGCTAAGTACGTCTGAGGTCGCCGCGCTGACTGCTGCGCAGGTCGCCTATATCCAGGACACCTCTTTTGCAGGGCTGAGTACTGCGCAGGTTGCAGTGCTGAGCAGCTTGGCGGTAAAAGCGCTCACGGGCGATCAATTGCTAGGCTTGAGCACCGCGACCTTGGCGGCTCTGCCGGTCGCAAATTTCAAACTCCTCACTGCGACACAAATATCGTCGCTGTCTGCGGACCAAGTGGCAGGTCTTTCATCGGATCAAGTGCAAGCCTTTAGTGCCAGCACGATCCGCTATTTGACTGCGGACCAAATTGTTTCCTTAACGACCGCAAATTTGGCAGCCGTCGCACCGACCACGATTAATGGGTTAACGGCTGCACAGACTGCATCGCTTACGACAGCGCAAATTGCTGGACTTATCACCGACCAGTACCAAGC
>CAMBFN010000165.1 GCA_945865425.1 Comamonas sp. lk | reverse complement strand
CCCATGCGCTTGAGGCTTTGGTCTAGGCTGGCCAGCATGTATTTGCGCGAACCGCCACCTTGGCCATAGGGGCCTGGCCACATATCCCAGCCGGCCTTGCTCGAAATCAGCAACTCGTCGCGGTAGGGCTTGAAATCGCGCCGCATGTGTTCGCCAAAATTGGTTTCAGCGCTGCCGTAGGGTGGGCCGTAGTTATTGGCCAGATCGAAGTGCGTGATACCCAGGTCAAAGGCGGTGCGCAACATGACGCGCTGGGTTTGGAACGGCGTGGTGTCGCCAAAGTTGTGCCACAAACCTAACGAAATTGCGGGCAACTTCAGACCGCTTTGGCCGCAAGTGCGGTAAGGCATGCGGTCTTCATAGCGCTGCGGATCGGCTTGGTAGGTCATGGCGGGTTGGCTGACGAAGTCAGTTGGAAAAGGCCGCGATACCGGTCATGGCCCGGCCCAGGATCAGGGCATGGATGTCGTGCGTGCCTTCGTAGGTGTTGACTACTTCTAGGTTTACCAAATGGCGCGCCACGCCAAACTCATCGCTGATGCCATTGCCACCCATCATGTCGCGCGCCAGGCGGGCGATGTCCAGCGCCTTGCCGCAGGAGTTGCGCTTCAGGATAGAGGTGACTTCCACGCTGGCTGTGCCCTCGTCCTTCATGCGGCCCAGGCGCAGACAGCCTTGCAGGCCCAGGGCGATTTCGGTTTGCATATCGGCCAGTTTTTTCTGTATCAGCTGGTTGGCAGCCAGTGGGCGGCCAAACTGCTGGCGGTCCAAGGTGTATTGGCGGGCACGGTGCCAGCAGTCTTCGGCAGCGCCTAAAGCGCCCCAGGCGATGCCGTAGCGCGCGCTATTGAGGCAGGTAAACGGCCCTTTGAGGCCTCGTACTTCAGGGAAGGCGTTTTCTTCCGGGCAGAACACGCCGTCCATCACGATCTCGCCGGTGATGCTGGCACGCAGGCCCACCTTGCCGTGGATAGCCGGTGCAGAAAGGCCGACCATGCCTTTTTCCAAAATAAAGCCGCGAATCGGGCCCACAGCGCCGCTTTGGCTGACTTCTTTGGCCCAGACCACAAACACATCGGCAATCGGGCTGTTGCTGATCCACATCTTGGCGCCGCTGAGCTGATAGCCGCCGGCTACTTTTTGCGCGCGCGTCACCATGCTTTGGGGGTCCGAGCCATGGTTGGGCTCGGTCAGGCCAAAGCAGCCGATTAAAGCGCCGGTGGCCAGCTTGGGCAGGTATTTTTGGCGCTGTGCCTCGGTGCCGAACTCAAAAATCGGCAGCATCACCAGTGAGCTTTGCACGCTCATCATCGAGCGGTAACCGCTGTCCACCCGCTCCACCTCGCGGGCGATCAGGCCATAGGCTACGTAATTGAGGGCTGGGCCGCCATAGGCTTCGGGAATCGTCGGCCCCAGCAGGCCCAGTTCGCCCATTTCGCGGAAGATGGCCGGGTCCGTGGTTTCATGGCGAAAGGCTTGCGTCACGCGGGTTTGCAGTTTGTCCTGGCAATAGGACGCGGCGGCATCGCGCACCATGCGCTCTTCGTCGCTGAGCTGTGCATCCAGCAAAAACGGGTCGTTCCAAAGAAAAGTGGCATGTGCCATGGGGGCTCCAAAAGGGGATAGGCCCGATGCTAACGGGCAGCTAGAGACAGGAATTATCCCTTGGCGACTTATTGCAGGCTGATCTTGCCGTACCAGGCCTGGGTTTGGCTATGGGTGTTGTCGCTGTCGGTCATGATACCTATGCCTACGAGATTGCCCGGGGCTTCGCCAAAAGCTGCCTCGAAATCCGCGCGGATGTCGCGCTCGTAGTTGCGCCATTGGCGCAGGCCTTGGCCGCCCGATTCGATGACGATTTTGCGGATCCGTTCGGTGCGCGCGTTGTGGATGATGCTTCCCACCGGGCGCTTGTTGCACCATACGTACATCAAGGTGGCGTAAGGCATTTCCTTGCCGGTCACCAAACGCGTGAGTTCATTGAGTGCCGCGTCTTTGGCCGAGAAGTTGCCCCGGTCCCCTTCAAAGGCCAGCACCAAACGCACCGGCGAGTCATCGCCCTGGCGCGTCCCCAGGTCCGATCCTTCTATAAGGGCGGGCACCAGCCAGGAAAAGTGCACTTGCCTAAGTGCTTCAGGGCTGATATTCAAAGTGGTCCGCAACATGCTCGCTGACGCATTGGCCTGCGCCCGCAAGGCCTTGCGCTGGCCTTGGGTATCGACCGGCGCTTGTGGGTCCAGGCTGTAGCGTGTGGGCTCTTTTGTGGGCAATAGCATACCTTCCCATCGGCTCATTGCAGCACTGTCCCAACTATTGCGCCCTGGTGGGTCTATCGTGGGCTCCGCCAGCTTTTGGGGTGCGGCGCAGCCAAGCAAGAGGCCCAATACGAACGTGGCCAAGAAGGCCCGCAATAGGCCTTGGGTGATGGATGGGTGGATGAACCGCAAGGGTACAAACGCTGCCATTATTCAACGCCGGCACCACTTGGGGCCGCAAAGTTAAAGATACACCATTGTGGCGCATCCCCATGACAGTGGGGAGTTCAGCGTAGCGGCATGTTCAGGCTCAGGCCCAGCATCCAGTTTTGGGGCATCGCGGGTTCATAGCTTTGGGGAGGGTTCGCGGTTTGGTTGACCAGGACGGAGCCCACGTAGCGCGCATCACTAAGGTTGTTAAGACGTCCGTAGAGAGTCACAAGCCCCTGATTCCAGGCCCAGCGCTGGCTGAGCGCCAGATTGAAAACGCTGCGCCCATCGGCAGACTCGGTGTTCAGGTCATTGGCAAAAATGCGCCCAGCTTGCTGCCACTCCAATGCCAGGCGAGTGCCTAGTGCCGACTTGTTTTTAGCATCGAAAGCTTCGCTAGACCATGCAATTTCCGCGAACGTAGAGCTGTCAGGGATGCCGGGTATTTTGTTGCCAGAGGGTATCGCCGTGCCTGCGTTAAACGCTTGCGAATACTTTGCATCTATGGCAGATGCCGAAATATTGGCTGAAATATGCTCGCTCAATTGCGTGCGTGCTGCAATCTCCCAGCCAGTGCGCGATGTACCCGGGGCGTTTTGAAAGGAGGTTCTGCCCGCGTTGCTCAAAAGCACCACGATCTCATCGCTGGTATCAATTTGATACAAAGCAAGGTCAACACGGGAATTGCGGTCGGGCACCCACTTGGCGCCTATTTCATAGTGTTTGCTGCTTGCGGCCTTGACATCGGTGTTAAAGCTGTTGACGAACGTCGCTGTCGTTTTTCCTGAATAGGCCATTTCCGCCAAGGTAGGGCTTTCGAAGCCTTGGCCGTAATTGGCATAAATATTCAAGGCCGCGTTTGCATGCCAGGTTAGACCCAACACGGGACTCGTGGCGCTGAAATTGGCGGTGCCTGAGCCATCTTTGTCGGTGTTTGTCGCAGGGATGTAGTCATTGCTGTTGAAAGTGACATTGCTTTGGCGTACCCCCCCCACCAAAGAAATTTGCTCAGATACATGGGCAGTTGCCTGTACAAAAAAGTCGTTGTTTTGCGCTGCGTTGTCTTCATCGCGTGTCAGCGGCCCCGGCCTTTTTTCCCCCAGCAAGCTGGCTCCTCCTTGTCTGCGCTCTGATGACTTGTCGAACTCATAGCCAGCGGCCCACTCGATAGGGGTGGCCTGCCATTGGCTGCGTCCGTTGTATTGCAGGCCCGTGCCGTAATACGTGCGGTTCAAGCCTACCCAAGTGGTGCTGGCCAGGTATTGCAAGTTTTCTCGTGTGCCGTAATAGGCGCGTGCCGTTACAGCGTTGTCTGCGTTGACCGC
>CAMBFN010000164.1 GCA_945865425.1 Comamonas sp. lk | reverse complement strand
CTTGCGGCGCTGGCCCACGAGCCCTTGCAAGCCCTGACCAGCGGCGCCGATGGCTTAGACGACTTGCGCGCCATCATTGCCCAAGCGCCTGCCTGCCTCAAGCCGGGCGGCTGGCTATTGCTAGAACACGGCTACGACCAGGCTTCAGCAGTGCGCCAGTTGTTGCAGGCAAAGGGTTTTGTGGATGCGCAGTCGCGCCAGGATTTGGCGGGTATAGAGCGTTGCAGCGGCGGGCGTTGGCCTTTTCCGGAGGCTTAATCCTGCAAGGGCGGCTTAAGTACGCTTAATCCACACGAAGTCCGCAAGCTGCCGCGCGCACTCACCCGCTAAGGACCGCGTAAGTACCCGGCTTGTGCGTGGCTAAAGCATGCTCTAGGGAAGGCACCAGCGGCAGCAGATGGGGCAACTCATTGGAATGCGCATCCAGCACGAACACCGTAATTGCTAGCTTCGATACGTTCTGTTGGTAGGGCAGGTTTTTGTCCACCGTGATGAAAGCGTCGAAATTGGTAGCGGCTAGCGCCAGCAGCATTCCGTTCTTACACCCTGACCAGCCTTCCTGCGGCACCGTGGACACCACGTGTGCAGACAATGCCTTTTTCAAACGGGCGGGAACACACTAATCAAGCAGCAGGCGCATCGGCAGCCAGGCCTTCACGGGCCGCTTCTAGGACACCTATTGCGTGCGCGCGCGCAACACTTGGAAAGTCCAGAAGGAACTCTTCGAGCAAAGACGATCCCTCAAGATAGTCGAATAAATTTTTGACGGGTACGCGGGTACCCGCGAAGCACAGTGCACCACTCATAACGTCCGGGTCCCGGCTCACCAATGCAGAGTCCATACGCACCTCCTAGGCCGTGAGTTTAGCGCGCAAGAAAGACCATACTCGCCCTTAGCGGCTATTGCGGATTTTCAAACCAAAACCGCATCCTTCGCCGCTTGTGCCGCCACTTGGGGTACCAGCCCGAGCCGGTTGACGCCGCTGACCAGCGCCTTAATAGACGCGGTGACGATGTTGTGGTCCAACCCAACGCCAAAGCGATCCGGCACATCAATGGCATCCGAACTCAGCTCCATAAAAGCACAGGCCTGGGCGTCGCCACCGTGGGCACTGCTCTTGGTGGAGCGCTCTTCAAAACTGCGTACCTGCACATCCACCCCACTGCTTTGCAAGGCCTGCACCGCCGCGTCGATGGGGCCGTTGCCATAGCCCTGCAGCGTGTGGCGCGCGCCTGCCACTTCCACCGTCAGGCGTATGCCCTGGCCGCTGGCATCGTGCGGGTGCTCGGTCAGCTGGTAGCCGACATAGCCCACAGGCACGGTGGGGTCCACATAGCTACGAGCAAACAGATTCCAAATATCCAGCGCACTCATCTCACCACCGTGGGTATCGGTGTAAGCCTGCACTTCGCCCGAAAACTCTACTTGCAAGCGGCGCGGCATGACGATGCCGTATTCGGCCTCCATCAAATAGGCCACGCCGCCCTTGCCGGACTGGCTGTTGACGCGGATGATGGAGTCATAGGTGCGGCCCACATCGGCCGGGTCTATGGGCAAATAAGGCACGCTCCACAGGCCGTTTTTGTCCAACGCGGAGAAGCCTTTTTTAATCGCGTCCTGGTGCGAGCCACTAAAAGCGGTGAACACCAAATCGCCCACATAGGGGTGGCGCGGGTGGATGGGCAATTGATTGCAATGCTCCACGGTGCGGGCCACGGCATTGATGTCCGAGAAGTCCAGGCCTGGATTCACGCCCTGGGTGTAGAGGTTGAGCGCCAAGGTGACGATGTCCACGTTGCCAGTGCGCTCGCCGTTGCCAAACAAGCAGCCTTCCACGCGGTCAGCCCCGGCCATTAAGCCAAGCTCAGCGGCGGCCACCGCGGTACCGCGGTCATTGTGCGGATGCAAGCTGATGATGACGCTATCGCGCCGCGCCACATTGCGGTGCATCCACTCGATCTGGTCGGCATAGATATTGGGCGTGGCCACTTCCACGGTGGCGGGCAGATTGAGGATGACTTTATTGTCCGGCGTGGCGCCCCAGACTTCGGTCACCGCGTCGCACACCTCTTTGGCGAACTCCAGCTCAGTAGAAGTAAAGAGTTCCGGGCTGTATTGCAGCACCCATTCGGTTTGGGGATGCGCCTGGGCCAGTTCCTTGATCAAGGTCACCGACTCGATGGCCAATTGCACCACCTCAGCCTTGCTCATATTAAAGACCACATCCCGAAACAAGGGCGCAGTCGCGTTATAGACGTGCATGATGACGCGGCGCGCGCCGACCACCGACTCGAAAGTACGCCGGATCAGGTGCTCGCGCGCCTGGGTCAGCACTTCGATGGTCACATCCTCGGGCACCAGTTGGTCATCGACCAGCTTGCGCACAAAGTCGAAATCGGTTTGCGAAGCGCTGGGAAAGCCCACCTCGATTTCCTTGAAACCTACTTCGCATACGGTGCGGAACATGCGCAGCTTGCGCTCTAGGTTCATGGGCTCGAACAGCGACTGGTTGCCGTCACGCAAATCCGTGCTCATCCAGATGGGCGGATGCGTGATGGTGCGGCCCGGCCACTGCCGGTCGGGCAGGTCAATGGCGGGAAAAGCGCGGTACTTGGTAGCGGGTTGCGAGAGCATGGGTTCCTTGGGGTAACAAAAAGGCGTTTGACAGCGAGATCTAAACCCTATGTTAGCCCGATACCGCGCGCAGGGGATTGCGAATTTTGCGAGATAAATCTAAATATTAGATTTGTATATCTTGAATTGACATTATTCAGCTATTTAATGCCAATAATTAGAAGAAAGCACTATTAGTGCTGATGCCCATGCGCCCCGTGCACATGGCGATGGGCAATCTCTTCTTCCGAGGCGGCGCGCACGCCCAGCACCTGCGCGCTAAAGCGCAAGGCCTGACCGGCCAGGGGGTGGTTAGCGTCCAGAATAACTTGGTCCCCCTTGATTTTGACGACCGTAAAAGCGCGTGCCTGGCCGTTGGCGTCGCGCCCCTCCAACTGGCCGCCGACTTTGACGCCGGGCGGGAACTGGGTTTTAGGGATGGTTTGCAGCAGCGACTCGTCGCGCTCGCCAAAGGCGTCGGGCACCGATAAATCAAGGGTGACGCGGTAGCCCGCCTCCTGGCCCAGCAGGGCCGCTTCCACTTTGGGGAAGATGTTGCCGTAGCCGCCGTGCAGGTAGGCGATGGGGTCTTTGCTTTGCTCAAGGACTTTGCCTTGAAGAGTTGCGACTTGGTAATGCAGGGTGACGGCGCTGTCTTGGCTGATTTTCATGAGAGTAAAGAGTATTTTGAAGGGCTAAAACGGGCCCTATTATCGGAAAAACCCCGCCCCCTTCCCCGGCTCCGCCGCCACAGGCAGCCGCGCCGGGCGCAAAGGTGAAATAATCAGGCCCATACTGCAACTTTTGCCACAAAGGATTTTCCCCATGAGCGACACCCAGCAACGCATCGACAGCCTGGTTAAAGGCCACGAAGTGGTTCTGTTTATGAAGGGCAATGCCAATTTTCCGCAATGCGGTTTTTCGGGCCGGGCTATCCAGCTTCTGAAAGCCAGCGGCGTGGATACCAAGGCGCTGACCACCGTCAATGTGCTCGAAGACGAAGAAATCCGCCAGGGCATCAAGGAATACAGCAAGTGGCCCACCATCCCGCAGCTGTATATCAAAGGCGAATTCATCGGCGGCTCGGACATCATGATGGAGATGTACGAATCAGGCGAACTGCTGCAAGCCTTGGGCAACAAAGCCGCTTGATACGGCCAGAAAATGCTTTGACGCTTCACCGCTACAGACAGCAGGGAAGCGCTTTATCGGTGTGTCATCGCGAG
>CAMBFN010000163.1 GCA_945865425.1 Comamonas sp. lk | reverse complement strand
ATTTTCGAGGTTTCTATAGTTACCGCGTCAATGGCTGGCTTAATCAAGTCCACCTTGCCATGGAAGGTGGTGGAACTGATGCCCAAGGCAGTGATCGAGGTGAGGCCGGGGTTGTCGGACAGCGTGGCCGAGACACTGATGTCGTCGCCTGCCTTAGCCACTTTGAAAGTTCGTGGCGCAATACCCAAGGCGGTGGTCGAGTTGGTTTGTGGGGCGTCGCTGGCCTCGGTTGAAATACTGATGTCCTCACCGGCTCGGCTGGCCGTTCTGCTGATGACCAGATCAAACCCGTTCAAGCGGGCTTGGACTCCAACGTTTTCAGCATTGATTGCCGCAACCAATTCTTCGGGCGTCGTGACCGATGCGGTGTCGATTGGCTTCCATGTGCTGCCATCCTTGATAAAAAGCGGCAGACCGGCCAAGCCATTATTCAGAGGTAGCTGGCTGATATTGATCGAAATATCATTGGACTTCACGTTGTTGGTAATAATCAATTCGCCCGTCGAATTGACTACTGCTTCCACGCCTGCGTTCGCTTGGTTGATGGCTTTGGCCAGCGCTGCGGGCGTATCCGTATTCTTGGTTTGCACGGCCTGCCCTTGGATATAGAGCGGCATACCAAAGCGGATATCTTGGGGTTTGATCACAATGACATTGCTAGCCTTGGCAGTTACGCCGGTGAGCGCAGTGGATTGGTTAACCCATTGCGCGACGGCAGATGATTGCAGCGCAGTGCCATCGCCGGGGGGGGTCAAATTCCCCAGGTCGTGCCCATTAAGCGTGAACGAGCCTTCCGGGAAGGAGCCGTTGGGCGGGGGCGGCATCGTGTTTTTCGTCAGGGTGGCGATGCGGTTTCCGCTCAATACGGCGGGCAGATAGTTGTATCCGGTCACCGCATCTTGACTGTCCAAGATCGGTTCTGCCGGCACTTTTGCCTGCGCGCCATAGAAAATATTCATGCCCTTGTAGCCAAGGACTTGTGTGCCATCGGCTGAGATGCCCGATTTGTTAAGGTATTCGTCACTCAGGGTGGCGCCTTGCGCAAAGCCGTTTTCCTGTTTGACCAGGTTGTCCTCGGCCAGCGCGCTGATGTCGCTAGAACCCATCAGGTGCCTGCCGTCGCGCGTGTAGATTTGCAGTTGCTGCCCGGGCTGCATATTGTCCAAATACACACTGACATCTTGCAGGCCCAGGTTCACCGCAGCCACGCTGGTCACGCCCATACTGGAGCTGACGTTGATTTGTTTTGCAATGCCTACGCTGGCGTTGTTGAGCAATACCGTTTGCAGGGCCGGCGGCCCGGCTACAGCGGTCGCTGCATTGTTGCCGGTGCTGGCTGCCGGACTCAGGTCATAGGCGACCTTGGCATTGGTACCGCTGGGATTTTTTTCTCCTTCGACCACCCTGAATTGGGCGCCTGCTGCGACCATCAGCGGATCATCGAAAGTTACCTGCATGCCGCCGGCCAGGTTAGTGGCCTTGGGGTCAAAAGTAAACATGGCCTGCCCGGCCTTGCCGTAGCCGTCAACACCCTCCTCGTGGATCTTGTTCACTTCATTGGCAAAGGTTTGTGCTAGGCCGTCCAGCGCAGTGCGCGAGCCCCCCAACACTTGCGCCCTAAAGGCCAAAATGCCCGAAAGTGAGCCGCTGGTGATCCTGCTAAGCGAGCTGGGGTTGCCGTAGGGGTCCAACACCAGTGCCACTTTTTCCGTCGAGGCCGAATCAAAATTGGCCTGGATCATGAAAGACTTTTGATTATTCACCAACACGTCTGCATTGATGGTGGGCCCGGCGCTAACCGTCACAATGCCATTGACCTCAAACCGGGTGTTGATGCGTGTGAATACTGATAGCTGTTTAAGCAATAAATCGCGCTGGTCCAGTAGATCTGGCGGCTGACCGGCCTCAATTTTTTGCTTAGCCAATTGGGTATTGACTTTGGCAATTTGATCTGTCAGCGTATTGATTTGATTGATCGAGCTTTCCAAATCCTGCTGCGTTTGCTCTTGCACCAAGTCCAGCTGCGACGAAAGCTGGCCAAAGCGGTCGGCAACGCCCTGCGAGTCACGGATAAAGCCACTGCGCAGCACGGTGGACGCGGGGTCTCCGGAAAGGTTACGCGCCGATGCGAAAAATGCATCAAAGGCCGTATTGAGGCCCATGGTGGAGCTGCCCAACACATCGACCACGCGGTTTGCGTAGTTCACCATCGGGCCTTGGGCCTCCAGGTCGCTGGTGGTGTTGCGTAAATTGGATTCGACAAAGGCGTCGTACTGGCGCTTGATACGGTCCAATCCCACGCCAGAGCCGAGAAAGGCAGCGCCGTACTTGGTTACCGGCAAGGCGGACAGCGAGACGTCCTGGCGCGAATAGCCTTCCGTCGACACGTTGGCGATGTTGTTACTGACGGTGGTCAGCGCCTGTTGGTAAACCGAGACCGCGTTTCCGGCAATGCCGGCCATATCGGTCATGGCTTGGCTCCGTCAGTGCTTTGGCTGTCGGTGACCGCCAGGCCTGAGGGCGAGGCCGCCGAAACACCGGTGAGCGGTATGGCGCCAGGTGCTTTGGGTAAAGGCGCCAGCGTGGGCGCAGCGGCCTGCAAGGCCATCGGGCTAGCAGGCGGCGCTTGCAAAGGTATTGCCTTCGGTTCGCGCGCCTTGAGCATTTGTGCGGTGCTGGGCTGGGTGGCGTTCGGGTCGGGCATGTGCTTGACCAGCATGTCGGCCAGTCCCAGGGCATTGCGCTTGGCCATGGACAGAGAGACTTCCTTGTCAAACATGCCCTGAAAGGTTTCTTCGGCTTGCGATTCATTCATGCCGCTCTTGGGCACCGCATCGCGCATGGTCTTCATCATCATCTGCAAAAACATGGCCTCAAACTGCTGCGCCGTCTCGCGGGTAGCAGCCTTGGCGTCGGTGCGCGCCTGGCCCTTGAGCTTGCCCAGACCGCCAAAGTCCAGGTAGGAGCCGGTGACGGCAGCAGCCGACGGGGGCATGGCATTGGTAAGCGGGTCCATGGGGCAGGGCAGTCTTGTAAGTGTCTAAGGGGCTAAGGGGCGTTGATCAGATAACCAGCAATTCGGCGCGCAGGCTGCCCGAGCTTTTCAGGGCTTCCAAAATCGCGATCAGGGCTGAGGGCGTAGCGCCCACCTGGTTCACCGCATCGACGATCTGGCGCAGGTCCACGCCGGGCTGGAACAAAAACATAGGCTTGTTGGGCTCGCCCACATTGATCTCGGCGTTTTGCACACCCTGGGTCGTACCGCCCGAAAAGGCGCCGGGCTGCGATACCTCGTTGGTCATGGCGACCGACACGGTGATAGTGCCGTGCGTGACCGCAGCGGCTGTGACTTTGACATTGCGGCTGATTACCACCGTGCCGGTGCGTGCGTTGACGACCACGCGGGCAGGGGGCTCACCCGGTTGCACATCGATGTTTTCGATCATGCTCATAAACGAGACCCGCTGGCTGATGTCCATGGGCGCGCGCACGACGATGGAAACACCATCGAGCGCATTGGCCACATCGGCGCCAAATTTGGCATTGATCGCCTGCATGATGCTGTTGGCGGTGGTGAAGTCGCTTTCGCGCAGGTTCAGCAGCACGTTGTCCGACTTGTCAAAAGAATTAGGCACCACGCGCTCTACCGTGGCACCGCCAGGGATGCGCGCCGAGGTGGTCACGCCAATCGCTACCTTGGAGCCCGCGCCACCTGCGTCTATGCCGGTGGAGGTCAGCGCGCCTTGGGCCAGGGCGTAAATCTGCCCATCTACACCGCGCAAGCTCGTGAGCAGCAGGTTGCCCCCGCGCAGGCTGGAAGCCGCGCCTATGGCCGATACATTGATGTCGATGCGCTGGCCCGGTTTGGCCATGCCGGGCAGGTCGGCGGTGATCATTACT
>CAMBFN010000162.1 GCA_945865425.1 Comamonas sp. lk | reverse complement strand
GCCGCCGGGGTCGATGGCCTGGAGCTGGAGGCCTACGGGCATTTGATCGATCAGTTCTGGTCGCCCTCGACCAACACGCTGGACGCACCTTTTGGCGGCGTTTTAGAAAACCGCGTGCGCTTTGCCATGGAAGTGGTGCGCGCCATCCGCAAGCGCGTGGGGCCAGAGTTCATTTTGGGCGTGCGCGGCGTGGCCGACGAAGTGCGGCCCGGCGGCATCAGCGCGGAAGATGGCATAGGCATTGCGCGCTACCTGGCCAACTCGGGCATGGTGGATTTTTTGAACATCATCCGCGGCCATATCGACACCGATGCGGGCCTTACCGATGTGATACCCGTGCAAGGCATGGCCAGCGCGCCGCACCTGGACTTTGCCGGCAGCTTGCGCGATCACGTAAACGTGCCCATCTTCCACGCCGCCAAGATTCAAGACGTGAACACGGCGCGCCACGCCATTGCCAGCGGCAAGCTGGACATGGTGGGCATGACGCGCGCGCACATGGCAGATCCGCACATCATGCGCAAAATCATGGAAGGCCGTGAAGACACCATCCGCCCTTGTGTGGGCGGTAACTTTTGTCTGGACCGCATTTATGCCGGTGGCGAAGCCTATTGCATCCACAACCCGTCCACCGGGCGCGAACTCACGCTGCCACACGCGATTGAGCCCGCGCCTGCAAAGCGCAAAGTGCTGATTGTTGGCGCCGGGCCTGCGGGTCTGGAGGCAGCGCGCGTGAGCGCAGAGCGCGGGCATGCGGTGACGGTACTCGAAGCCGCGCCCAAGCCCGGCGGACAAATCCGCCTCACAGCGGTAAGCCCACGCCGGCGGGAAATGCTAAGCATCATCGACTGGCGCATGGCGCGCTGCGAAGAACGGGGCGTGATTTTCCGCTTTAACACCCTGGCCGACGAAGCCACGGTCCTGGCCGAAAAAGCTGACGTCGTCATCATCGCCACCGGCGGCATGCCGCACACCGAGGTGCTCCAAGGCGGTAACGAATTGGTGGTCTCCACCTGGGACATCCTGAGTGGCGAAGTGGCGCCGGGAAAAAACGTGTTGCTGTTTGACGACGCTGGCGACCACCCTGCACTGCAAGCTGCCGAAATCATCGCCAAAAGCGGCGCGCGGCTGGAGATCATGACGCCCGACCGCAGCTTCGCGCCCGAGGTCATGGCGATGAACCTGGTGCCCTATATGCGCAGCCTGCAAAAACTCGACGTGACATTTACCGTGACTTTCCGGCTGCTATCGGTGGAGCGCTGCGCTGAGGGTCTGAAGGCTGTCGTGGGCAGCGACTATGGCGGTGTGCGCAAAGAAAGTATCGTGGACCAGGTGATCGTGAATCACGGCACGCTACCGCTAGACGATTTGTACTTTGCACTCAAACCGCATTCCAGTAACCTGGGCGCGGCGGATTACGCGGCGCTAACGGCGTTGCAAGCACAAACCTTGCGGCCCAACCCTGCAGGAACGTTTCAGCTATTTCGCGTCGGCGACGCGGTGGCGGCGCGCAATACGCATGCGGCGGTGTTGGACGGTTTGCGGCTGGCACGGGTGCTGTGAATTGAGCTATCCCTTGACCTGCAAGCCTGGGTTCTCGATTTCATACCATGCACACAAATCACCATCATCCATGAATGTATTGGTAAATTGCAGTCCGCACTTTTCAAGGACGTTTATTGACGCGAGATGCGCAACATCGGCATATCCACTCATGCGGGCAAGCTGCATTTCATTAAAGCCAAACGCTACGAATGCTTTAGCTGACTCCGTGCCATAGCCCTTACCCCAATGCCGCCGCAAGAAGCGATAACCCAGGTCGTAATTATCTTTGCGTCCCTTGAGTTCTGCGATGTACTTCAATCCTGCCCAGCCGATGAACTCGTTGGTACTTTTCAGAATTGTTGCCAAGCGCCCAACGCCGAAATCCTGGTATTGGCGCCTAATGTCTTCGATGACTTCACGCACCTGGTCCACATGCTGAAGCGGTTTTTCGCCCACATACCTGAGCACCTGCGGATCGGAATAGAGCGCGAACATGCTATCGGCATCTGAAGCCTGCAATTCACGGAACCGCAACCGTTCAGACTCTAATTGCATAGGAGCATTGTCTTTTTGCGGAAAGGAGATTTGCGAAATTTAGCTAGGCATGCGCCCGCGCGTAATCCTTTGCGGAAGGGAGTCGGTGTGGCAAAGTTTTTAAGCTTGGTCGGGTAACTTCCCATCCCAGGCAGGCAAGCCAAATGGCTCTGGGAATCGCCTTGCTCGCGGTTCGGTAGTAGCTGACCATCCGGCGGCTGATTCCCAAGGCGTCGGCTGCGCCAGAGAGTGACAACTTATTACGCAGCATCCAAGCGCCAAACATTTCATGGCTGACTTCATCGGCCTGCTCTTTGGCCCAGGCATACACATTGTCAGCTCCAAGCTCGGTGTCAAACCATTCGATGCTCAAGCCGTCGGTGTGTACCTTTGCAAAGACATCAGGCTTTTTAATTTCTGCAAAGGCTGGCCTGTCCATCACATGGGTGATGTCCACTTCTAAAATTTCGCCCGTGCTCCATCTGGTTCGCAAGCGATAAGGTGCCAATGCGCTTACCGATTGAATTTTGGGAGAAAAAAAGTCGGTCATGGGTTGTACATCGTCCACTCTTTCAATAGAAAGGCCTGCTGCGTCGCCATCCACTGCAGCGCTTCGCGCATCTCCCTACTTGCTAATTTACCGATTACGCGCAGGGTTTCAATCTCCACTATGGCGTCCCGACCATCGCCCTTGACAACATGCACATACGGGGGCGGATGGTCGCCAAAGTAGATCAAGACACGGCAATCGGGAAAACGCTGCAAGGTCGGCATGGGTACGAGTATAGTGCAATCATTGCACCATCAAGCGATTCAAGTTAGGCGCTACCGAGGCTCAAGCTAGCCCTATGGACGACACGAAAAAACGCAAATGCGCTAGTTGCCGCGCCGCAAGGCCACAGCCTCGCGCGCCAGATAGGTAATGCGTGCCCAGTCGCCCTGCGCCAAGGCGTCGGCGGGCACCAACCAGGAACCGCCGACGCAGAGTACATTGGGCAGGGCCAGGAATTCGGGGGCGTTTTGCAGGCTGATGCCGCCGGTGGGGCAAAACTTCACGTCAAAGAACGGCCCGCTCCAGGCCTTGAGCATGGCGCTGCCACCGGCTTGCAGGGCGGGGAAAAACTTCAGGGCGTTAAAACCATCTTCCTGCGCGGCCATGATTTCGCCGCCGGTGGCCACGCCGGGCAGCAGGGGCAGGCCCAGGTCGCGACAGGCTGCGCCTAGCGCGCTGGTGTAGCCGGGGCTGACCGCAAAGCGCGCGCCCGCATTCGATGCCGACTGCGCATCGGCTTTGGAGCGCAGAGTGCCTGCGCCCACTACCGCTTCGGGTACGGCCTTGGCAATGGCTTCGATGCAGGCCAGGGCTTGCGGCGTGCGCAGGGTCACTTCTAACATGCGGATGCCGCCTTGGACCAATGCGCGCGCCATCGGCACGGCGTGGGCCACATCGTTGAGCACAATGACCGGAATCACCGGCGCGTCTTGCATCACTTGCAAGGAAGTTAAGGCACTGTGCGTCATGGTCGTATCCCATAAAAATTAAAGCCAACTGCAAGCGCCCTGCTCGGCCGCCAGCGCATTGCGCCGCATGCCGGCAAACAGTTCGCGCCCCATGCCCAGGCCATTGGCTGCTTGCAGCGCGGCGGGGATGGTAGCGGTGGGCCGGGCGGCCCATTGTGCTGCGTCCACCAGCACGTCTAAGCTGCCGCTGACGGCGTCCACGCGAATGATGTCGCCGTCTTGCAGCTTGGCAAGGGGGCCACCGGCTGCGGCCTCGGGCGATACGTGGATGGCGGCAGGCACATTGCCCGACGCGCCACTCATGCGCCCGTCGGTCACCAGCGCTACTGCAAAGCCTTTGTTTTGCAAGATCGCCAAGGGGGGCGTGAGTTTGTGCAGCTCGGGCATGCCATTGGC
>CAMBFN010000161.1 GCA_945865425.1 Comamonas sp. lk | reverse complement strand
GTTTTGTTGATCATGGGTATGTTGGTCATTCCCCTGCCTCCCATGGCGTTGGACGTGCTGTTCACCTTCAATATAGCGTCGGCGCTCTTGATCATCATGATTGCGATCAAAGTGCGCAAGCCGCTGGAATTTTCCTCCTTCCCCTCGGTGCTGCTGTTTGCCACCATGCTGCGCCTGGCGCTCAATGTGGCCTCTACCCGGGTGATTTTGGTCAACGGCCATGAGGGCCATGATGCGGCCGGCAAGGTGGTGGCTGCCTTCGGAGAGTTTGTCATCGGCGGCAATTACGTCGTGGGCTTCATCATTTTTATCATCTTGATGATCGTGAATTTCTTTGTGGTGACCAAAGGCGCCGGACGCGTATCCGAGGTCAATGCCCGCTTTACCCTGGACGCGATGCCCGGTAAGCAAATGGCGATTGATGCAGACCTTAACGCGGGTGTGATCGATCAGGACACGGCCCGCGCGCGGCGGGCCGAACTCACCCAAGAGTCGGACTTTTTCGGCTCCATGGACGGTGCATCTAAGTTTGTCAGCGGTGACGCCATTGCCGCGCTTTTGATTTTGATCATCAACCTGGTGGGCGGTTTTGCCATTGGGGTAGGCCAGCATGGCTTATCCATGGGCGAAGCTGCCCGTATCTATTCCCTGCTCACCATCGGTGACGGCCTGGTCGCCCAGGTTCCTGCCTTGTTGCTATCGCTGGCAACGGCTATTGTGGTGACGCGGGTGACGACCACCGAGTCCATGACCGAACAGGCGTCCAGCCAGTTGGGCAATCCGACCGCTTTGTTTGTCACCTCCATCATCATGGCGGTGCTCGGTGTAGTGCCTGGTATGCCGCACCTGGTGTTTATCTTTTTGTCCGCTGCTACTGCCGGTCTGGGTTGGATACTGTTGCGCCGCGAGGCTGCCGCCGACTCCCCCGAAAAAGTGGCGGAAGCCGCCGCCGTTGCCGCCGCCGAGCAACCCAAGGAACTCGATTGGGAAGACCTGGACCAGGTGGACCTGGTAGGCCTGGAAATCGGTTACGGACTGATACCGCTGGTCAATGCCGAGACGGGCGGCCAGTTGATGACACGCGTGAAAGGCGTGCGCAAAAAATTGTCTGCCGAACTGGGCTTTTTGATCCAGCCGGTGCGTATCCGCGATGCCTTGAGCATCGACCCGGACAGCTACCACATCGTGCTCAAAGGCGTGGTGCGCGGGCGCGGCAAAGTCAAAGTCGGTCGCGAAATGGCGATCAATCCCGGCCAGGTTTACGGCAATTTGGAGGGCACGCCCACCACCGAACCGGCCTTCGGCTTGGACGCGGTGTGGATTGAGCCTTCGCAGCGCGACCATGCCCGGGCCCTGGGCTATACCGTGGTCGATTCGGCTACTGCCGTGGCCACCCATTTGAATAAAGTATTGCGCGATAACGCAGCCGATCTGCTCAGCCACGACGAAGTGCAGCAACTTCTTGACAAGCTGACCGCCAAGTCGCCCAAGCTGGTGGAAGACTTGGTGCCCTCCAAGCTGTCTTTGGGTGTGCTCACCCGCACCTTGCAAGGTTTACTCAACGACTCGGTGTCGATCCGCGACATGCGCACGATTGTGGAAACTCTGTCCGAAGTCAGCGGTCGCACCCAAGAGCCCGAGCAGCTCACCGCCTTGCTGCGCCCCCGTCTGGGCCGCATGATTGTGCAAAACCTGCTCGACGAAAAAGAAACGCTCTCGGTCATGACGCTGGATCCGGGCCTGGAGCAATTGCTGCACAACGTGCTGCAACAGCAGAGCCAAAACCAAAACGTCGTGATGGAACCCGGCCTGGCCGAGCGCCTGTTTGCCGCCTTGCGCCAGGGCTCCAAAGAAGTCGAAGAGCTTGGCAACGCCGCCGTGCTGGTCGTCTCCCCGGCGATTCGCCCCTGGCTGGCCAAAGCCGTGCGCCATCGCGTGAGCGAAATGGTGGTTTTATCGTATGCAGAAATCCCGGATGACCAATCGATTCAGGTCATTCACACCGTCAGTGCGGACAGCCAGCAGGCCTGATCCCTTGGCATCGTCCTGACCCCCTCTTATTATTTATTGCGGAACAAGTACCATGGAACTCAAACGCATACTGGCCCACGACACCAAAAGTGCCACCGAAAAGGCTATGGCCTTGTACGGGCGTAACGTCCTGGTGATATCTAACCACATGGTCGGCGGACAAACCGAGTTGGTGGTGGCCATCGATATCGAAGAATCCCCTGAGCCGGTGATGGCTGCCAAGCCCAGCGAAGCCGGTACCGATTTCAAACGCCATTTCGCGCAGGCACAGACCCAGCCCAGAGGGCAGGCCAGCGTAGCCAAAACACCCGCGCCAGCCCAATCCTTCTCGCTGGTGCAACGCAAAGTCCCCCAGAGCGAGGACTTCGCCAGCCGTGAAATGATGGATTTGATCCGCGAGGAATTGGCCGCTTTGCGCCGTGAGTTTCAGCAGACGCAGCAAGCCCCGGCCTGGAACCACGGGCAGCACATGTCCCCCGAAGTGGAGGAACTGATAGCTTCCTTTACCCGTGCAGGCATGCCCGGCGGTCTGCGCACTTTGCTTTTGGATACCGTGAAAGACATGCGCAGCGAGCACGAAGCCCTGATGGCGGTGCGTAACCAACTCGAGCAGGTCTCGCACCGCCCTAGTATGGAACTGCCCCAGGCGGGTATTCATGTGATTGCCGGCCCCTCAGGCGCTGGTAAAACCACGATGGTGCTGCGCCTGGCGCGCGAGGCCGCTGCCCAACAGGCGGCGTCTAGAGTCGCCGTCATCAGCTACCGCGACGAGCGGGTGGGCGCCTGGGCCCAGACCCAGGCCTTGGCCAATCAAGCAGGTATTGAGTGTTTCCGTGCCGACAGCGGCGCCGCCTTGAGCACGCTGCTGGCCCAGTTGGGCGGTCGCAGCCTGGTGCTGATAGACACCTGCGGTACCCACATGGCCGAACGGGTCATGGAAATCCAGGCGGTATGCCCGACCTGCTCCACCCACGCCCTGGTGGCGGCCGACGCCTCCAGTGCCACTTTGCGCCGCGCCTTACGCAGCGCGGGCATCCGCTGGAATAGTTTGATGGTGAGCAAATTGGATGAATCTGTCCAGCCCTGGCCCCTGGTCGAGTTTCTCTGCGATAATTTTCTGCCGCTATCCGCAGCGAGCGATGGAGCCCAGTTGGGGGCTTTGAGGCGGGATTTGAGTGCAGCTTCGTTGGTAGAAATGGCCCTTGCCCAGCTTTCGCGGGCGCCCGAGACCATTGGCCCGATTACAGCCATCGCCCCGATCCAGGTTTCTAAACCCCTCTCGGTGAAATTGCCGCCGCCTTCGCCACGCCTGTTTTCGCCTGCCAGCCCCCGGGGTATGCGCGGGCCCTTCAATTGAGAATATCGCTAGAAAAGAATGACTAAAACTGCTCGTACTGAGGTGATCGGCATCGCTAGTGGCAAAGGCGGCGTCGGTAAAACAACCGTGGCCGTGAATTTGGCGATTGCCCTGCGCATGATGGGTCACCGCGTCATGTTGTTTGATGCCGATATGGGCCTGGCTAACGCCCAAATCGCTCTGGGCTGCGTCTGCCCCTTCAATTTGAGCCACTTTATGAGTGGGCAAAAGACTTTGCAGGAAATTATTGTCACCTCGCGCCACGGCGTCATGTTGGTGCCAGGCGCCTCTGGCGTGAAAGAGCTGGCCTCGCTCACCCGGGTGCAGGCCTCGCGCATCGTGCAGTCCTTTAGCGCCCTGGAAGACGAAATCGACTACCTGATCGTGGACATGGCCGCTGGCATTTCCCCCACCGTCCTGACCTTTATGGGCGCCTGCCAGCGCCGTTATATCGTCGTACGGGACGATCCGTCCTCGATTGCCGACGCCTACGGAACCATCAAAGTCTTGATCCAGGATTACGACCTGAACGAAATCTACATCGTGCCCAATGCGGTCAACAGCCAGGCCGACGGGCAGAACCTGTACCGCCGTATCAACCAGGTGTGC
>CAMBFN010000160.1 GCA_945865425.1 Comamonas sp. lk | reverse complement strand
GCGGCCAACAAAACTGAATTTGGCCTGGCCAGCTATTTCTACAGCCGCGACATTGGCCGCATCTACCGCGTGGCCGAAGCCCTTGAATACGGAATGGTTGGGATTAACGTCGGTATATTGGCCACCGAACATGTGCCCTTTGGCGGCGTCAAGCAGTCCGGACTGGGCCGCGAAGGATCGCATTTTGGTATCGACGACTACGTGGAGATTAAGTACCTGTGTATCGGCGATATTTTGAAGTAAGCCATAGCTTGAATCATCGCGACGCGCTGCGCGAACGCAGCGCGTCTTAACAGTAACCCAGAAAGATCAGGCCGTCTTTTATGGCCAGGAGTTGGACCATGCTGCGATTAGCACTACTATTTATGCTGGCCACCAGCAGCGCTTGGGCCGATTGGGTTGCCATTGGCAAATCGCCCGACTTCACTATGTACGTGGACCCGCAGTCCATGCGGCGCAGTGGCAATATCGCGAGCGCCTGGATCATGGGCGACTACGCGAAAACGCAAAAAAAACGCTTCCCACCGCCTGTTGCTTGGGTAGACTTTAATTCCATCAAAGAGCTGAAGAATTTTGACTGCAGCAAAGGCATGCACCGCACCGACAAGACAGTCATCATGGCGGGCAAGTTGGGCAAAGGCGATCCGCTCTATACCTTCACGTCGGTACCAGACTACTTTCCGGTACCCAACGGCGAACTGGATATTGCGCAGTTCAATTACGTTTGTACCAACGCGCGGTAAAGCGGGTGGCCAAGCCTCTCAGACGGCAGGCCGTTGCAAGCTAGGACAGCGCGCGCCTAGGAGTTTGCAGCTTTGAGCAAGCCGAGCAACTGCGTCGCGTCTTGCGGGCGCACCAAGCGCCCTACTTCCTGCCCATCGCGCAATAGCACCAGCGTAGGCCATTGTTTAATGCGGTAGGTGCGGCCCAGAGGTCGGCCCGTGCCGTCTTCAATCCAATAGCGTGCAACATTTGGGCGGGAGGCCATCACCGACTCAATCAGCGCCTGGGCGTTTTGGCAATGGCCACACCAGTTGGTGCCGAACTGCAGCAGGGTCAGCCCGGGCAGGCTGTCTGCATTTTCGCGTTGCAGGTCTGATGCGGCGTAATTTATGTCTGGCACCATAAGGGCTTCACTTTGCACTGATGGCCGCATCGCCTGCGGCTTGGGCTGGGGATAGAGGTCCCAGGTCGGCATCGGATGGGCCGTCAAGCGAAGCGTCGGACTTGGCCATGCGCAGAGCGATCAGTCCGGCCACCACAATCACGGCGGCGCCTGCTACCGTGGTGGCGCGCGGCACTTCATTAAAAAACAAAAATCCCCACAGCGGCGCCCACAAGATGCCGGTGTACTCAAAAGGCGTCACCGTGCTGGCCCGCGCCACCCGGTAGGCACTGGTCAGCAACATGATGCCGATCGAGGCCACGACCCCGCACAAGCCAATCATCAAACCGTCAAATAAAGTGGGCACCGTCCACGGCCGAACCACAAAGGCAATGCTGGGGTGCACCGCATGCTCTATGCCCAACAAGTGCAGCAGCAAGGCAACCAGTCCGGCCCCCACCAAAAATACCGCGTTCTGGTAAAAACCCATTACCGCCGCAGACAGGCTAGAGCCATGCTTGCGCGCCAGCAGCATGGCCAGGCCGTAAAACGCCGCCGCCAGCAGGGACAGCAAAGCGGCCGGATTGAACAAGCCGGTACCCGGTTGCAGCATGACCATCACACCGACAAAACCCAGCACTACCGCAGCCCAAACCGGCCAGCCATTGCGCTCGCCCAGCATCGGACCGGCCAGCGCAGTCACGAACAAGGGCACGGTGAAATACAGGGCGACGGCATCAGCCAACGGTAAAGCCGGGAAGGCCATGTAATAGGCCGCGTAGGCGCCGAACATGACCATCGCGCGCAGCACCAGCGTATCCAGATGGGAGGCAAATAAGGAACGCCAGCCCGACTCACGCCATACCAATGCCAACAAAATAGGCGCCGCTACACAGGATCGTATGAATACCACTTCGGTCAAGGCGTAGCTGTCGCTGACCTGCTTGATGATGGCGTCTTGCAAGGAGAAAACCAGCACCCCCATACAAAGGTAAATAATGCCCCGGACCGGGTTATGTTGCATGTTGGAAATGTGCTGTGTCTAGGGATACGGTGGAATTCCTGCCAGAGTGCCTACGCGCAAGTCAAGCCCCGGGGGGCTTGCAGTGTAAACGGGCTGGCGGGCTGAAAATGCCTGGACACACCAGCGTGCCAAGCTGCGCCAGCATGAATTCCAGCGCCAATGGGCAAGAGGCAAAAAAGGCGCTAAATTGGTCGCCCAAAGATGCCCCAAAACGCCCATGCTGGACTAGAATAAATTTTCCCTTCTACCAAAAACCAAGGAGCTAAGCCGTGAATAAAACCGAACTCATTGAGTACATGTCCGCCAAGTCCGATATCTCCAAAGCCGCTGCTGGGCGCGCCTTGGCCAGCATGATTGAGGCAGTGACCAAGACACTAAAAAAAGGCGGTACCGTGAGTTTGGTGGGCTTTGGCTCCTTTGGCGTGACCAAGCGCAAAGCACGCGTCGGGCGCAACCCAAAAACGGGTGTGGCGCTAAAAATCAAAGCCTCCAAGGCGCCGCGCTTTCGTCCGGGCAAAGCCCTCAAAGACGCGCTGAACTAAAGCGTCTTTGGCCGCAGGCGCAGTCTTTTGTGCCTGCCATTGCGCTAATGCTTGCTGCGCCGATGCGCGCGCCGCTCGCACATAGGCATCATGCCCGGCGCGCTTGGCGGTGAGCTCGACCACATAGCCGTTGGGGTCGCGGAAATAAATCGAATCGATAAAGCCGTGGTCCGAAATGCCACGCGTCTCCCTGCCCGTGGCCTTGCCTTTGGCGAACATAGCGTGTAGGTCTGGCTGACTCACCTCCAGCGCGATATGCAAATCAAAATCATGCTGCTCCTTGAACTCGAAGGGCATGTCCGGTGCTTCAAAAAATGCCAAACAGGAGCCATCTTCCATTTCATAAAACGCGTGCAAGGTCTTGGTGGCTCGGCCACTCTTGGTTTCATGGATTTGAAAGGCTTGCACCAGCGGCAGACCTAAAAAGTCGCTGTAAAACTTGCGCGTTTCTTCGGAATCGCGGCAACGGTAAGCGTTGTGGTGCAGGCCTTTGAGCATTTTTTTCTCCGATGTTGTAGCGCGTTATCGTGCGCCCGGTGCATTGCTAGGCTAGTCCACCCGCGCGCCGGAATTTTTTACCACTGGCGCCCATTTTTTAATTTCCGCGTCAATCAGGGCGGCAAATTCTTCGGGCGTATTACCGCTGGGAATCGCACCTTGGGCCAGCAGTTTTTCTTTGATGGCGGGCGAGTTCAGGGCCTTGGCGGTTTCGCGTTGCAGCGCCTTGACAATGTCCGGCGGCGTACCTGCTGGCGCCAACAAGCCAAACCAGCTGCTCGCCTCGAAACCTTTGAGCGGTCCGGCCTCTTCGATGGTGGGCATGTCCGGCAGCGCGCCCGAACGCTGGTTGGAGGTCACCGCAAACGCTTTGAGCTTGCCCGCTTTGATCAGGGCCATGGACGAGGGCAAATTGTCGAACATCACGTCCACTTGGTCAGACACTAGTCCCATTAGCGCCGGGGCTGATCCGGTATACGGGATATGCGTCATAAAGGTGCCGGTCATAGACTTGAATAATTCACCCGCCATGTGAATTGAGGTACCGTTGCCGCTGGAAGCCATATTGAGCCGACCGGGGTTTTTGCGTGCGTAGGCGATGAAATCGGGCACCGTGTTTATGCCCAGCGCCTTGGCTTTTTCAGCGTTCATTACCATCACATTGGGCACCCCGGCGACCAGGGTGATGGGGGCAAAGTCTTTTTGCGGGTCGTAAGACAACTTGGCATATCAGTAGTGTCCCAACGTTTTTCAGAGGAGGGAGAGCTGTTGAGGCTCAAATTCTGAATTTTTGTCGGGCTCGGGTGGCGTAAGTAGTTGATTCATTGGGGTTGTTTCAAACATGGTCAAGCTCAAGATTTGTAGGATTTCATGAAGACT
>CAMBFN010000159.1 GCA_945865425.1 Comamonas sp. lk | reverse complement strand
GCATGGTGCCCAGATAGGCACTGGCAGAGCCTTTCCAATGGGTGGAGAGGGCCTGTCCCGATTGTCCAAAAATAGCCTGCGCAACCGGCGGCTCTGCGACTTCGAAGCCGGTTCCCCAAATGATGACATCGGCCTGGCAGCGTTCGCCATTGGCGGACACCAGGCTGTTGCCTTCGATGCGCGCTATGCCGGAAAAAACCTGTACCTGGGGTTGTGCCAGGGTTTTGTACCAAGTGTTCGATTGCAAAATGCGTTTGCAACCAAGTGAGAAATTAGGTGTCACCTTCTTTTGCAGGGCCGGGTCTTTGATGCCGCGTGCGATATTTTTTAAACCCGCCGCTTGCAAGCGGGCGATAGCGCGGGGAAATTTCAGGCTGAAATTAAGCAGTTCAAATTGCAGGTACAAAGCGCGCCGCAGCAGGCTTTGCAGCCAGGGAAAGCGCGCGAACCGGGTTTGCCATTTTTCTGAAATAGGCAAATCCATTTTGGCTAACACCCAGGGTGCGGTGCGCTGAAACAGCGTCAGCTGCGCCGCCTTGGGGGCAATTGCGGGCAGGAACTGAATCGCGGACGCCCCAGAACCCACTACGGCTATGCGCTTGCCTGCTAAGTCCAGGTCATGCCGCCAGCGCGCCGAGTGAAAGTGCGTCCCGGCAAAGCTGTCTAGGCCGGCGATATCCGGCGTCACCGGTAGATGCATGGGCCCGCAGGCCATCACCACAAAACGTGCGCGCAACAGGCCTACAGAGGTGTCCAATTGCCAAAGTTTTTGGGTTTCATTCCAGCTAGCCTTGTGCATTTCACAGTTCAAGCGCAAGTGAGGTAATAGGCCAAATGTCGAGACAGTGCTAGCGCAATAGTCCTTGATTTCGTCCTGCCTCGCAAACATACGGCTCCAGCGCGGATTGGGGGCAAATGAGTAAGAGTAAAAGCTAGAGGGAATATCGCAGGCGCAGTCCGGGTAAGTGTTATCGCGCCACACGCCACCGGGTTCCGCAGCTTTTTCCAGCATTAAAAAATCGATACCCGCTTTGTGTAGGGCAATGGCCGCACCCACGCCGGCAAAGCCGGCGCCCACCACAATGACGGTATGGGTGCGCGAATCGGGCGATGGTGCTGAAGTGGGCATAGCAGGGCGCAAGGCGATGGACCGGCGCTTGGCGCCTAGAGTTGTGCTGGCTAAAACTTGATTATCGACCTCGCAGCCCCAGCTGGCTGTCGCCCGCGCGGCCGCCGACTTGGCTTACGTAATCTAAGCGCCGTCAACATAGCTTCTAAAATACTTCGATGAGTTCTACGCCTAAGTTGCCCCCCCATCGTATTGTTATCGTCGGCGGGGGTGCAGCGGGTTTGGAGCTAGCCACCAGCTTGGGCGATTCGCTGGTTCGCAAAGGTCTGGCCGATGTGACACTGATTGAAAAAGCCCGCACCCATGTCTGGAAGCCCAAGCTGCACGAAATTGCTGCCGGCAGCATGGACGTGGGGCGCCATGAGCTCAATTACCTGGCGCAGGCCCATTGGCACCATTTCAAGTACCGCTTGGGTGAAATGAACGGCCTGGACAGAGCGCAGCGTCTGGTGCATGTGGCCCCTTTTATTGATGAGGACGGTGTGCCGGTCACGCAGCAGCACAGCATCCCTTATGACACCCTGGTGATCGCTGTGGGCAGTCGCAGCAATGATTTTGGTACGCCCGGCGTGGAAGAGCATGCGCTCAAACTAGAAACTCTGGCCGACGCGGAGCGCTTTCACCGCCGTATGCTCGATGCCTGCATCCGCGCCCATGCCCAAAGCGACGCGCTGCGTCCTTCGCAATTGCAACTGGCGGTGATCGGTGCCGGCGCAACGGGCGTGGAGTTGGTGGCCCAACTGCACCGCACTACGCGCGAAGTCGTGGCCTTTGGCCTGGATACTATCAACCCGGAGCGCGATATCAAACTGCATTTGATTGAAGCGGCAGACCGCATACTACCGGCTTTGTCGCCGCGCATATCGCTGGGTGCGCATGAGTTGCTGGAAGGTTTGGGGATTGCAGTGCATATCAATGCGCGGGTTTCAGGTGTGGGTGCTCACCATGTCGAATTAGCCGATGGCACCCGCATCCCCGCCGAATTGGTGGTCTGGGCAGCGGGTATCAAAGCACCAGAGTTTTTACAAAATATCGATGGTCTGGAAACTAACCGCATTCACCAGTTAGCGGTGCACCAAACTTTGCAAACGACGCGGGACGACAACATATTTGCTATGGGCGATTGCGCCGCCTGCCCTTGGCCGGAAAAAAAAATCATGGTCCCGCCGCGTGCCCAAGCGGCTCACCAGCAGGCCAGCCATTTGCGCCGCCAAATCGTGCGACGCATGCGCGGCCAGTCACTGCAGCCCTACGATTACCACGATTTTGGTTCGCTCGTTTCCTTGGGCGATTACAGCGCGGTCGGCAGTTTGATGGGCGGTATCATGCAAGGCAGCTTGTTCATCGACGGCTTGATTGCCCGCGTGATGTATAGCTCGCTCTATAAAATGCACGAATTGGCCTTGCACGGCATCACCAAAGTGGCGCTTGAAACCCTGACCCGTGCCATTACCCGGCGTACCGAATCGCATGTCAAGCTGCACTAAGTGCCACTCGTTTAGCGCCAGCTGATGCCCGAATTGTTCATTTGCCAAACCCATGCGCTGGGCCTGCCAAAGGCCCGCGAAATTGCGCAAGTGTGGATCGCCCAGGCGCAAGCCGATTGGGGCATGGCTTGCGAGTCCAAGCCCGGCAGGTTGGAAGATGAGATTGTTTTTGGCCGCACCGGTGCCAAGGGCAGCTTGTTGGTGCGGGCTGACAGTTTTGAACTGCGCGCACAACTAGGTTTTTTACTAGGTAGCTTTCAAAAGCAAATCGAAGCGCAAATACGCAGCAATTTACAGGCCCTTCTGGACCAGCATAGCGGGCCGACTTAGCCGCCGCGGCGCATCAATTCAAAAAATTCGCTATTGGTCTTGGTGGCGCGCATTTGCTTGAGCACCATTTCCATGGACTCGATCTCGTCCATGTTGTACAAAAACTGGCGCAGGATGCGGGTCTTTTGCAAAATTTCCGGGGCTAGCAGCAACTCTTCGCGGCGCGTGCCGCTGCGGTTGAGTTGGATGGATGGAAATACGCGTTTTTCGTACAGGCGGCGGTCCAGGTGAATCTCGGAATTACCGGTACCTTTGAATTCTTCAAAAATCACCTCGTCCATGCGGCTGCCGGTATCGACCAGCGCCGTGGCGATGATGGTCAGCGAGCCGCCTTCTTCCACATTGCGGGCCGCGCCTAAAAAGCGCTTGGGCCGTTGCAAGGCATTGGAATCGACACCGCCGGTCAGCACCTTGCCGCTGGAGGGCACCACGTTGTTGTAGGCGCGTGCCAAGCGGGTGATCGAGTCCAACAAAATGACCACGTCTTTTTTCAATTCCACCAGGCGCTTGGCGCGCTCGATCACCATTTCGGCCACATGCACGTGGCGCGAGGCGGGTTCGTCAAAGGTCGAGGCAATCACTTCGCCGCGCACCGTGCGCTGCATCTCGGTCACCTCTTCGGGGCGCTCATCGACCAGCAAGACCATCATGTGGCTGTCGGGGTAATTGGCCGAAATCGCATGCGCAATGTGCTGCATCATCACCGTCTTGCCGCTTTTAGGCGGTGCTACCAGCAAGGCGCGCTGGCCTTTGCCGATAGGCGCGATGATGTCAATGATGCGTCCGGTAATGTTCTCGTCGCTCTTGTTGTCCTGCTCCAGACGCATTTGCACTTTGGGGAACAGTGGCGTCAAGTTCTCGAACATGACTTTGTGTTTATTGCTCTCGGGCGATCCGCCGTTGACTTTGTCCAGCTTGTTCAGGGCAAAGTAACGCTCACCGTCTTTGGGCGTACGCACTTCGCCTTCGATCATGTCGCCGGTGTGCAGGTTGAAGCGTCGCACCTGGCTGGGGCTGATATAGATATCGTCGGTGCTGGCGGTGTAGCTGGTGTCGGGGCTGCGCAAAAAGCCAAAGCCGTCGGGCAGGATTTCCAGCACACCGTCGGCAATGATTTGCTCGCCGGTACGGGCCCGCTTTTTGATGATGGCAAACATCAGCTCTTGCTTGCGCATGCGGCCGGTGTTTTCGATTTCAAGCTCTTCGGCTTGTTTGAGGACTTCTGACACGTGCAGTGCCTTGAGTTCGTTTAAGTGCATGGAATGTTTCCCGTAGGGGATAGAGCCGA
>CAMBFN010000158.1 GCA_945865425.1 Comamonas sp. lk | reverse complement strand
TGCAACAGACCTTGACCAAGTTGTTTGTTCCGCCCCAAAATGCGAAGAGACTAATTTATTTCCCATGGGCTTGCGACTTCATAACACCTTATCTGGGCAACTGGAAGACTTCACACCATTACAGCCCGGCCACGTGCGCATGTACGTCTGCGGTATGACGGTGTATGACGATTGTCACCTGGGCCATGCGCGTTCAATGCTGGCGTTTGACGTGGTGCAGCGCTGGCTAAAAGCGAGCGGATACCAGCTTACTTATGTGCGCAATGTCACCGATATCGACGACAAAATCATACGCCGTGCGCTCGACAACGGCGAAACCATCAGGTCTCTAACGGATCGCATGGTGCAAAACTTGCACCGAGATGCTGATGCACTTGGCGTTGAGCGCCCCACGCACGAGCCTCGGGCCACCGACTTTGTGCCGCAAATGCTCAACTTAATCCAAACTCTGGAAGCTAAAGGCTATGCCTATCGCGCCAGCAACCAAGATGTGAACTTTGCGGTGCGCAAGTTTGAGGGATACGGCAAGTTATCGGGCAAGTCCATCGACCAATTGCGTGCCGGCGAGCGCGTTGCCGTCGATGAAGGTAAGCGCGACCCGCTGGACTTTGTGGTGTGGAAAGCTGCCAAGGAATCCGAGCCGCAAGAGGCTAAGTGGGACAGCGTGTATGGGCCCGGTCGCCCCGGCTGGCATATCGAGTGCTCCGCCATGGCTTGCCAGCTACTGGGTGAGTCGATCGACATTCACGGCGGTGGGGCCGACCTTCCCTTTCCGCACCACGAAAACGAAATCGCCCAGAGTGAGGCGGCCAGCGGCAAGCCTTTGGCGCGCTATTGGATGCACAACGGTTTTGTGACGCGCGATAACGAGAAAATGTCCAAAAGTCTGGGCAATTTTTTCACCATCCAAGAAATTTTGGCACGCTTTGACGCCGAATCCACGCGCTTTTTTGTGGTCCGCTCGCATTACCGCAGCGCACTCAATTACAGCGACGCGCACATTGAAGACGCGCGCATTGCGCTCAAGCGCCTGTACACCTGTTTGCAAGCGGTACCACCCCAAGCCGACGCGATGCAGATCGATTGGACTGCGCCCTACGCGGATCGTTTCAAGGCGGCGATGGACCAGGACTTTGGCACGCCTGATGCGGTGGCAGTTTTGTTTGACCTGGCCTCAGAAGTGAACCGCAGCGGCTCGCCAGAACTGTCCGCTTTACTGCGCGCTTTGGGCGGTGTGCTTGGCCTCTTACAGTCGCTTCCCGAAACGTTTTTGCGTGCCGGCAACTCGGTGGATACTAGCCAAATCGAGGCACTGATCACCGAGCGGCAGTCAGCTAAAGTTGGGCGAGACTTTGCCCGCGCCGACGCCATTCGCGCCGAACTTTTGGCGCAGGGCATTGTGCTCAAAGATTCAGCCCAGGGCACCACCTGGGAAGCCGCAGCGGTATGAGTACCGCCGCCCAGCCCGCGCTGCAATTGCTGCGCCCCGACTTTTGGGACGACGCTTGCAAACACCTGATGAAAAAAGATCGGGTGTTAAAGCGACTGATTCCGCAGTTCAAAGACGCAACGCTGCAAACCCGGGGTAACGCCTTTGTGACGCTGGCGCGCAGCATTGTGGGTCAGCAAATTTCGGTCAAGGCGGCACAGACCGTCTGGGACCGCTTTGCCCTGCTCGCGCCGCAAATGACCCCCAAGCGCGTGCTCAAGCTCAAGGTGGACGACATGCGTGCAGCGGGCCTCAGCGCCCGCAAGGTGGAATACCTGGTGGATCTGGCGGTGCATTTTGATACCCACCAGTTGCGGGTAAACCAATGGACGGATTTGCCCGACGAGGAGATCATCACCGAACTCACCGCGGTGCGCGGCATCGGGCGCTGGACCGCGGAAATGTTTTTGATCTTCCATCTGACGCGGCCCAACGTGCTGCCTTTGGACGATGTGGGCCTGATTAACGGCATCAGCCGCAATTATTTTTCGGGTGAAGCGGTCAGTCGCAGCGACGCGCGCGAGGTGGCCGCCGCATGGGCGCCCTATTGCAGCGTAGCAACTTGGTATATTTGGCGCTCGCTCGACCCGGTGCCGGTGGACTACTGAGTAACTGGGGTTCAGGGCGGGGCATCAACCTGGAGGAGGGTGAAATTGGCCAAAAAGACATTTCTCGACTTTGAGTCACCGATTGCGGAGCTCGAAGGCAAGATCGAAGAGCTGCGCTATGTACAAAACGAATCAGCGGTGGATATCTCCGCCGAGATCGAGCAGCTCAGCAAAAAAAGCCAGCAGCTGGTCAAAGACATCTACAGCAATCTCACGCCCTGGCAAATCACCAAAATAGCGCGCCACGCCGAGCGCCCTTACACGCTGGACTACGTCAGCGAAATCTTCACCCACTTTATCGAACTGCACGGCGATCGGCATTTTGCGGACGACCTGAGCATCGTCGGCGGCTTGGCCCGCTTTAACGGCACACCCTGCATGGTGCTGGGCCAGCAAAAAGGACGCGACACCAAAGAGCGCGGCCTGCGTAATTTCGGCATGAGCAAGCCCGAAGGCTATCGCAAAGCGTTGCGTCTAATGAAGCTGGCCGAAAAATTCAAACTGCCAGTGTTCACCTTTGTCGATACACCAGGCGCATACCCCGGTATCGACGCCGAAGAACGCGGTCAGTCTGAAGCCATTGGCCGCAATATTTTTGAAATGGCCCAACTTGAAGTGCCCATCATCACCACCATCATCGGCGAGGGCGGCTCCGGCGGCGCGCTGGCCATTTCGGTGGCGGACCAGGTGGTAATGCTGCAACACTCCATTTACTCGGTCATCAGCCCAGAGGGCTGTGCTTCTATTCTCTGGAAAACCTCGGACAAAGCGCAAGATGCAGCCGATGCGCTGGGCATTACCGCTCTGCGCCTGAAGGCCTTGGGGCTGGTGGACAAAATCGTCAGCGAACCGGTCGGTGGTGCGCACCGCGACCACAAACAAGCGGCGGTTTTCCTCAAGCGGGCTTTGGGCGATGCTTTCCGCCAGGTAAGCGACTTGCGCGTGAAAGAGTTGCTGGACCGCCGCTACGACCGCCTGCAAAGCTACGGCCGTTTTACCGACACCAAGGCCAGCGGCAAATAGGCCTTGGCAGCTCCATGACCCGCTCGCTAGACGCGGCGATTGCAGCCTTCGAACCCTGCCTGCCGCTGGCCATCGCCTACAGCGGCGGTGCTGACTCCACTGCACTCTTACACGGCTGCGTAAAGCGCTGGCCGGGGCAAGTATTGGCGGTGCATGTCAACCACGGTTTGCAAGCCGCCGCTGTAGATTTTGAGCAGCATTGCCAGGAGGTGTGCGCTGGCCTGGATCTGCCGCTGCAAGTGCTGCACGTCGATGCGCATCCCCGTGCCGGCCAAAGCCCCGAGGACGCCGCCCGCCTGGCGCGCTATGGCGCTTTGCGCCGCTTTTCCCGGCCCGAAAACGGCCAGCCTCCCTGCGCTACCGTGGCGCTGGCACAGCATGCCGATGACCAAGTAGAGACGCTGCTGCTGGCCCTAAGCCGTGGCGCCGGGCTGGCGGGCCTGAGCGCCATGCCAGCCCGCTGGCAGCGCGATGGCGTAGATTACGCCCGGCCTTTGCTGGAGGTCAGCGCAGCAGATATTCGCCGTTGGCTGCATACCCAAGGATTGCCCTGGATCGAAGACCCCAGCAACGCGCAAACTGATTTTTTACGCAATCGGCTACGGGCCGAGTTGATGCCCGTGTTGCGCGCCATCATTCCGCACTACGCTGACACCTTGCCGCGCAGCGCTGCGCATGCGGCGCAGGCTCAAAGTTTGTTAAATGAACTGGGCCAGTCCGATCTGCAATTTTTGTGCGGCCCTGAGGGCGACAGCCCGTCGATCACGCAACTGCAAACTTTGTCTACCGCACGCCAAGCCAATGTGTTGCGCCATTGGCTGGCCAGCGTGCACCACACCCAAGCCAGCAGCGCGCAATTGCAAGAATTGCTGGCACAGATTGCTGCATGCACCACGCGCGGGCACCAGTTGCATATCCGCGTCGGCCACGGCTTTGTGCGGCGCAGCAATGGGGTGCTCGATTGGTACAATCCCGCGGTTTAGCATCGTAAAAATACCATCCATGGCTCTCATTGTTCATAAGTACGGCGGCACCTCCATGGGCACGACCGAACGCATCCGCAACGTCGCTAAAAGGGTCGCCAAGTGGCACCGTGCAGGGCATCAAATGGTGGTAGTCCCC
>CAMBFN010000157.1 GCA_945865425.1 Comamonas sp. lk | reverse complement strand
GCGCATCGGTCACGCAGGAAGAGATCCATATCCTGCGCGGCATAGCCAAAGCGGTGCTGCAGCAATCAGCGCGTGTGCAGGACATTGAAGGCCCTGGGAGCGCGTTAGCAGTCCAGAAGCTAGACTAGCTGCCATGTTTTCCAAAATCCGTTCTGATATCCAATGCATTTTGGACCGTGACCCGGCTGCCCGCAGCACCTGGGAGGTCATCACTTGCTACCCAGGCCTGCACGCCGTCATCCTGCACCGTCCGGCGCACTGGTTCTGGACGCATGGCTTCAAATGGCTGGGGCGCTTCATTTCCCATATCTCCCGCTTTTTGACGGGCATCGAAATCCACCCGGGCGCCATCATTGGCGAACGCGTGTTCTTTGACCATGCCATGGGCACGGTCGTCGGTGAAACGGCCGAAATCGGCGACGGCTGCACGATTTACCAGGGCGTCACCTTGGGGGGTACTTCGCTGTACAAAGGTGCCAAGCGGCACCCCACTTTAGGAAAAGACGTCGTCGTCAGTGCCGGGGCTAAAGTGCTGGGTGGTTTTGAGGTGGGCGATGGCGCCAAGATCGGTAGCAACGCGGTGGTGATTAAGCCCGTGCCCGCCGGGGCCACCGCCGTTGGCATTCCGGCGCGCATACTGCAAAGCAAGGTTGGCGAAAGTGCCGATGTGGCAGGCGCGCAGCCCAAGTTCAGCGCCTACGGAATAACCGATGATGATGACCCTGTCAGCCAGGCCTTGCGCGGCTTGATCGATAGCGCCTCCACCCAAGACCAGCAAATTGCCCGCTTATGGCAGGCATTAGAAAAAATCTGCCAGCAGCAGCAAATGCAAATGCCCGAAGGCGCGGAGCGCGGTGAATGCTTTGAGGCCGAGCGCCTCAACCAGTTGGTCGGCAAATAAACGGTATCTAGCTGCTGCGCGGCGGACGCTGCGCATTTTTAGGGCGAAAAGCCTTGCACACACTGCCCACGGTTTCCAGGTACGGGCCGCCAATCAAATCCACGCAATAAGGCACTGCCGCAAAAATGCCCGGTACCTTTACCGCACCGCTTTCGTCTTTGAGGCCCTCTAGCGTTTGCGCAATCGACTTAGGCTGGCCCGGCAGGTTGATGATCAGGCTTTTGCCACGTATAACCGCAACCTGGCGCGACAAAATTGCGGTGGGCACAAAGTGCAGGCTGATCTGGCGCATTTGCTCGCCAAAGCCGGGCATCACCTTGTGCGCAACGGCAAGAGTGGCTTCGGGCGTTACGTCACGCAGCGCCGGGCCGGTGCCGCCGGTCGTCAGCACCAGGCTGCATTGGGCATCTACCAATTCAATTAGCGCGGCGCTTATGCCTGCTTCTTCATCCGGTATCAGGCGCTCTACAAAGGTAATGGGGTTGAGCAGCGCGCTTTGCAGCCAATCCTTGAGTGCGGGCAAGCCTAAGTCTGGGTAAACGCCGGCGCTGGCGCGGTCGCTAATCGATACCAATCCTATCTGTACGGCCTCGGGGCCGCTATCCCTATCACTCATACATCTATTCCGGGGTTGGTGGGTGGCAGGGTGGCATCATCGCTTGCGTTTTCGCCTGCGAGTTGGGCGCGCACCAGTTGAAAAATTTCGCGGTAAGGGCGGCCATGGCGCGGTGCCAGGCCGGGCTTTTCGGGCAGGGCGTCTTTGCGCGCTTGGCGAATCAGGGCGCGCAATTGCTGGCTGTCTGTCTGCGGGCTTAAGTTGATCCATTGGCCCAGTGCATCGTCATCGGCCAGCAGGCGATCGCGCCACATTTCAGTCTGGTGCAGCGTCTGGGTTTCCAGCGCCGAGGGCGTGTGCTGCGTCACCAATGCGGCGCGTATCGCGTCCAGCATGTGCGCTTCAAGCTTGCGCATCAATTTGCCGATAAATTGCATCTGGCGCCGCTTGCCTTCGAAATTGCTGATGCGCTTGGCCTCTGCCACCGCCTCCACCAGTTTGTCCGGCAGTTGCAGGCGGTTCATGAGTTCGACGCGCAGGGTCAGCAAATCCTCGCCTAATTTTTGTAATTCGGTGCTTTCGCGCTTGAGGTCGGTACGGGTGGCGTCTTCGGTGCCTTTGAGCTCGCGCTTGTATTCCAAGTCCAGCGCGCTGCCCTCCGCAACAAACTGACCTTTAACGAAATAGCCTTTTTTTAGTTTTCTGGACATAGCCAAGTATCATAGCCGCCGCATGAAGAACCCCAAACACTCCCCCCGCCATCGCCCTAATACCCCGCTTGCCGGATTTGCCTACAGCCGCGATTTCTTTGAATCCCGCGTTGACCTTAGTCTCAAAACTGCCAAAAAACTCGGCGCCAGCGATGCTGCTGCCGAAGTCTCCGAGTCTTGTGGCCTAAGCGTTTCGGTGCGCAATGGCGAGCTAGAGAACGTGGAACGCAACCGCGATAAATCGCTGGGCGTTACCGTCTATCTTGGCCAGCGCAGGGGTAATGCCAGCACCTCGGATTTTTCCGATGCTGCCATCGCGCAAACCGTGCGTGCCGCCTACGACATAGCGCGTTTCACCGCCGAAGACGCGTTTGCACGCCTGCCCGAATCCAAAGACGTGTGCCCGGAAAGTCAGCGCGGCCGCTACCTGGATTTATTCCACCCCTGGAATGTGCAAAGTGATGAGGCAGCGCAAATCGCCCTGGCCTGCGAAGCCGCCGCCATGACGGTGGACAAGCGCATTAGCAATAGCGAAGGCGCGGCGGTGTCGGCACAGCAATCACATTTTTTCACCGCGCACACCAATGGCTTTCGCGGCGGTTACGCCAGCTCACGCCATTCGCTGTCGGTATCACCCATTGCCGGCAAGGGTAAAGATATGCAGCGCGACGGCTGGTACAGCTCCATGCGCAAAGCCTCCGAACTTGCCTCGCCCGAAGCGGTGGGCCGATACGCCGCCGAGCGCGCGCTCAGTCGCCTCAAGGCCCGCAAAATCGCCACCACCGAATGCCCGGTCTTGTTCGAGTCGCCCATGGCCGCAGGCCTCTTGGGCACTTTTGTGCAAGCCGTCAGCGGCGGCGCGCTGTACCGCAAAAGCTCGTTCCTGCTCGACAGTCTGGGCAAGCGCGTCTTCCCGGCGCATCTGGATATTTTTGAAGACCCCTTTGTGCGCGGCGGCAAGGGCAGCTCGCCGTTTGACGACGAAGGCGTGCGCGTGCGTGCCCGCCAAGTGGTGGAGCGTGGCCGCGTAATGGGCTATTTTTTAAGCAGCTATACCGCGCGCAAACTGGGCATGCGCACCACGGGTAATGCCGGTGGCTCGCACAACCTGGTGCTTAGCTCGCGCCACACCCGCCCCGGCGACGATTTGCCGGCCATGATTCGCAAATTAGGGCGTGGCCTCTTGGTGACTGAATTGATGGGGCAGGGCGTTAACTATGTGACCGGCGACTACTCGCGCGGCGCCAGCGGCTTTTGGGTGGAAAACGGCGAGATCGCCTACCCAGTGCATGAAATCACTATCGCCGGAAATATGAAAGACATTTTCAAAGGCATCGAAGCCATAGGCGCCGACACCTACAACTACGGCGCCAAAACCGTAGGCTCCATCCTGGTCAACCGGATGATGGTGGCTGGTTCGTAAGCAAGCGCTGCCTCGGTGCGTCGTGGCCAGGGGCGACAGCGGCGAGAGCTTTGTCACTGCGAGGAGCGAAGCGACGCGGCAGTCCATGCAGGCATGAAGTCATAGATTGCCACGGCCTGCGGCCTCGCAATGACGATGCAATCACCTGCGGCCTCGTAATGACGAGGCAATTACCTTTGGTTTCGCAATGACGGGTCAGGGCTTATGCAGCCTTTCCTTATGCGCTTAAGGCTGCTTTCACCGCCGCCGACACAGTAGACATTTCTGCTTTGCCTGACAGTTGTGCCTTTGCCAGACCCATCACCTTGCCCATATCGCCGGGGCCGCTAGCGCCGGATTGGGCCACGATGGCGCGCACGGCGGCCAGCACTTCGTCGGCGGACATGCGTTGCGGCAAATAGGCTTGTAGCACCACGATTTCAGAAGCTTCCTTGTCCGCCAAATCCTGGCGCTGTGCTTTTTCATACGCGGCGACCGAATCCTTGCGCTGCTTGATTAGCTTGTCCACCAGTCCGATCACGGCGGCATCGTCCAAAACCACGCGCTCATCCACTTCTTTTTGCTTGCACGCGGACAGCAGCAAGCGGATGGTGCCCAGGCGCTCGCTGTCTTTGGCGCGCATGGCGATTTTCATGTCTTCGGTAATTTGGTCTTTCAGGGACATGGTGTTCTCCAAGAGGATGCGGGGCGCAATGAAAAAAAGCCCACCGAGGGTACTCGGGCGGGCTTCGGGGCGGGCGGGCGGCTGGTAGGCCGACACATCCGGCAACACGGTT
>CAMBFN010000156.1 GCA_945865425.1 Comamonas sp. lk | reverse complement strand
ACCTGCACATCGAACAACGCGATTGCTCAGACGAGCTCTTGGAGCAAGCAACTTTCGCCTACAAGGGCCCCATACTTTATGATGAAAATATCGCACCAAAGAGAATTATGCATGTGCACGAAGATACGTTTGAAGACCAAAATTCAGAGACCGCTTAACCATGCAAGCAGCACCTGCACCTACAACCGTCTTGTACGACGGCTCTTGTCCGATTTGCAGCCGCGAGATCAAGCAATACAAAAAAGGTGATTTACTCGGCGAGATTTGCTGGCTCGATGTTTCAGGCCCAACATTCGTAGCACCACCCGGGCACAACAAAGAAGCGCTTATGAAGCGCTTCCACGTCATCACAACTGACGGCTTAATAGTCTCAGGTGCCGCCGCCTTCGTCCATCTTTGGGAACAACTGCCGGGTTGGAAAAACCTGGCCCGCTTGGGCCGGTTGCCGGGCATGCTCAATCTCATGGAGTTCGGGTATGAAACATTTTTAAGTTTTCGCCCGAAGCTACAAAAATTGTTTTCTTAGCACCGAATTTTTAATCCCCCGGTATTTACTGGATTTTTTAACGAAGAAAATCATCATGATAAATAAAGCAACCGCAGGCAGAAGAGTTTTTTTGCTGCAAACAGTCACCATGGGACTGGGTGCCGCCATGGCAACGCAAGCAAGCGCACAGGCCATACTTGCCGAGTCGGATTCCCAAGCCGTTGCACTCGGCTACAAAGCCGATGCCACTAAAGTAGATAAAACAAAACAAACAAAGTATGCCGCGGGTCAGGCCTGCGTCAATTGCGCCTTGTTTCAAGGTGCGCCCAACGCTGCCGCTGGAGGATGCCCGCTTTTTGCAGGCAAGCAAGTGACCGCCAAGGGATGGTGCTCGGCGTATGCAAAAAAGGCTTCATGATTGACCTTTCCCCGCTTTTTGCCTCGGGCCCTTACAAGGCGCTGGTGGTCGGCTCGGGCGGGGCTATTGGAGCTGCTTTCGCTCAAGCGTTTTGTGCAGATCCTCAGTGCGGCCATGTGGAACTCATCTCCCGTGGTTCGCAAAGTGACTTCGATCTTAGCAATCACGAATCTATCCGTGCGCAGGCAACTCTGGCCAGTGGCAAGGGTCCCTATCACATCATTATCGACGCTACCGGCGCCATAGCGATCAATGGGGTGGGGCCGGAGAAGGCACTCAGCAGCCTTCATCCAGATCATTTAATGCAGGCCTTTTTGATCAATGCGATTGGTCCGGCACTGGTACTGCGCCATTTTTCGCCCCTACTCGCAAAGGGCGCATCGGTTTACGCAAAGCTGTCTGCGCGGGTTGGCAGCATCACCGATAACAAAAAAGGGGGATGGTACGGCTACCGAAGTTCAAAGGCTGCTTTGAACATGATTTTGCAAACGGCGGCTATCGAACTGCAGCGTAAAAACCCAGATTTGCGCGTTGTGGCCCTGCAACCTGGAACGGTAAAGTCTAAACTCTCGCAACCATATACGAGTTCTTACAGCCAACTTTTGGAGCCCGCGCAATCCGTAGCGGGAATGCTTGATGCACTGAAAGCACTGCAAGCCAAGTCGGGGGCCTACTTCATGGACTACAAAGGCATTGAAATACCTTGGTAAAAATCTCAGGCTGGCCATGTTTGCTTACCGGGAACGTCATATTTTTCGCTTCACACATTTTGCAAATAAATGAAAACCGGCTTTAAGGGCAATAAGCAGTCGCTACCGAGCAAACTCTGCGCAGAGTGCGGTCGCAGTATGACCTGGCGCAAGTCCTGGGCGAAGAACTGGGATTCGGTCTTGTATTGCTCAGATGCATGTCGCGACAGAAAGAACTCCCTTGCCAGCAAGGCTGCACATGCCTGAGGCGCTCAGCCTCCCGTCGGCACGGCCCGCCCAGGTTCGTCACCTGGTCATTGTTTTGGGGGATCAGCTCGACCTGCAGTCCAGTGCTTTCCAGGGCTTTGATGCGGCGCAAGACGTGGTCTGGATGGCCGAGGTGGCCGAGGAGTCCACCCATGTCTGGTCGGCCAAGCAGCGCATCGCGGTATTTTTAAGTGCCATGCGCCACTTTGCGCAAACCTTGCGCGCGCTAGGCCTGCCCTTGCAATACACGCAGTTGGACGCACCGGGTAATGCGGGTACATTGGCGCTCGAACTGAGTAAGGCGATTGCCCGCCTTCAACCCGCCGCGCTGGTAATGTGCGCACCGGGCGATTGGCGGGTGCTGCAAAGCCTACGCACTGTGGCCAAAGAGCAGGCATTAGCCCTGGACCTGCGCGATGACACCCATTTCTTTAGTACGGTGCGCGAATTTGCTAGCCATGCCCAGGGCAGGAAGCAGCTGCGCCTGGAGTATTGGTACCGCGAACTACGCCGAAAACACAATATCATGATGGACGGCAAAGACCCCGTGGGCGGACAATGGAATTTTGATGCTGACAACCGCGAAGCCTTTGGCAAAGCGGGCCCGCAGAACGTTCCGCCGCCAAGCCGCTTTACGCCGGACGGCATCACCCAAGAGGTTTTGGCACTCGTCGAAACACGCTTTGCCGAGCACCCCGGCAGTTTGCACAGTTTCGCTTGGCCTGTGACACGCCCACAGGCTTTGCTGGCCCTACAGACATTTATCGCACAACGCCTGCCTCTCTTTGGAAAATATGAAGACGCGATGTGGGCAGGCCAGGCCTGGCTTTACCATTCGCACCTGAGCTGCGCCCTCAATCTCAAACTGCTGAACCCGCGCGAAGTCGTGCAGGCCGCGGTTGATGCCCATAGCAAAGGTGATGCACCACTGGCGGCGGTGGAGGGCTTTGTTCGCCAGATTCTGGGGTGGCGCGAATATGTGCGCGGCATCTATTGGCTGCACATGCCAGACTACCTGGAACGCAATGCGCTAAATGCACAAGCTGCCCTCCCCGACTGGTACTGGAGCGGACAAACCGATATGGCCTGTCTGAGGGACGCGATCACGCAAACGCTGGAGCATGGCTATGCCCACCACATCCAACGCCTGATGGTGACTGGCTTGTATGCCCTCCTGCTCGGGGTCAAACCACAAGCGGTACATGCCTGGTACTTGAGCGTTTACGTGGATGCGGTAGAGTGGGTGGAACTGCCCAACACCCTGGGTATGGGTCAATTTGGAGATGGTGGGCTAATGGCTAGCAAGCCCTATGTGGCCAGCGGCAAATACATCCAACGTATGAGCAACCACTGCGCAGCCTGCAAATACGACCCGACCCAATCGACAGGCCCGCGCGCTTGTCCGTTTACCACCTTATATTGGGATTTTTTGATGCATCATGAAGACGGTCTCAAGCAAAATCCTCGTATGGCCATGCAACTCAAAAACCTGGGGCGACTCGATGCCAGCGCGCGTGAAAGCATTGCCGCCCAAGCAACTGCCCATCGTAATTCCCAGCTTTAGCCCTTTAGTATGAAAATACCCCCAAACCACAAAAGGTACGATATGCCCAAATTCCTACTCCCCTCCATCAGCATCAAGCCCGGGCTGCGGCGCTACGCGGCCCTTTGCATCCCACTCATCTTCGCATCCCACATCGCCATGGCTATTGAAGAACCAAGTTTTAAAGTGATAGCCAAGTCCGGCAGTTTTGAGCTACGGCAATACGCCCCCATGCTGGTCGCTGAGACGCTGGTTGATGGTGATATGGACGATGCGGGAAGCACCGGCTTCAGGAAAATCGCCGACTACATATTCGGCAATAACCAGGTGCAGACAGGCACCAGCTCCACCAAGATTGCCATGACCGCGCCGGTCACTATGGAGCCGCAATCCCAAAAAATTGCGATGACCGCACCGGTTGCGCTGATTCCAATAGAGAACATCGGGGCTTCTAAGCAATGGCGGGTTCACTTCGTCATGCCTTCGCAGTACACCATGAACACCATTCCCAAGCCTAAAAACGCGGATGTGAAGCTGCGGGAAATTCCGGGCAAACTTTTTGCAGTTAACAGCTTTACAGGCTTTAACAACCAATCCCGTGTCCAGGCCAAAACCGATGAACTCAGTGCCTGGATTGGGCAAAAGAGTTTGAAAGTACTGGGGCAGACCCAACTCGCGCGCTATGACCCGCCATGGGTCTTGCCCATGTTCAGACGCAACGAAGTGATGATCGAAGTCGAAGACGTCAAAGAGCAATCCAAGTGAATTCGTGGTACGTCAAAGACTGAACACCACCGCAGTGACGTCATCTCTTTGTGCATTGGCCCCCTGCCATGCAGCAAATTCGCTCTTCATGGCGGGGGGGTGTACTGAATTTTGTGTAAACGGTCTAATGGCGGGTAACCGTCGAACTTCCAGGAGTGGATATGACCGTAAATACAAAGAAAGCAGTACCCAAAGATCTAATCGACAGTTTGCTGGCTGATTACAAAAAGCCAGAGGATTTGAT
>CAMBFN010000155.1 GCA_945865425.1 Comamonas sp. lk | reverse complement strand
CTGAAGCTGCTGCTGGATGAAATCCGCACCCGGCTGAAATACCTGTGCGATGTGGGCATCGGCTACCTTACGTTGGACCGGCAAAGCCGCACTTTGAGTGGCGGCGAAGTCCAGCGCATCAACCTGACGACCGCTTTGGGCACTTCCTTGGTCAATACCTTGTTTGTGCTGGATGAGCCCAGCATCGGCCTGCATCCGCGCGATATGCACCGCATCATCGTGGCCATGCAACGCCTGCGCGATGCGGGCAACACGCTGGTGGTGGTAGAGCATGACCCGGCAGTGATGCTGGCCGCTGACCGCATGCTGGACATGGGACCGGGGCCCGGAGAAAAAGGTGGCCAGATTGTGTTTGACGGCAGCACCGAAGCCCTCAAAGCAGCCGATACCTTGACTGGCGCCTACCTGGGCGGACGCAAGCAAGTGGGTATGGGCTTCAAACGCATGGTGGGGGACAACACGCCACGCCTGGTGCTAGAAGGTGTGCGCGAACACAACCTGAAAAATGTAGATGTGGAAATACCCTTGCAACGCCTGGTCTGCGTGACGGGTGTGAGCGGCTCGGGCAAATCCACGCTAGTTCAGGACGTGCTGGCGCCGGCACTTTTGCGCCACTTCGGTAAGGCTACGGATACGCCGGGTATTCACAGTCGACTGCTGGGCGCAGACATGCTCAGCGAAGTGGTGTTTGTGGACCAATCGCCCATCGGCAAAACCGCACGCTCCAACCCGTCAAGCTATGTGGGCGCCTGGGATGCGATCCGCGAACTCTTTGCCACGGCACCGCTGTCGCAGGAGCGCAGCTACACCGCATCCAAGTTCAGCTCCAACAGCGGTGACGGGCGCTGCCCGACTTGCGGCGGCTCAGGCTTTGAACATATTGAGATGCAATTTTTGAGCGATGTCTATTTGCGTTGCCCCGATTGCAATGGCAAACGTTATAGGCCGGAAATTTTGGAAGTGACGATTGAACGGCGCAGCGGTTCCGATAGTGCTCCGAAGGCCTATAACGTGGCCGATGTGCTGGACTTGACTGTGAGCGAAGCCGCAACCGTATTTGCGCAAGACCGCGAAGTAATCCGTGCGCTGCAACCGATTGTTGATGTGGGTTTGGAGTATGTAAAGCTAGGCCAGCCCGTGCCGACCTTGTCGGGCGGTGAAGCACAGCGCCTGAAGCTGGCCGGCTTTTTGGCCGAGGCGGCTAAAGCGGCCAGTAATAGCCGCCAGCCTATGGCTCGCCGTGGCACTTTGTTCATGCTGGACGAGCCCACTACCGGGCTGCATTTTGACGATATCGCCAAGCTCATGCGCGCGCTGCGAAAACTGCTGGATGCGGGCCATTCGCTGCTGGTGATTGAACACAATCTAGACGTGATCCGCTCCAGCGACTGGCTGATCGACTTAGGCCCCGAAGGCGGTGATGCCGGCGGTGAAATAGTCGCCTGTGGCACGCCGGAAGACTTGCTGCTACACCCCACGAGCCACACCGGCAAAGCCTTGCGCGACTACGCCGCCAGTATGGGTGTGGTGCATGAGGTGGCGGAGCCCAGCGTTGCATACCTGATGCCAGCGGATGCTTCTTCAGGCGCGAGAGTTGCACCGGATAACAACATCCGCATCGTCAATGCCAAAGAGCACAATTTGCAATCGCTTTCCGTGAATATTCCACGCGGTCAGTTCAGCGTGGTCACTGGCGTCAGCGGGTCGGGCAAATCCACACTGGCTTTTGATATTTTGTTTAACGAAGGCCAGCGGCGTTATTTGGAAAGCTTGAACGCGTATGCGCGCTCTATCGTGCAACCGGCGGGCCGGCCCGAGGTGGATGCGGTCTATGGCATTCCACCCACGGTGGCGATTGAGCAACGGCTTTCGCGGGGAGGGCGCAAATCGACAGTGGGCACGACTACCGAAGTCTGGCATTTTTTGCGTTTGCTGTACGTCAAGCTAGGCACGCAACACTGCATTAAAGATGGGGCTGCAGTTGCGCCGCAAAGTGCGGACAGCATTGCCGCGCAATTGCTGAAAACCTACCGTGGGCAGCACATCGGTTTGCTGGCGCCCTTGGTCGTCGGGCGCAAAGGCGTTTACACCGAGTTGGCCGATTGGGCGCGCCCGCGCGGCTATACGCATTTGCGGGTGGATGGAGAATTTTTACCCACCAATGGCTTTCCCCGCATAGACCGGTTCAAAGAGCACCATATCGAGTTGCCGGTGCTGAGCCTGGACGTCAAGGCCGCTGACGAAGCCACGCTGCGCGCGGGTTTGGCCCAGGCCTTAACGCATGGAAAAGGTGTAGTGCAGGTGCTGAGCGGCCTGGACGATTTACGCGGCGCAATGCTGGCCGGCAGCAGTACGGCCAGCATAGGCAAGGTGGAAGTTTTTTCTACTAAGCGCGCCTGCCCGCTGTGCTCCACCTCTTACACCGAATTGGACCCACGCTTGTTCAGCTACAACAGCAAACACGGCTGGTGCCCCGATTGCGTGGGCACCGGACTGGCGCTGACCAAAGAGCAACGCAAGGTGTTTGACGACACCGTGCGCGAAGACAATGGCGGGCGCGAACATACCTTTGCCGAGGCTGATGTGGAGGACTTGGCGGACACTGCCTGTCCGCGCTGCCAGGGCACACGTTTGAACGCCACTGCACGTGCCGTCCTTTTTGGCGGCGTAGGGATTGCAGACATAGCGGCGCTGTCAGTCAGCGAAGTGCGCGCCTGGGTGCAAAGCCTCCAAGTGAGCGGCGCCATCAGCCAGCGTGAAACTGATATTGCCCGCGACCTGATTCCTGAGATCCGCAGCCGCTTGGAGTTTTTAGAAGAGGTGGGGCTCGGTTACTTAACGCTGGACCGGGGTGCTCCTAGCTTGAGTGGTGGCGAGGCGCAACGCATTCGCCTGGCGGCGCAGTTGGGCAGCAATTTGCAAGGCGTGTGCTATGTGCTGGACGAGCCCACCATTGGGCTGCATGCGCGCGATAACAAAATTTTGCTCGGTGCCCTGAAAAGTCTAAGCGATAAAGGCAACACCCTGGTGGTAGTGGAGCATGACGAAGACACCATACGGGCTGCCGACCACATCATCGACATAGGCCCCAGCGCCGGTAAGCGCGGCGGGCGTTTGGTAGCGCAAGGCACCATTGCCGATGTGCAGGCACAGGCCGAATCGCAAACCGGACGCTATTTGCTCCAAGCCATGCTGCATCCTTTGGAGCCACGGCGTTTTGTTGCTGCTTCTGGAGCTTGCGCGCTCCTGGCTTCTTCAGCGTCCGCTGCGGCAACCATCGCGGGGAAGAAAGCATCGGCCAAGGGTGGCGATAGTGCGCCAGTCGCCAAAACCATCGCTAAAGCCAAGGCTGCAAAAGCCAAAGCCGCAGAGCCAGAACATAGTGTGCAAGCGGCACCTGCCGAGGTGCAATGGCTCACCGTACACCAGGCCTATCTGCATAACCTGCACTCGGTGACTGCATCGGTACCCTTGCAGCGTTTGGTGGCGATTACCGGCGTCAGCGGGTCGGGTAAATCCACATTGGCGCGCGATGTTTTACTGGCTAATGTGCAGGCGCTGGTGCAGCAGCGCGCCACCAAGGCCGGGCGCGATGCGCTAGCCGCAGGACGCCCGCCGGGCTTGATCGGCTGCGAGGCCATCAGCGGCTATGAAAGCGTGGACCGCGTGCTGGAAGTGGACCAGACACCGATTGGCAAAACACCGCGCTCCTGCCCTGCCACCTACATTGGTTTTTGGGACACGATTCGCAAGTTGTTTGCCGACACGCTGGAGGCCAAGGCGCGCGGTTATGCCGCCAACCGCTTTAGCTTCAACACCGGCGAAGGCCGCTGCCCCGGCTGCGAAGGTCAGGGCATACGCACCATTGGCATGAGTTTCTTGCCGGACGTGAAAGTACTGTGTGAAACCTGCAAGGGCGCGCGTTTTAACCCGGAAACCCAAGCAGTGACTTGGCGTGGTAAAAACATCGGCGAAGTGCTGCAAATGGAAGTGGACGAGGCCGTGGAGTTTTTCGCCGCTATGCCGGTCATTGCGCACCCCTTGCAATTGCTCAAAGATGTGGGCCTAGGCTACCTGACACTGGGCCAACCCTCGCCCACTTTAAGCGGCGGCGAGGCGCAGCGCATCAAACTGGTGACCGAACTTTCGAAGGTGCGCGACGACATCACCCGGCGCGGCCAAAAGTCGCCGCACACGCTGTACGTACTGGATGAGCCCACGGTCGGCCTGCACATGGCCGATGTGGAAAAGCTGATCGCTGTGCTGCATCGACTAGTGCGCGCCGGCCATAGTGTGGTGGTCATCGAGCATGATTTGGACGTGATCGCCGAAGCCGATTGGGTTATCGACCTGGGCCCCGAGGGCGGCAAAGAAGGGGGTCGGATTGTCGCCGCCGCCAGCCCAGAAGAAGTGGTGCGCCTGGG
>CAMBFN010000154.1 GCA_945865425.1 Comamonas sp. lk | reverse complement strand
CAGGCAGTGGAACCACAGATCCGCCACCTCGCCCACCAGCTTGGTTTTGTCGCCGCCGTGGTCCAGGTCTTTGGCGGCCATCACCACTTCGGTGGCCTCTTCACCGATTTTTTTTAAAAAGGCGTCCGGCCCTTTATCCAAAAGACGGGCGACATAACTGGTCGACGGGTCGCCGCCGTTCGAGACTTTGCGACTCTCAATGATGGCGGCTAATTGCGCCAGCGCATCTTGTGAAATTTCTTTGCCCGAACTGTCCATTTAATTGCCTTTGGGGTAAATCGTTGCGGGGTCTTTGAGCACCGGCTCCACCGGCTGCCATTGTCCGTTTTGCAGCACACTGAAAAAACAACTGTGGCGCCCGGTATGGCAGGCAATGCCCGGGTCATGGCCTTGTTGGGTGACAGTCAGCAGCACCACGTCGGCATCACAATCGATACGGATTTCGTGTACCAGTTGCACATGGCCGGATTCTTCGCCCTTGTGCCACAGTTTCTTGCGCGAGCGGCTGAAATACACCGCGCGCCCCAGATCCACCGTCTTTTGCAGCGCCTCGCGGTTCATCCAGGCAAACATCAGCACGTCTTTGCTGCCCTGCTCTTGGGCAATAACGGGCACCAGGCCCTGGGCGTCCCATGTGATAGCGTCTAAATAAGTCATAAGGGGGATGTTAAGGGCTGTTGTTGAACATGAAAGTTGGAGTGGGCGGAAGGTGTCCGCTCCAGTTGCAGCCAGCCTCTTGTAAGCCATACGCTCTACCTGGCACATCCTCACAACCTAAGCGCAATCTCCCGTTCCCGCATCCGCGCCTTGGCCTGCCGCAACATCCCAAAGCGGTGAAAACGGCATTTATTGTGTATTCGTGTGTATAATTCATCCGTGAAAAGCACTGAGCTCATTAAACAAATTAAAGCCGATGGCTGGAAGTTGGTGCATGTGGTGGGTTCCCACCACCAATTCAAGCACCCCACCAAACCGGGCAAGGTGACGGTGCCTCATCCCAAGAAGGATCTGCCCCTACCAACGGTGCGCAGCATTTTGAAACAAGCTGGCCTGTGAGGCCTTTTCATCCAAGGAGATCGCCCATGTTGTACCCCGTTTATGTTCACGTCGGTAATGCGGACCAGGCGCATGGCGTGAGTTTTCCAGACTTTCCGGGCTGCTTTTCTGCGGTTGACGATTGGAGCGACTTACCGGCCGCCGTACAAGAGGCGGTGGAGGCGCATTTCAGCGGTGAGCCCGATGCGGTCCCACCGGCCACCCCACTTGAAAATTTGGTAAGCCATGCTGACTATTCGGGCGGCGTTTGGATGTTGGTGGACTTGGACCTTAGTCGCATTGACACCCGGCCTGTGCGCCTGAATGTGAGCCTGCCCTCAAACTTGGTGCAGCAGATTGATGCTTGGGCCCAGGCGCACCACATGACCCGCTCAGGGTTTTTGGCCAGCGCGGCAACACAAGCCATGGCGGCCAGGTCTTAACACCCTACGCAATTTGCGCTATTTCGACCTGCGCGACGACCAGTGAATTGAACGGATAACCCAGCCAGTAGGGTTTCTTGTGAGGACCATTAGCTCGGCACCAAGCAGATTTACCGCCTTGGACTCGTAGGTGCCTTGCGTTACGTTCGTTGAAATTGCCCGGGCAACATGGAGTTGGACAAGAGGCGATTTGCAATCCCCTCTCTCTGGGAGACCTCGGGCTTGCAGCGCATGACTGGCTCTTTGCTTTGCATCAAAACTCCTTTGCCGAACGAAGCTCATTCTTTCTCGCAGCACAACGCTGAGTCACGTGAACGCTGTGTACTTTTTTCTACAGGTACAAATTTTCCTGAAACCTGGCGCCTCTTCTTTGCAGTCCACTCGCTTGCCTAACCAAGGGCGCGAGTGCGTTCGGTTTTTACACTAAAGTATAAAAAAATACTACGATTTAATTCTTTTTTCCCTAAAGTGACAGGCGACATGGCCAGTCCCTTAAATGCCCCGCGTTTCGCCTAGCGCAGGCTCACAACCTAACCGGAATCCCCCGCTCCCGCATCCGCGCCTTCGCCTGCCCTACGGTGTACTCGCCATAGTGAAAGATGCTCGCCGCCAGCACCGCGTCGGCGCAGCCTTGTTGAATGCCGTCGGCCAGGTGGTCGAGGTTGCCCACACCGCCCGATGCGATGACGGGCACGGGTACAGCGTCGCTGACTGCGCGGGTGAGTGCCAAGTCAAAGCCGCTTTTGGTGCCATCGCGGTCCATGCTGGTGAGCAATATTTCTCCCGCGCCGTAGTACGCCATTTGCACGGCCCAGGCCACGGCGCACAGGCCCACGTTTTTGCGGCCGCCGTGACTGAACACATCCCAGCCGGGGCCTACCGGCAAGCCGGTGTTATCCACGCGCTGCTCTTCTTCATGCGAACGCCGCTTGGCGTCGATAGCCACCACAATGCATTGCGCGCCGTATTTGGCCGAGGCTTCTTGAATCACTTGCGGGTTGGCAATGGCCGCCGAGTTGAAGCTGACTTTGTCCGCACCCGCATTGAGCAGTCGGCGCACATCAGCCACGGTGCGCACACCGCCACCCACGGTGAGCGGAATAAACACTTGGCTGGCCACGGCTTCGATGATGTGCAGAATCACATCGCGCCCGTCGCTGGTAGCGGTGATGTCCAAAAAGGTGAGCTCGTCCGCGCCTTGTTCGTTGTAGCGCGCGGCGATTTCCACCGGGTCGCCCGCGTCGCGCAGCTCCACAAAATTAATGCCCTTGACCACGCGGCCACCAGTCACGTCCAGGCAGGGAATGATGCGTTTGGCCAACATCCTTTAGCTACCCAAAGCGCGCAAACGCTGGCTGCCGCTCCAGTGCGCGCCCGGCGCTACGCTAATCGGCTCAAACACTTGCGCGGCCTCGACGCACAGCATGTGCGTAAACGCATCGGGCGTCATGTCAGACATACCCGCGCAGCCCGCTGCGCCAGGGTTCCACACCACGCAGTCCGCCCAGCCCTCGCTGTTGCTGATTTCCAAACCGCCTTGCGGGTCATGCAAATATATAGGCGCGTGTGGGGCGCTATAGACCCGGTCAAACGGGCCCACACATTGCAAACTCTGAAGTGCAGTTTGGTGCGTATCGGCTAATGAATCCCACTCTTTTTGTCCGCCTAAACCAGAAAGGCGCACTTGCTCAATATCGCTGACGGCCAGGTAGGAATGCAGCGCGCCGGTAAAACTAAAGGCTTGCGTGCCCAGGTTGCGCACCTGTAGCGTGACGCACAGTTGGTCTGGTAGCAAGTCCACGCGCAAGCGGGCTTCAAACTCGGCAGGCCAAATGGCGCGGGTGCTGTCGTCCGCACTGAAGCCAAAGCACAAGCTGGCAGGTGCGTCCCCCGGCTCTGCGGGCAGCAAAGCCCAAGGCCGGTTGCGTACAAAACCATGTTTGGGTAAATCGCCGCGCTGGTTGAATTGGGGGAAGCAAACCGGAATTCCACCGCGAATCGCAGCGCGTCCGTCCCACACGGTTTTGGGGCTAAGGAACAAACGTTCGCGCCCACCGCTGACCCAGGAAATGACATGCGCGCCGTGCTGCGCCACCAGCACGCTGTCGCCGTTTGTCAGCGTCAGGCGATGGCAGGGCTGGCCTTGAAAAAGTTCTTCGCTACGCGTGACCAGGAGGGCCGCACCGGCAGCGCCGGTACGAGCCATTAAATCAGCCATTGAGTTCATCAGCGCGGGCTTGACCGGCGGCAAAGTCTAGGTCGCCGGTATAAATCGCGCGTCCGCAAATCACGCCTTCCACGCCCTCGTCTTCCACGTCGCACAGGGCTTCGATGTCGGCCATATTGGACAAGCCGCCCGAGGCGATGACCGGAATCGTCAAAGCCTGCGCCAGCGCCACGGTAGCGGGGATGTTGATACCGCTAAGCATGCCGTCGCGGCCAATGTCGGTGTAGATGATCGATTCGACGCCGTAGTCTTCAAACTTTTTTCCCAGGTCGATCACGTCGTGGCGGGTGAGCTTGCTCCAGCCGTCGGTGGCGACTTTGCCTTCTTTAGCGTCCAGGCCGACGATGATGTGGCCGCCAAACGCAGTGCAGGCGTCTTGCAAAAAGCCAGGGTTTTTAACCGCAGCAGTACCGATGATGACGTAGCGCAAACCGGCGTCGAGATAGCGCTCAATCGTGTCCAGGTCGCGGATGCCGCCGCCTAATTGCACATCCACTTCGCTACCGACTTCTTTGAGGATGCGGCGTATGGCCGCCTCGTTTTTTGGGTGCCCGGCAAAAGCGCCGTTCAGGTCCACCAGATGCAAACGCCTGGCGCCTTTGTCTACCCAACTACGCGCCATGGCGACCGGGTCTTCCCCGAAGGTGGTGGATTGATCCATATCGCCTTGTTGCAGGCGAACGCAGTGGCCGTCTTTGAGGTCAATAGCGGGGATAAGCAGCATGATGCAGTGGCGGTGGGTAGTAAAAGTGAAGGGAAGG
>CAMBFN010000153.1 GCA_945865425.1 Comamonas sp. lk | reverse complement strand
GTCTACACCAGTGGCACCACCGGCCGCAGCAAAGGCGCCATGCTCAGCCATGGCAATTTGCTTTCCAATGCCAAGGTGCTGAAGGACTACTGGGGTTGGCGACAGGGTGATGTGCTTATCCACTGCCTGCCCATCTTCCACGTGCACGGCCTGTTTGTGGCGCTGCATGGTGCGCTGCTCAATGGCAGCAAGATGATTTGGATGGCGCGCTTTGACCCCAAGCAGGTGCTTGCCTATCTGCCGCAAGCTACCGTCTTCATGGGTGTGCCGACTTTGTATGTGCGCTTGCTGGGCGAAGCCGGTCTCTCGCCGCAGGCTTGCGCCCATATGCGTTTGTTTGTGGCCGGATCCGCGCCCTTGCTTTTAGAGACGTTCCAGCAATGGACATCGCGCACCGGCCACACGATTTTGGAGCGCTACGGCATGAGCGAAACCGTCATGCTCAGCTCCAACCCCTATGCGCCCGATGCACGCCACGGCGACCAGTCCGAGCGGCGCGGTGGCACGGTAGGCTTCCCGCTGCCCGGCGTGCAATTGCGCGTCAGCAGTGGCGAGGGCGAAACCTGTGCGGTGGGCGAAGTGGGAAATATCGAAGTGCGTGGCCCCAATGTGTTTAGCGGCTACTGGCGCATGCCCGAAAAAACCGCCGAAGAATTTACCCGTGACGGCTACTTCAAAACCGGCGATGTCGGCATGGTCGATGCACGCGGCTACGTCAGCATCGTGGGCCGCAGCAAAGACCTGATCATCAGCGGCGGCTATAACGTCTATCCCGCCGAGATCGAAGGCTATATCAACGCCATGCCCGGCGTGGCCGAAAGCGCGCTGGTTGGCGTGCCGCACCCGGACTTCGGCGAAGTCGGCGTAGCCGTGGTCATTGCTAAACCCGGCGCTGCGCCCGATGCCAACGCCATCGTCCAATCGCTCAAAGCCAATCTGGCGAATTTCAAGATTCCCAAGCGTTGTTATGTGTTGCCCGAGTTACCGCGTAACGCCATGGGCAAGGTGCAAAAGAACTTGCTGCGCCAGCAATACCAGAACCTGTTCACCGCCTAAGCGGCCACTATGCGCCAAGCCATACAAAACCTCGAAGAATCCAAAATTCGCGAAGTCGCCAATGCAGGAATGGGGCGCAGCGATGTGCTGGCATTCTGGTTTGGCGAGAGCGATGAAGTGACACCCGATTTCATCCGCCAGGCGGCGATCGAATCGCTGCAATCAGGTGAGACTTTTTACAGCCAAAACCTGGGCTTGCCCGCGCTGCGCGAGGCGGTGGCGCAGGCCATGGCCGAAAAACACCCTGGCGCGCCGGGTAGCGCGCCGATTGGCGCAGAGCGCATCGCCATCACCTCGGGCGGCGTCAATGCGCTGATGCTGGCGGTGCAAGCCGTGGTAGATGCCGGCGACGAGGTGGTGGCCGTTACCCCAGTCTGGCCCAACCTGACAGCGCAGCCGCTGATCCTGGGTGCGCACTTGCGCACCGTGGCTTTGCGCCCGCAGGCCGGGGCCTGGACGCTGGATCTGGACGTCTTGCTAGCGGCCATCACCCCACACACCAAACTGCTGGTCGTCAATGCGCCCAACAACCCCACCGGCTGGACCTTAAGCCGCGAAGAGCAAATCACCATCTTGGCCCACTGCCGCCGCACCGGCACCTGGATACTGGCCGACGAGGTGTATGAAAACTTGTACTTCGCACCCTCAAGCAATGCCTGTGCCCCCAGTTTTTTAGACATTGCTCAGCCGCAGGACAAGCTCATGGTGGCGCATAGTTTTTCTAAAAGTTATCTCATGACCGGTTGGCGTTTGGGTTGGCTGGTGCTGCCGCCGTCCATGACGCCGGCCATGGGCAAGCTCATCGAATTCAACACTTCTTGCGCCAGCGTGTTTACCCAGCGCGCGGGTCTGGTGGCTTTGCAGCGGCGTGACGAGGTCACGCCGCGCGTGGTGCGCCATCTGCAAGCCTGCCGCGACACTCTGGTGCCGGCACTGCAATCTATTGCCGGCTTGCAAGTGGCCAGCCCCAAGGGCGGTATGTACGCGTTTTTTGAGCTGCCCGGCCACACCGATTCACTGGAAACAGCCAAGCGCCTGGTGACCGAGGCCGGCCTGGGCTTGGCCCCTGGCCTTGCTTTTGCGCCCGAGGCGGGCAGCTGGCTGCGTTGGTGCTTTGCCTCTAAAGACCTCGGTCGACTCACACAGGGCGTGGAGCGCTTGCGGGGTTGGTTGGAAACGGCTAAGCCGCTGTAGGCTCTAGCCCACCGAGGCGGCCTACCAGGTATCGACCATGCCGCCGCGCAAGGGTCGGGTTTGCCCGCTTGCCAGCGCCCGGCTGAGCCAGGCGCGGGTCTCGGCGGGGTCGATCACGGCGTCGATTTCCAGACTGGCGGCCATGTTCATGGCGCTACCGTTGTCAACATGCTGGGCCAGCAGCTGGGCAAACAAGGCCTCGCGCTGCGCGCCTTCGGGTTGGGCCTCTAACTCTTTCTTAAAACCCAGGCGCACCGCGCCTTCCAGGCCCATGGCACCGAACTCGCCGCTAGGCCAAGCAATGGTGCACAGCGGCGCATGAAAGCCCCCAGCCGTCATGGCCATAGCGCCCAGGCCGTAGCCTTTGCGCAGTACCACGCTCATAAAGGGCACGCGTAAGTGCGCGGCGGTTACAAACATGCGGCTGACATGGCGCACCTGGGCGCGCGTTTCTACCTCCGGGCCCACCATGAAGCCGGGCGTGTCCACCAAGCTGAGCAGCGGCAGGCTGTGCGCATTGCACAACTGCATAAAGCGCGCTGCTTTGTCGGCGGCATCGGCGTCGATAGCGCCGCCCAGGTGCTGCGGGTTGTTGGCGATGCAGCCCAGCGCACGGCCTTCGATGCGCAAGAGCGCAGTGTGGATGCCAACGCCAAAACCGCTGCGCAGCATCAGCACGCTGTTCACGTCGGCCAGGCCCTCGATGGCGGTGCGGCTGTCGTAGACGCGCAGGCGGTTTTCGGGCACCACATCGCGCAGCGCCTGTGCGTTGGGTGCTTGATAGGCCAGGCTGGCGCTAGCCTGGCAGAAAAAGCCCAGGTAGTGTTTGGCCGCGGCCACGGCTTGGGCCTCGTCGGCGATCAGAATGTCGATCACCCCGTTGGCATGTTGCACGGCGCTGGGGCCAATGGCCTCGGGCGGGTACACGCCTAGCCCGCCGCCCTCGACCATGGCCGGGCCACCCATGCCGATATTGCTGGCGCGCGTGGCGATGATCACATCGCAGCAGCCCAGCAGCGCTGCATTGCCGGCAAAACAGCGTCCGGTGGTGATACCGATCACCGGTACTTGCCCGTTGAGCCGTGCAAAGCTGGCAAAGGTAGCGACATGCAAACCGGCCAGGATGGGCATATCCACATCGCCGGGACGCCCGCCGCCGCCTTCGGCAAACAAAATAACAGGAAGCTTGTGCTCCAAGGCGATGCCCAGCATGCGGTCGGTTTTTTGGTGGTTGCGCATGCCCTGCGTGCCGGCCAGCACGGTGGCGTCGTAGGCCATCACCACGCACGGCTGGCCATTGACGCTAGCGGTGCCGCAGACCATGCCATCGGCGGGCGTATTGCGTATCAAGTCCTCGGCGCTGCGGCGCTTGCTTTGGGCTGCGACCGCTAGCGCGCCGTATTCGGAAAAGCTGTTCGCATCCACCAGGTCGGCGATGTTTTCGCGGGCGCTGCGCAAACCCAGTGCATAGCGCTTGGCCATGGCCTCGGGGCGGCTGGCGTCCAGGGTCAATACATGGCGAGCCTGTACCCGTGCCAGGTCCGGGCGGGCTTGTGCGCCTGCGTCGGGCTTATCGTGTTGTGTAGTGATGGGCGTGCTGGTGGCTGCTGGTAGGGAGATTGGAACGGATTGCGCAGCCTTGCTCGAGGCCCATGGCGCTGCCGGGCTTTTCGCTTGTGCCAGGTCCAGCATGGCCAGCACCTCGCCCGCTTGCACCGTGTCGCCCGCCGCGCAGAAAAGCTCGCGCACCGTGCCCGCGCGCGGTGCGCAGACTTCATGTTCCATTTTCATAGCTTCGAGCACCAGCAGTAACTGGCCTTGCTGCACCGCCTCGCCCGGCTGGACCAGCAGTTGAACAATATGGGCTTGCAGGGGGGAGCGCAGTTCAGTCATGGTGGCAGGTTTTTGTGCTGGCAAGGGGTGGGGCATAGTGGCCAAAAGGCCGGTTATGCTCGAATGCAATGGCGCTAAAGGGGCGCTGCTTGGGCCGGATTGTCCGGTAGAAATGGTGCGCGCCGTGTCTCCTGTTGAACTGACGCCTTTGGTCGAACTCACACGCGGCGGGTATAGCGAATGCTTGCACTTTGGCGCGGTGGCGGTGGTGGACCGGCATGGCACGGTGCTGGCACACGCGGGTAACCCGCAGTGGGTGAGCTTTACCCGCTCCACCCTCAAGGTCTTGCAGGCCTTGCCTTTGCTGCAATCGGGTGCCGCCAAGGACTTGGG
>CAMBFN010000152.1 GCA_945865425.1 Comamonas sp. lk | reverse complement strand
GTATTCGGTTTTCAGAACGACCATCGGGTCTTTGCCGTGCATGATCACATTACCGGCGCGAATTTCCTGGGCAATTTTCATAAACAATCCGTCAGATTGGGGGGCCGCTAGAGGCAGCCTTAGACCGCGAAATGCGGCGGGGCGTGGTGCAGCGCCAAAACGCGTAAAGCACCAGCAAAGCCCGCTATTTTATCGCCATTCCGGGGTTCGATCCTCTTAGCTCCCTGCGTTGCGCCGGGCCAGTACTTTGGCGCGGTGCCCGCATTAGGGCCGCAGAGCGGTCGAATTTGCTCCGCGCAGCACGGCCCAATCGATCAATTGGCTACACAAATCAGTGTTTTGCGCCAGTCGGGTCGCCAGGTCGGAGGCATTGCGCGGCCAGGCGGAATCGGCTTCCCACGGCCATGCCAGTGCATGCGGCGCTGGGCTGGTAGTGGGCGGATTATTCCAAAAAGCATGCCAGGTACGCAACGGGGTATCGGCGGCGATGGCTTGCAGATAGGCCTGCAGTTTGGGTTCGTGCGCGCCGTCTTCCTGCGGGTAAATCTGCCAGACGCAGGGTTTGCCCGCCTGCACTGCTTGGGCCAGCGAGTCCTCCCCGCGCACGAGGTTGAGGTCGCATAGGGCCAGCAGTCGATCAAAAACGGTTTGCGGCAGGAAGGGCAGAAAGCGCAGGCGCAGCGAGCCATGGCGCAAGCCGGGCAGCAAAGCAAGTAGGCCCCGTACCGCATCGGCGCTTTGACCTGCGGCGACCAGTAGTTGCACCGGCGGGGCGCTGCGGCCCAGGGCCTGTAACAAGCTGGCAATGGGCGCGCTAGCGTAAGAAAAAAGTACGATTGTGCGCTCCCCCGGCGCCCCGGGTGCATATGCCGACAATGAGGGATCGGCCCAGGTGGGCACTGGCGTGGTGTTGGCCTCGTGCCGACGCAATAAGCCACCGCTGGCTGGGCTGAAGCCAGGGTAGAAAAAATACTTGGTCCAAGTCTTTGCCGGGCCTTGCAATACCGGAGATGGCAGACCATGGCTGCGCAGCGCAAAGGGCTCGGCGCTAAGGTACTCTAAGTTAATCCAGGCCGGGCGGCGGCCCTGGGTGTCAGCGGCATCCACCTGGCTTTGCAACCATGCTGGTGGAATATCGCAGCCAAAGGCCTCTATCCAAACGTCCGCCAAGGGGATTTCTGGGACTGGCGCTGCGTGTTGGGCTGAAGGCCAGTTGTGCACGCTAATGCCCGGCCAGCTGCCTTGTGCCGCACCGGGCGCAAGCCATTGCACAGGCCCAAGGTCGTCCAACCACAGGCGCACGCTATGGCCACGCAGCGCTAGCTGAGCGGCCAGGCGCCAGCAGACGCCGACATCACCATAGTTATCGATTACCTGGCAAAAAATGTCCCAAAGCAAAACCTTTTCGCTGGCTGGCGGACTTTGGGTGTGCGCTGGCACTAATGCTGCGGCAGAGGCTTGGAGCGCGGATGGGGTGCGGGACGGCATGGCGCAATTGTCCCTGTTGGCAGCTGGACGGGGTAGGGCGCGGCTCATGCTGACCCGAAAACTCTGACAATACGCGCATGACAGCGCCACCAACTCCACTCCATAGCGAAGCGCTGCTGCGCGATGTGGCGGCATTGCCGACCTTGCCCGGCGTTTACCGTTACTTTGATGCGCAAGACCAGGTGCTGTACGTGGGTAAAGCCATCAGCCTGAAAAAGCGCGTGGCCAGTTACTTCCAGAAAAACCATGGCGGCACCCGCATTGGGCATATGGTGAGCAAGATTGTGCGGATGGAGACTACCGTAGTGCGCTCCGAGGCCGAGGCCCTGCTGCTCGAAAACAACCTCATCAAGACGCTCAATCCCAAGTACAACATTTTGTTTCGGGACGACAAGAGCTACCCCTATCTGAAGATGACTGCCGCCAGCCTTGCCTGTGCGCCGGAAGCGGACGCGCGCAAAAGTGGCAAACCGGGCACCGACCCGCAGCAGTTTTCCCGCGTCGCCTATTACCGTGGCGGGGTGGAAAAAAAGCACCACTACTTTGGCCCCTACCCCAGTGCCTGGGCGGTGAAAGAGGCTATTTTGTTGATGCAAAAAGTCTTTCGCCTGCGCACCTGCGAGGACTCTGTGTTCAGCAACCGCACGCGCCCCTGCTTGCTCTACCAAATCAAGCGCTGCTCGGGGCCGTGCGTGGGTCACATCAGCGCCCCAGACTATGCCCAGGATGTACGCGACGGCCAGCGCTTTTTGCAAGGTGATGCGCAAGAAGTCTTGAAGTCTTTGGAGCAGCGCATGATGGCGCACGCCGAGCGCCTGGAGTTTGAGCAGGCCGCCCAATTGCGCAACCAGGTGGCGGCGCTGTCCAATGTGTTGCACCAGCAATCGGTGGACAACGTGTCCGACCGCGATGTAGATATCCTGGCCGTCAAAGTGCAAGGCGGCAAGGCCTGTGTCAACCTGGCCATGGTGCGCGGCGGCAGGCATTTGGGGGACCGGCCTTACTTTCCAGTGCACGTGGAAGAGTCCGCCGTGCTGCTGGACGACGAGGGCGCGTCGGACATGCCGCAAAGCCCCGAGTCGCAGGTGCTGGAGGCCTTTTTGGCGCAGCATTATCTGGGTGTACCGATGCCTTCCGTTTTGGTGGTCAGTGAACCGGTGGGCAAAGGCCTGCTGGCGGCGCTGTCCGAGCAGCATGGGTTTAAGGTGAGCGCGGTGTACCAGCCGCGTGAGCAGCGCCGTGCCTGGCTGGACATGGCGCAAACTAATGCCGCTTTGCAATTGGCCCGCTTATTGGCAGAGGAGGGCTCGCAGCAAGCCCGCACCCGCGCCCTGGCCGAGGCGCTAGATTTGGCCATGGAAGACCTGGCGACCCTGCGCATTGAATGTTTTGATATTTCGCATACCGCAGGCGAGGCGACACAAGCCTCCTGCGTGGTGTTTGGACAGCATGCCATGCAAAGCACACAGTACCGGCGCTACCGCATTGAGGACATCACCCCTGGCGACGACTATGCCGCCATGCGCCAGGTGCTGACGCGGCGCTACGGCAAAGTGGCCCAAGCGCTGGACCTGGCCAAGCACGAGGGGCGCCTGCCTTCGGCCCAAGAGCGCATGCCCGATCTGGTGCTGGTGGACGGCGGCAAAGGCCAGGTGTCTATGGCGCGCGAAGTCTTTGTGGCTCTGGGCTTGGATCTGGCGTTGATTGTCGGCGTGGAAAAAGGCGAGGGGCGCAAAGTCGGGCTGGAAGAACTGGTGTTTGCCGACGGGCGCGACAAGGTCTATCTGGGCGCTGACTCGGCGGCACTGATGCTGGTGGCCCAGATCCGCGACGAGGCGCACCGCTTTGCGATTACCGGCATGCGCGCCCAACGGGCGCGGGTGCGGGTCGATGGCGGCAAGCTGGAAGAAATCCCCGGCGTAGGTCCCAAGCGACGGGCCAAGCTATTACAGCGCTTTGGCGGTGTGCGCGGCGTAGCCCAGGCTAGCGCCAAAGATTTGGCTTCGGTCGATGGCATCTCACCGGAACTGGCTGAAGAAATTTACCGCGCTCTGCACTGAGCGGCGCGGCCTGTCATATTCCCCGTGCCACAATCACGCGTATGTTTCTGACTATCCCCACGATACTGACTTGGACGCGCATATTTGCGATTCCGCTCATCGTAGGGGTGTTTTATGCGCCGGAGGCCTTTGCCACACTGCCCGAGAAAAACCTGATCGCTACGGTTATGTTTGTGCTGTTTGCCCTGACCGATTGGCTTGATGGTTATTTGGCGCGCAAACTTAACCAAACCTCGGCCTTCGGGGCTTTTTTGGACCCGGTCGCCGATAAATTCCTGGTATGTGCCTGCGTGCTGGTGCTGGTGCATTTGCAGCGGGCCGATGTGTTTGTAGCGCTGATCATCATCGGGCGCGAGATTGCGATCTCGGCTTTGCGCGAATGGATGGCGCGCATCGGCGCCACCAAAAGCGTCGCGGTCCATGTCATTGGCAAGCTTAAGACGGTTGTGCAAATGGTCGCCATCCCTTTCTTGTTGTTTGACGGCGTGGTGTTCGGCGTGCTAGATACCCATTGGTGCGGCACCTGGTTGATCTGGGTGGCAGCGGTGCTGACGGTTTGGTCCATGGTGTATTACTTACAAAAAGCACTTCCCGAAATACGCGCCCGCAGCCACTAAGCACTTGGCGCTGGTGTTAGGGCGTTTGCGCATAGAATCCGCGACGCGCCCACTTGGGCTTGCCGGGCACCCCCCCAAGGCGAGTCGAGACGGGTTGCGGCAATAAAATAGCCGCCGCAGTCAGCAGGTTTGGTGCAGCAACAAGGCGCACAGCCCGCTGACATCAGATTGGTAGTTCAGGTGGGGTGATTAGCTCAGTTGGTAGAGCGGCGCCTTTACACGGCGTAGGTCGGCGGTTCGAGCCCGTCATCACCCACCACCCTAACCGGCACAAGGCGAACCGCAGGTTCGCCTTTTTTGTGAGTCCCTGGA
>CAMBFN010000151.1 GCA_945865425.1 Comamonas sp. lk | reverse complement strand
CAGGCCCATGGCGGCGCGCGGGTGCTGGAATTTCGGGTCGGTGTGGCCGATTCGGTGAACAAATCCGTCGCCTACCGGCTGCTAGAGCCGGCGCTGGCGGTACCCGCGCCGGTGCGCATGGCTTGCAGCGAAGGCAAGTTTCCCGACCTCTTGTCGCAGCTAGCGCTCAACCGCCTAGATTTGGTGATTGCCGACGAACCCATGTCACGACGCATCAATGTGCGCGCCTTCAACCACCCCCTGGGCCGCAGCAACATGTCCTTTATGTGCACTGCGGCAGTGGCAGCCAGTTTGCATGGTTCTTTTCCACAATGCCTGAATGCGGCCCCACTGCTCATCCAGGGCGCGCAGGCCTCGGTACGCCAGCAACTCGAAGCCTGGTTCACCCGCCACAACATCGCCCCCCGCGTGATCGGCGAGTTTGATGATGGTGCATTGATGACCGCTTTCGGGCGTGAAGGCCGTGGCGTGTTCATGGTGCCCAGTGTGATGGAGAAGGAAACGGCTTCCCAATTTGGGGTGCAGTGTGTCGGACGCAGCGACGAACTGGTCGAAGAATTCTTTGCCGTATCGGTGGAACGGCGCATCACACACCCCTGTGTGCTGGCAATTACCGATGCCGCGCGCGGGCAGCTTTTCGGCTAGCAGCCAAGGACCCAAACTGGCTTGCCCGACCTATACTGGAACGCTCCATGCCCTTATTTTCCAGTCGGTGCGCGTAGGCACTGCCCTCTCTTTGACGCGCCGGGCAATGGCCCGAATGGCTTTGTCACGCCGGCATGCGCGCATGCGCATGTTTTTGCTACCCCCAGTGTGGCGCGGCATGCTCTGGGTAGCGGCCAGCGGCGTCGTATTTACCTTGCTCAACACGATTGTGCGCAACATCACGCTATCGCTTGACCCCTTTCAAGCACAGTTTTTGCGCTACCTTGCCGGTACCCTGGTGATCCTTCCCCTGGTGCTACGCCAGGGCTATGCGGCTTACCGCCCGGTGAACATGGCGGGCCAGTGGTGGCGCGGGGCCGTGCACACCCTGGGCCTCGTGTTCTGGTTTACCGCGCTGCCACGCATCGGTTTGGCCGATATGACGGCGATCGGCTTTACCGGCCCCATTTTCATCATGATGGGCGCAGCCTGGTTTTTGGGCGAAAAAATGTATGCCGACCGCTGGATCGCCGCTCTGTTCGGGTTTGCCGGTGTGCTGGTGGTGGTCGGTCCGCATTTATCCGCTTCAGGCGGTATATATTTCCTGGTCATGCTGGCCTCCTCACCCTTGTTTGCGGCCTCATTTTTATTGACCAAATCACTCACACGCACCGAAAGCGCAGGCGCCATTGTGCTGTGGCAGGCGATCTCGGTGACGCTGCTCAGCCTTCCATTAGGCCTCTTACATTGGACGGACCCGACACCGATGCAATGGCTGGGCTTTTTAGCCGCAGGTTTTTTGGGATCGGCCGCCCATTATTTGTTGACGCGCGGTTTCCGCGTGGCCGATATTTCGGCCACCCAGACTTTGCGTTTTCTGGACTTAATTTGGGCCTCGCTTATGGGATGGCTGGTGTTTAGCGACGTGCCCAGTCACTCGACGATTCTGGGCGCGATGGTAATTCTGGCCTCCACCGTGTGGATAGCGCAGCGCGAACGCGGGCGCTAAAGCCTTACGTGAAACCTAGCGGAGCCCTAGCGCATACAGTGGGGCTATTGCAAAAGCCTGAGCGACCCACCATGCCAGCCCCACATCCAGACTCCGCTGCGCACGCAGCTGCCGCGACAAAAGCTATACGTCGTATCGCTGATTTGCCTGGCCCTAGAGGCCTGCCGTTTCTCGGCAATGCCCTGCAGTTTCGCTCGCCGAGTTTGCACTTGGAATTGGAAGCCTGGGCCGCGCAATACGGACCCTATTACCAGTTGCGTGCAGCAGGTCGGCGTATTTTGGTGCTCAGTGACCACCAAGTGGTTGCCTCGGTGCTACGTGACCGACCGGTTGCGTTCAGTCGTACCGCCCGGCTGCGCGAAATTGGGCAGGAGATGGGTCTGCAGCCCGGCGTATTCAGTGCCGAGGGCGAGGACTGGATGCGCCAGCGGCGCATGGTCATGGCCGGTTTTGATCCTGGCCATGTGCGGGCTTATTACCCTGCTTTGGTCAAGGTCGCGCAGCGCTTGGTAAAGCGCTGGACACGCGCCGCCCAGCGCCAAGAAACCATTGTCTTGCAAAGTGATTTGATGCGCTACACGGTGGACACCATCGCGGGGCTGGCCTTTGGCGCAGAAGTCGATACGCTGGGTTCGGACGGCGACGTGATACAGCAGCATCTTGACAAAGTATTCCCCGCTTTGTTCAGGCGCATTACCGCGCCGATTCCGCTGTGGCGCATATTTCCTTCGCGGGCAGATAAGGCGCTAGCGCGCAGCATGCTTGAAGTCAATAAGGCAGTTGAAAATTTCATCGCGCAAGCGCGCGCACGTATGCAAGCTGAGCCGCAACGCCATGCCCAACCGCAAAATTTGCTGGAAGCCATGATGGCCGCCGCCGACCGGCCGGACAGCGGTTTGAGTGATGCCCAAGTCGCCGGCAATGTGATGACCATGTTGCTCGCCGGCGAGGACACCACGGCCAATACGATGGCCTGGATGATTTACTTACTCTGGACGCATCCGCAGTCCTTTGCTCGGGCCTGCGATGAGGTGCGCAACAAGGTGCGCGATTGTCAGCAACCCACCATGGACGAAGTCGCTGACCTGGAATTTGTCGAGGCGTGCATCCACGAGACCATGCGCCTCAAGCCGGTGGGGCCCCAACTGCCCTTGCAGGCCAATACCGACGTGTTGGTGGGCGACGTGCAGGTGCCCAAAGGGACGATTGTGATCAACCTGTTGCGGCGTGACAGCGTGCACGAAGATTTGGTGCCTCAAGCGGCCCAATTTGAGCCCCAGCGCTGGCTGGATGCGAACAACCCCGCTAAGCGCTTGTCCACCCCATTTGGTGCCGGGCCGCGCATTTGCCCGGGCCGCTACCTGGCGATGCTGGAAATGAAAATTGCAATGACCGTGTTGCTGGGTCACTTTGACATCGAATTCGTAGGCACTGCCGACGGACGAGCACCCCGGGAGCGGCTATCGTTTGCGATGATGCCCGTAGGTTTGCAAATGCGCTTGCGCGCAAAAATGTAGGTGCCATCCAGCAATCCATGCGTTCTGGATGCGCGTTTGCAGACGGGTCTTGGCTACTGCCGAGTCAATGCCGCTGATAACTCAGCATGCGTCCTTTGTAAGCGGCCAAGCCAGACGTCGCAGCCAAAGTTAAAGCGTATTCTTTAAGGACAAAACCCAAGGCAGCCATATGCCGGTGAAAGTGGGCCCTGTTGCCCCGGTTCGGGTCCACCACCCAGACTTCGCACGCGTGGGCGGCGTGTTCTTCGATGAAGGCGGGAAGGGTGCCGGCCTCGTCGCGTTCGTACAAGATGTCGCTGCCCATGATCAGATCAAAACGCCCTTGCACCGGTGCCGCGATACTTATCCGGGGATAAGCAGTTACCCTGGTTGACGCGGGGGCCAGGGGTGCTGCAGGCCCATCCCCCGTAGGCAACATGCCCCAGCGGCCATGGCGGTATTGCAGGGGAAGCAGCCCATTAATCCGCAGGTTTTCCAGCATAAAGCCGCCAGCCATTGGATGGCAGTCGCTGGCGGTGACATCGGCCCCGCGCCGATGGCCGACCAGGCTGGCCAGCGCGAGCCCGCAGCCCACTTCCAAAATGCGTTCACCTGATTGCACCGGTCTTTGTGCCAGGCGCTCGGCCAGGTGCAGGCCCGAGGGCCATAACAGGCCAAAAAGCGGCCAGGCCGCCGAAGAAATGCCTTGCTGCAAAGCCTCGCCATGCGGATCGTGGAACTGCTGCTTATCCAGCAGCGAACGGATAAGGAGGTTGGCCACCCCTTTAACCGCAATGCTTTCCTGCTTGGTCTGGTATCCGGGGGGCGCGGTGGCGTCTGGCGTAGCGTACATACCCTATTAAGCGCCTCCAAACTGACAGGGCGCTTGTGGCGGCTGTAGCGCGTGCAGCGGTGCATCTTGCAATGGCATTTGAAACCACCCTGCGGCGGGCTGCGAGATCAAGCCACTTGCGGCATGGTGGGTTCGGTAGCGCGCATAAAGCGGACGATGTGTTGCGCTACCTCTTCGCCTTTGTCTTCCTGCAAAAAGTGTCCGGCGCCGCGAATTTTGAAGTGGTCCTGGCCCTGCGCGCCGGGGACGCGTTTTTGCCACACAAATTCGCCGTTTTTCGTGACCGGGTCACGGGTGCTAAACAGGGTGAGAAAAGGTTTTTCCCACTGCTTAAAAACCTCCCAAGCCGCCAGGTTGCGCTCGCGCTCGGGGTCGTCCGGCGTGGAGGGCACAAAGCCGGGGAAGACGCGCGCAGCCACTGTGTATTTGCGGCTCGGAAAGGGCGCGTCATACGCGGCTACTTCAGCGGGCGTCAGGCCTTTGTGGCAACCGGTTTTGACAATGCGGCCAATCGGAAACCAGGGGCTGTAACGTGCGAATGCACGCCAAATTTTGAAGGCGGTGGGTAGCGCATCCAGACCGGTGGGTAGTGCGCCGT
>CAMBFN010000150.1 GCA_945865425.1 Comamonas sp. lk | reverse complement strand
GGATCGGCCTCTTGTTGATGGCAGAGGCACTCTGGCTAGCGCTTGTATCCGCGCTGTGCGGCTTGGCATTGGGTCAGGCCTTTGTGCTGGGCTTGGGCTGGGTGCTGGGCCTGCAAAGCCAGCTGATGGCCACCGGCTTGCTGTGGCCGCCGACCTTGTGGGTAGTGCCTGTGCTGGCGGCGTTGGTAGCCTTGGGCGCTTCGGTGCTGCCGGTCTGGCAGGCCTACCAAAGCGATGTTTTACAACTACTTCAAACTAAGGAATAGACCATGAAAAAAGTATTATTTTGTACATTGGCTTTATGCTGCACGATGGCTTTTGCTGCGGATAAGCACGGCGATAAAGAACGCCAGGAGGATATTGCTCGCCACCGTGCGATGGCAGCAGCCCACGAAGGCGCTGCCAAATGTTTGGAGGCAGGCAAAAAGGAAAGCGTTTGCGAGGCTGAGTTGCAAGCCGCCTGCAAAGGGCTGGCGATAGGCAAAATGTGCGGCATGAAGCACCAGCATTAAAGTTTTGATATTTTTTGTTACGCGCGTTGTCCAAGGAGTTGGTATGAAAGTTATGTTTTTGAAGCGCTATATGGTGGGGACCTGTGCCGCCTACTTGGCCCTGTGGTCCCTGAGCTCCGCGTTTGCGCAATCGACACCGGCACCGGGCGCCTCTGCCCCAAGCGCGCCCGCCCAAGCCTTGGCGATCCCCATGGGAACCGGTGCGGGGGAGCACGGGGCCAACAGCCCGTTTGCGCCCTTGCAGCCGCGTGCGGATGTGGTGCCCTGGTCGGTGCTGACCGACGTCAAAACCAAAACGGTAAAGAGCCGCATCCTGCCCGTGTTCGGGTCTGCGCAACAAGGTTTAAACCAGAAAACCCAGCGCATTCAAGGCTTCATGATGCCGCTGGACCCCGGCGAGAAGCAGCGCCATTTCTTAATCAGCTCGGTGCCATTGACCTGCTCTTTTTGCCTGCCTGGCGGACCCGAGAGCATGGTGGAAGTGACCACCAAAACCCCCGTGCGCTATTCCATGGAGCCGGTGGTGATAGAGGGCAAATTTGCCGTTTTGGCCGATGACCCGTATGGCATGTACTACCGCATGACGGACGCAGTAGCGGTGAAGTAAAGCCTCAGCGAAACAGCGCAGCCCGCAGCGTGCGCCAAAGACGCAATAGGCGCAGCGCTTTAAGACCCCAGGCGCGGGTTTTTCCAAACAGCAGGCTTGCGGCGGTCAAAGCCCCAATTGCGTTTTGCAGCGTGGGCTTTTGCATCCACTGCATGCCTTGTTGTACCTGCGCTATAGGGACCTCTATTTGGGCAATTTGGTGCCTGGCACGCTGGCGCAGCATGGCGCTTTGTGCGCGCAGCGCGTTTTGCCTTTCCAGTAGTTGGACTTCGCGCGAAGCGGGTGGGCGGGCCATGGCCGCTTAGTCCTTTGCGCGGTCGCGTTGCATTTCGGCCAGGCTGTGTTCAAACAGGCCCGAGGGCGCGCTTAATTTGTGCTTGGCCCGGTACAGCAAATAGGCCCCCCCCGTGCCAAACAGCAAGACCAATGCGCAAGCCGCAAACACGCGGTAGCTATCCCAAAAAATCAGCACAACCACCACGCTAAGCATCACCAAAGCCAGTGCCAGGCATACCAGGGCCACGGCAGCCAGCACCAGTGCCGAAAACACCCGGCGCTTTTCCTGCTCGAGCTCGGTGCCCAGCAATTGCAGCCGCACCTGTGCGGTTTCCAGCAACGTGCCCAGCAACTGGCGCACGTTGGCAAAAAATCCGGCCCCTGGTAATTCGCTCATGGGCGCCAATACTTAGCGGCGGCTGATCAGCAAGCCGATGACCAAGCCGGCGGCAGCGGCGATACCCAGCGACTTCCAGGGGTGGTCTTGCATAAAAGCCTCGGTGGCCTGGGCTGCTTCTTTAGTACTTTGGATCGCGGCGTCTTTCACATCCTGCAGCTCTTGCGTAGCCCGGTGCAGGCGATCTTGCACACGGGCGCGGATGTGTACGGCTTCCTCGCCCACCTCGTGGGCGGTCATACGCAACAAGGCCTCGGCGTCTTTGATGGTGAGTTCAATGTCTTGCATGACACGGGCTCTTTGGGCTGCACTATGGGTACTCATGGGGCCTTCTTTCTAAAAAATCAGGAAGACGTTCACTGTAAAGGCACTGGTTTGCAGCGGTTTTGATACGGGTCAATCAATCCTCGGCTTTCGTTCAGATCCGTCTTTTGGAGCCAAGGCCAGCGGTTCTTGCAGCACGCCTTTGCCTATGCACGCGATTCTCTGCATGCCTGCAGCCAGCCTAAACCCTGTGATGTTGCGCCGGGTAAGGCGCCCAGCGCTGGGCGGTATTCGCAACCTACCCAGCCTACCCAGCCGCATTGGGCGCTTAGCGCGTCTATCAGGTCAAACAGATAGGGGTAGTTCAGTTCGCCGACCGATGGCTCCTGCCGTTCGGGCACTCCGGCGATTTGTAGATGGCCGACGCGGCCTGTGGGAAGGTAGTGGCGCAGCTTGCTGGCCACATCGCCTTCCATGACCTGACAGTGGTAAAGATCGAACTGGACTTTCAAATTGGGCGCACCCAGGGCCTGCACGATCTGGTGCGCCGCTTCCTGGCGGTTCAGAAAATAGCCAGGCATGTCGCGGGTGTTGATGGGCTCGATCAGCACGTCGATGCCCGCTGGCTGCGCCGCCTGAGCAGCCCATTGCAGATTCGTTTCATAGGTTTTATGCAGTACATCGGCGGCGGCTGAAGGAGGCGCAATGCCGGCCATCACATGCACGCGCGGGCAGCCGAGCGCTGCTGCGTACGCCAGCGCCTTGGCAAAGCCTTCGCGAAACTCGGCTTCGCGTCCGGGCAGGCAGGCCAGGCCGCGCTCGCCGGCGTCCCAATCGCCCGGGGGTGCGTTGAATAGCACTTGCTGCAAGCCATGGTCTTGTAAACGCTGCTGCAGCTCGTGGGCGGAAAACGCATAGGGAAACAAATACTCCACCGCGCTAAAGCCGTCCTGCGCGGCGGCGGCGAAGCGGTCTAAAAAAGCATGCTCTTGGTAGAGCATAGACAGATTGGCGGCAAAGCGGGGCATACGGGCGTGGCGTGGGGCACTGACCTGAAAGCGCTGCCGTTTAGGGGGCCAGGCGCTGGCGCAGCCATGCGCCGCCTTCAAGCCGGTATTGCAGCCGGTCATGTAAGCGGCTTTTGCGCCCCTGCCAAAACTGCCAGTTGTCAGGCCGCAGGCGGTAACCGCCCCAATGCGGAGGGCGGGGCGGATTCAGCAAAAACTGCGCTGCGTATTTAGCCGCATTGGCCACCAGCACGCCGCGCCCGCTAATCACCTGGCTTTGCGGCGAGGCCCAAGCGCCAATGCGCGAGTCGAGCGGGCGGCTGGCGTAGTAGGCATCCGCCTCCATGTCGCTTACTTTTTCCACCCGGCCTTCGATCCGCACCACGCGCTCTAGCTCCACCCAATGAAATTGCAGCGCAGCAAACGGGTTAGCCGCCAGTTCTTGTCCCTTGCGGCTTTCAAAATTGGTGTACCAGACAATGCCTTGCGCGTCATAGCCTTTGATCAGCACCACCCGCGTCGAGGGCCGCAAGTCGCTGCCTACGGTGGCCAGCGTCATGGCATTGGGCTCGGGTACTTGGGCGGCGATGGCCTCGTTCAGCCACTGTTCAAACTGGGATAAAGGGTTGGACTGCGAAACGCTTTCGTCCAGTTCGGCGCGTTCGTAACTTTTGCGTAAATCGGCGATAGAGATCATGGCGGCAGTATACGGAGGGGCTGCTGCGCTGGTGCCCCCGCCGCGCGCGCTGCTGCGCCCACGCCAAGCCCCCATCCCTTGACTACGAATGCCCCGTTCACCAACCTAAGCGCCCAAACGCGCATCGCAAACGCCCGAGCCAAAACCCGTATCGAAATCCAAAAAAACCAAATTGGCTGTTAAGGCTCCCCTTCACCCCGGCGGGGGTGAAGGGGCGGGGGGGGGGAAGCGGGGGATAAACCGATATCCCGGTAATTCAGTAACTAGACCGTAATAAATCACCAATGAGAAGAGGGAAACTGCGTTACCATCAATCGTGTAATTTTGTTACCTTTATCCCTTGCACAGTCCATCATGCCAATCCATCCCCATATCCAATCCGTCACCGACAGCATCATCGCCCGCAGCGCCCCCACCCGCCGCGCCTACCTGGCCCAGGTCGATGCCATGGCCCGGCGTCCTCCCGGCGCGCAGCGCATGGGCTGCGCCAATGTGGCGCATGCCTTTGCCGCCATGGAAGCTGCCGACAAGCGCCGCGCCAGTGCCTTGGATCAAGTGCAAGTAGTCGGGCAGCGCGCACCCAACATCGCCATCATCAACGCCTACAACGACATGCTCTCGGCCCATGCGCCCTTGCAGCATTACCCCGACATCATCAAACACGAAGCCCGCCAGTGGGGCGCTACTGCGCAGGTCGCCGGTGGCGTGCCCGCGATGTGCGACGGCGTGACCCAGGGCACCGCAGGCATGGAGCTCAGCCTGTTTTCGCGCGACGCGATTGCCATGGCCACTGCCGTGTCGCTCAGCCACGATATGTTTGATTGCGCGCTGCTGCTGGGCGTGTGCGACAAGATTGTTCCCGGCCTCTTGATCGGCGCTTTGCACTTCGGGCATTTGCCTACCGTGTTTGTGCCGGCCGGGCCTATGAC
>CAMBFN010000149.1 GCA_945865425.1 Comamonas sp. lk | reverse complement strand
TGGTGCCCACCACCATGACGACCATCCGCGAACCCAAACAAACCCATGCGCCGTCCATGAGCCTGGTGCGCTTATTCGCCATTACACCGATTGGCGCCATAGCTTCTATGGGTTCGGGCCTGATCAGCGGTACGTTTTATAGTCTGGGCAATGTGTTTGGCAAAGGCGTGGGCTTTAGCGACAGCCATACCGCCACCTTTATGGCCGCTACGATTTTGAGCGGCGCTGCGTTCCAGTACCCGGTGGGCCATTTGTCGGACCGCTATGACCGGCGCTTGATGCTGATCTGGGTGTGCCTGATTTCGGCATTGCTGGCCGCCGTGGGCTTTTACTTGGCCCGTGAATATGAAAACCTGTTGGTAATGTTGGGCATCTTGTATGGCGCGCTCTCGTTTTCAATTTACGGCCTGAGCGTGGCGCACACCAATGACTTGATTGAGCCTTCCAAGGTATTGGAAACCACCGGCGGCCTGCTGCTGCTGTACGGCATAGGCGCCACCCTGGGCCCGACCATGGCCGGCGGCATGATGGATTACTTGGGCCCCGAGAGCCTGATGCTGTACTTTGCGCTGGTGCTACTGGCCTTGGCCGCCACCGTGCGCTACTTTATGCTGGGCCAAAGTGCGCACATCGAGACGGCAGCACCGCGCTCAGACTACGTCATGATGGACGCGAGCTCCCAAGCGGCCCTGCAAATGGACCCGCGCGCCTTGCCGCAGGATGCCGAATAAGGGGGTGAGGGTCGGTTTGCATAAGTTCAAACCCGTCATGGAGGTCGCAGGCCGTGGCAAAGTGCCGTAATTGCGAGGCCGTAGGCCGTGGCAATCCATGGCTTCATGCTTTGGCGCAAGTGACCTCATTGCAGCATGGACTGCCGCGTCGCTTGGCTCCTCGCAGTGACGTTTGCTGGACTGCCGCGTCGCTTGGCTCCTCGCAGTGACGGTTGCATGGATTGCCGCATCGCTGCGCTGCGCGCGATAACGGGCTTGTGCAGACCTTTCTTGGTGTGGGTGCACAATCGCGCTGGATCCACAAGCTTCCCAATGGAAAGACGCGCATGCAACACGTGACATTCACCCAAATGCAAGACGGCACGGAAGAGGACTACCAGTTGCTGCACCGCTTAGAGCAAGCCTATATCCGCACGCTGCCCGATCGCTTGCTGGCGGCTTTGCAAGACTTGAGCGAATCCCTGCCGGGCTACCAGATCAGCCGCCTGGAGCATTCGCTGCAAAGCGCCAGCCGCGCCGAGGACGATGGCGCAGACATCGACATGGTGGTCGCCGCCCTTTTGCACGACATAGGCGATGTGCTGGCGCCAGACAACCATTCGCAAATGGCCGCATCTATTCTGAGGCCCTATGTGCGCGCCGAGGTGACCTGGGTGGTGGAAATGCACGGACTGTTTCAAATGCAGTTTTATGCGCACCATTTGGGCAAGCGCAATGACGGCCACCTGGCCTACGCCCAGCACCCTTGGTTTGCCAGCTGCCAGCGTTTTTGCGCGCTGTATGACCAAACCGCTTTCGACCCCGCCTACCCCAGCCGTGGACTGGCGCACTTTGCGCCCATGGTTCACACTGTTTTCGCGCGCCAGCCTTTTGACCCAGTGGTGTTGCAGGAACCGGACAAGGCTTAATTGCCGAAGGTTTGGCGGCCTTCAGACCGCCAGCGGCGATTCCTGCATGGCTTCGCATTGCTCTTGCAGCATCAGCACCTGGCCCTGCCAGTAGTCGCTAGAGCCGAACCAAGGGAAGTTCTGCGGGAATGTCGGGTCGCTCCAGCGCCTGGCCAGCCACGCGCTGTAGTGGATGAGGCGCAGCGTGCGCAGCGGCTCTATCAGTGCCAGCTCTTCGCGGTCAAATTCGCGGAACTGCTCGTAGCCATCCAGCAGAAAACCCAGCTGTCGGCTGCGCTGGCGCCGGTCGCCGCTGGCAAGCATCCACAAGTCCTGCACCGCAGGGCCGCTGCGCGCATCGTCCAGGTCCACAAAATGCGGCCCCGGCCCGGCGCTGGTGGCGGCATCGGTCGGCGTCCACAAAATATTGCCCGGATGGCAGTCGCCGTGCAGGCGCAGCAGGCGAACTTGCGCGTCGCCGCTGGACGCTTTTTTACCGCACAGCGACGGGTGCCCCGCCACCATGGCCAGGGCCTCGTCGCAGTGCCGTGCCCAGGCGCTTTGCACGTCCAGCGGAATCATGTCCTGGCCCAGCAGCCAGTCGCGCGAGTCTTGCCCAAAACTTTGCAAGTCCAGTGCCGGGCGGCTGGCGAATGGCTTGCGTGCGCCCACGGTGTGGATGCGCGCCAGAAAGCGGCCAATCCATTCCAGCACTTCTTCGTCGTCCAGTTCCGGGGGACGACCACCCCGGCGCGGGCTGACGCTAAACCAAAAGCCGCCAAAGCTGTGTAGTGTGGCTCCAGCCAGGCGCAGCGGCCCGATAGCTGGAATTTCGGCGTCCATCAATTCCTCTGCAAAAGCGTGCTCTTCCAAAATCTGCGTCTCGCTCCAGCGCTCGGGCCGGTAAAACTTGGCCACCACCGCGCTAGCGTCTTCCAGCTGCACCTGATAGACCCGGTTTTCATAGGAGGACAAGGCGGTCAGGCAGCCGTCGCCGCGCAGACCGACCGATTCGAGGGCGTCTAGGACTAGATCGGGGGTCAGCGTTTCAAAAACATGGTGCATACCCTGATTGTCAGCCCTGCACGCTTGCCCTAGGCTAAGAAATAAGGAAGGTCTGCATAAGTCCGTCATCGCGTACATGGAGCGCAGCGACTCGGCAGTCCAAGCCCGTCACTGCGAGGAGCGCAGCGACGTGGCAGTCCATGACTACATGGATTGCTTCGCTTTGCTCGCAATGACGGGTTTGGGCTTATGAGGCTCGCAATGACGGATCTAAACTTATGCAGCGGTTCCCTAGGAATCTGAAACCGTCCCTCAAAAATTGGAGTTTGGTATGGGATTTAACGACGTTATTACCCTGCAAGGGGGCTTTGCCCCGGTGGAAGAAGAGATCACGGTCGAACTGACGCAGGTGCAGGGCCAAATTCCGCGCGACCTGCACGGCATGCATGTGCGCAACGGCCCCAATCGGCGCTTTGAGGCGCCGGGCCGCTACCACTGGTTTGACGGTGATGGCATGCTGCACGCAGTGCGCTTTGAAGGCGGCCGCGCCTATTACCAAAACCGCTGGATTCACACCCAGGGCTTGCAGGAAGAAACCCAGGCCGGCCACGCCCTATGGCAGGGCATCAAAGACCCGCCGCGCAAGGACCGGCCCGATATGCCACTCAAGAACACGGCCAACACCGACGTCAAATACTTTGCCGGCCATTTGCTGGCCATGTGGTACCTGGGTGGCGAGGTGTATCGCGTGCGGCCTGGCGACCTTTCTACCGTGGACACCCTGGCACTAGACCCGCGCCTGGCGGGTTTGCATATCTCGGCGCACTCCAAAGTCGATGAGCGCACCGGCGAATTCATCTTTTTTTGCTACGGCAAAGAGGCGCCCTATATGCACTATGGCGTGCTTGATAAAAGCGGCGTGCTCACCACGCTGATCCCCGTGCCCTTGCCCGGCCCACGCTTGCCGCATGACATGGCCATCACGCGCAACTACACCGTGTTGCATGATTTGCCTTTGTTCCAGGACCCGGTGGCCGCTGCTGCCGGGCGTCACAAAATAGCGTTTTTTCCCGAACTGCCGTCGCGCTTTGGTGTTGTCCCACGCCATGGCAGTACGCAAGACATCCGCTGGTTTGAAGCCAGCCCCACTTATATGTACCACGTCGCCAACGCCTGGGAAGAGGACGATGGCCAAGGGGGTGTCGAAATCGTCATGACCGGCACGCCCTTCAAGCCGCAGCGCGATAGCCGTGGTCAGCCCGATGCCAATGGCTTGCCACGCCTGATCGCGCAACTAGGTATCGACTGCATGTTGTACGAGTGGCGCTTTAATTTGCGCACCGGCCAAACCCGCGAGCGCGTGCTCGACGATGTGCTAAACCAAGAATTTCCCATCATCAACAGCGCCCGCATGGGCGAGCCCACGCGCTATACCTGGAACATTCTGATGGGCAGCAGCGATCAGCCCGAAGACCCGCGCTTTTGCGGCATCGCCCGCCACGATCTGCACACCGGCAGCTGCACCGCCTACCATGGCGGCATGCACCAGTGGCTGAGCGAACACAGCTTTGCGCCCAAAGATCAACACATCAAGGAAGACGACGGCTACCTGGTCGGCTTTGTGTGGGACGCCAAAGACGCGCGCTCCTACGTGAGTATTTTTGATGCGGCCAACGTGGCCCAAGGACCCGTCGCGCGCATCGCATTACCCCAGCGCGTGCCCAATGGTTTTCATGCCACTTGGGTGAGCAATGCAAGGCTGGCGCGGGGCTGGTAAATAGTTGCTCGCAAGGCTTTACATGCTTGTTCATTGGATCCGGGTTAAAACCCCTCCATGATTTTTGATCTACACGAACAGCGCCAAGCTTGGGCGCTGGACCCGATGGTGCACCATTGCAACCACGGATCATATGGCGCGGTGCCATCGGTCGCGCGCGAAATTCAGCGTGCAGTGCAGGACCAGGTACAACAAAACCCGGTGCGCTTTTTTGCCCGCGAAGCGCAAGACCGAGTGGCCGCTGCGCGCGCACAAATTGCAGCATTTTTAGGTCAGCAGCCCGAACAGATCGCCCTGGTGCGCA
>CAMBFN010000148.1 GCA_945865425.1 Comamonas sp. lk | reverse complement strand
AATCTGGTGGATATCCATCATTTTTTGGCGTCACTTTCGAGTTGTTTAATGCGCTCGCGCAAGCGGTGCAGTTGTTTGAGCGAGGCAGCATTACGCTCCCAACTGGCATTGTCATCGAGCGGGAATATGCCGGTGTAATGGCCAGGCTTACTTATCGACTTGCTGACCAGCGTGCCTGCAGAAATATGCACATGGGCGGCGATTTCCAAATGCCCCAAGACAATTGCGCCACCACCAATCGTGCATTGCGGGCCGATGATGGCACTGCCGGCGATACCGGCGCAGCCGGCAATCGCGGTGTTGCGCCCGATACGCACGTTGTGACCGACCTGGATCAGGTTGTCCAGCTTGACTCCGTCTTCGATCACCGTGTCTTGCAATGCACCGCGATCCACACAGGTATTGGCGCCAATTTCCACATCGTCGCCAATAGACACCGCACCTAACTGCTCAATTTTTTCCCAGCGGTCGCCATCGGGTGCAAAACCAAAACCGTCCGCGCCGATGACCACGCCTGAATGCAACAGGCAGCGTTGGCCTATGGTGCAGTCTTCGCCTACCATTACTCTGGCACGCAAACGGGTGTGGGCGCCTATACGAGCGCCCCGCTCGATGACGCACAAAGGCCCTACCGTAGCACTGGGATGCACCTGGGCCAAAGCATCCACCACCGCGCTGGGATGTACGCCACCCAGCGAACCGACTGGTGCGCGCTGCGCATCCAAGGCCTTGCGCCACCATTGGCTTAGCCGCGCGAAATAGAGATAGGGCGCCTCAGAAACAATACAGGCCCCACGCTCTAGGGCCATGTCTTTCAAATCGGGCGGGACGATAAGGCAAGCGGCTTTGGACCTGGTCAGCGCTTGGCGGTACTTAGGATGGCTGACAAAACTGAGGGCTCCCGGCCCCGCGCTATCCAAGGGTGCCAGCGCATCGATCAGTGTGTTGCCGTCGCCATGCAGCTCGCCACCGAGTGCTGCAATGATGTCGTGCAGGCGGATGTCAGGCACGCAAGTCGCGGGTTCGAGCTTACTTGGCGCCCGAGGTATTTAGGAGCTTGAGAACTTTGTCCGTAATGTCATGGCGCCCATTGCTGTACACGACTTCCTGCACGACTAAATCGTATTTTTCGTCATCGGCGACTTTACGTACCGCTTTATTGGCTTTTTCCAGGACTTGCTGCAACTCTTCGTTACGCCGACCGTTGAGGTCTTCCTGGTACTCACGCTGCTTGCGTTGCAAATCGCGGTTGAGGTCAGCGCCCTCTTTTTGGCGGGAGACACGCTGCGATTCGGTTAAGGTCGGCGCATCGCGGTCAAACTTCTCGCCAAAGGTTTTTAAGCCTGCCTGCAAATCGGCCAATTCCTTGCCGCGCTTGGAGAACTCTTGTTCCAGTTTAGTCTGCGCCGCCTTGGCAATCGCTGACTCGGTAGTGATGCGTTGGGTATTGACATACGCCAAGCGCGATTCCTGCGCAAACGACGAGGACAGCAGTCCGATAGCGCAGAGCGAAAAAACAGAAATTTGATTGAGCAGTTTCATCAGAAAGTGGTTCCAATTGTGAATTGAAGATACTGGATTTTATCGCTATCGAACTGGGAGATCGGTTTGGCATAGGAAAGGCGCAGCGGACCGACCGGCGATATCCAGCTAATGCCCACCCCCACGGACGATCGCAAATCCCCTAGGGCGATGCCCTCGTCGGGGCCATACAGGCCGCCGGCATCCATAAATGCATACATGCGCAAGGTTCGGTCCGTACCACCGCCAGGCAGTGGTGACAAAATTTCAGCATTCATGGTCAGTTTTTTAGTTCCGCCCGTGGCCACCGCACCCAGTGCCCGCTGCGCTCCGGTAGTCAAACTACCCGGCTCAAAGCCGCGAACCGATCCGATACCGCCCGAATAGTAATTTTTAAACAAAGGATAGACCTGGCCATTAGTGGGTGTACCCAGTGACAGTTCCCCATTGAACGCCAGAGTTACCCGCTTGCTGAGCGCAAAAAACTCTTGCGCCTGCGTGGTGCCACGCAGATAGGTCAAGTCCCCCGCCACGCTCCACTCCGCATTCGCTTTGAGCAAACGACCGCTACTGGGAACCACGCCGCTATCCCGCGTGTCGCGGCCCCAGCCAATGGTCAAAGGAAACGCCGAGGCGGTGTACCCAAAAATATTGGCAAAATCCTCGAATGCTTGGGGAAGCAATGTACCCGGTTCGATCGTCGTCAGGTCATAGCCAGCACCAAAGTACACCGTGTCCGTTTCGGAGAAGGGAACTCCAAAGCGCAGGCTGGTTCCAACGTTCTTTAAGGCATAGCTATTGACGTCGGCATAGGGCCGCGTGGTTCGGTAGTAAAGGTCAAAGCTGCGGGAAACGCCATCCTGGGTGAAATACGGATCGGTGGTGCTGAACACGTAGGTGGTATTGAGCTTGCTGGTATTGACCTCGATACCGATAGAACTGCCGGAGCCAAAAGCATTGTCTTGCTTGAAACCAAAATTCAGGCCAAGTCCATCGGCACTCGAATAGCCGGCCCCCAAGGACAGGCTGCCAGTGGGCTTTTCAATCACGGTAACCAGCAAATCCGCTTGGTCGGGAAAGCCGGGTACTTCCAAGGTATCCAGACTAACCTCTTTGAAGTAGCCTAAACGGTCCACCCGGTTGCGCGAGGCGCGGATTTTTTCGCCGTCGTACCAAGCCGACTCCATTTGGCGAAACTCGCGGCGCACTACTTCGTCGCGGGTCGTGTCATTGCCTCCGATATTGATGCGCCGTACATACACCCGGCGCGAGGGGTCCGCCTTGAGTGTGATCTCCACCCGGTTGGTGCTGCGGTCAATAGTGGTTTGCGCCTCCACTTGCGCAAATGCATAGCCAAAGTTAGCATAAAAATCAGTAAAGGCTTTGGTCGTCTGTGCCACTTCGTTCACGTTATAGGGTTCGCCGGCACTGATGGCCACCAAGGCTTGGAACTGTGCCTCTTTTTCCAGAAAATTACCGGTCAAACTGACTTTAGACACTACGAAGCGCTCACCTTCGGTAATGTTGATGGTGATGCCGATATCCTGTTTGTTGGGCGCAATGGTGACCTGGGTCGAGTCCACCGTGAACTCCAGGTAGCCGCGCGACAGGTAATAAGAACGCAGTGACTCGATATCGGCATTGAGCTTGGGGCGCGCGTAGCGATCAGACTTGGTGTACCAGCTCAGCCAGCCACCGGTATCCAAATCAAACAAGCCCAGCAAAGTGCTTTCGGAGAAGGTCTGGTTGCCGACAATCTTGATCAGCCTGATTTTTGCGGTATCGCCTTCGCTGACGGCAAAGCTCAAATTAACGCGGTTTCCTTCGACGGGGGTCACCGTCGTGACCATTTCGGCGGCATACATGCTGCGGTTGATGTACTGGCGCTTGAGCTCCTGCTCTGCTTTGTCTGCCAGGGCCTTGTCAAATGGACGCCCCTCGGCCAGACCGATGTCTTTGAGCGCCTTGACTAGCACCTCTTTGTCGAACTCTTTGGTGCCGGTGAAGGTGACCGAACCGACAATCGGTCGCTCGGCAACAATCACCATCAATACCGCGCCATCCACGCGGATGCGCACATCGTTAAACAAGCCCAAAGCGTACAAGGCCTTGATCGAAGTCGACGCCATCTCATCGGAATAACTATCACCAATTCGCACCGGCAGGGAGGCAAATACGGTGCCGGCTTCGACCCGTTGCAAACCTTCCACGCGGATGTCTTGGATTACAAAAGGGGTCAGCGCCATGGCCACTTGGGCGGAAAAGGCAAAGACCAGCATAGCGAGAGTTCGGAAAAGGTGCGCGAATGGGTATTGCATAGTGAAAGAAAGTGCGAGTGTGCTGCGCAAAGCCCAAAATAGGCCTCGGCGGCAAATGACGGTAAGCCCCATCATAACGGCCTCAGGATGCGGCCCACAGGGCGCAAACTTGGCCACTGGCTTGGGAGCGAGCCTCCTCGTCGATGGCTAAAAGGTCTTGCAGGGAAACTGGGGCACCAGGAACAAAACGCGCCAAGGTCTCCAGATTGACTGCATGAATCTGGTCAAAGCGGATTTGCCCCTCCAGGAAGGCCGCAACGGCCACCTCATTGGCGGCGTTGAGTACTGCGGTCGTGCCGGGCACCGCGTCGAGCGCCTCCCAGGCCAGCTTCAATCCAGGAAAACGTTGCTGGTGGTCCGGATGAGAAAAGGTTTCGAAGGTCAAGGCCGAAAGGCTTGCAAAGTCGATGGCACTGGCGCCCGAAACATGGCGACTAGGCCACGCCAGCCCGTAGGCAATCGGCCCGCGCATATCCGGCGTCCCCAACTGGGCTACGACCGAATGGTCCACAAATTGCACCATGGAATGAATCACACTTTGCGGATGGATGATCACCTCCACCGTTTTCGGAGCCACCCCAAACAAAAACTTGGCCTCGATCACCTCCAGCGCTTTGTTCATCATGGTGGCCGAATCCACGGAAATCTTGCGGCCCATCACCCAATTAGGGTGGGCACAGGCCTCCTGCGGGGTGACAAGGCGCAAGGTAGCCGGATCACGCATTCGAAACGGGCCACCCGAAGCGGTCAGAATAATTTTGTCGATCACCGAGGGCCAGACCTGCGGGTTTTCAGGCAAAGATTGAAAAATGGCGGAGTGCTCGCTGTCAATCGGCAAGAGCGTGGCCCCGCCGCGTTGGACGGCGTCCATAAAGAATGCTCCGCCCACGACCAAGGCCTCTTTGTTGGCTAAAAGT
>CAMBFN010000147.1 GCA_945865425.1 Comamonas sp. lk | reverse complement strand
TCCATAACGGCAAAAACTTCCTGTCCATCATTGACGTGCCACTTGTAAGGCTGATCCGTCCAATGCAGTTTGACGGTGGTACCGTCCAGATTGGCGATAGCCAGACTGCCCCATGCCAAATCCGCAGTGAATTCTTTGCTCCGAATCGTTTTCATCATGCTTGCCTATCCATCAACGAGATGAAACCTAAGGAAGGTCTGCATAAGTCCGTCATCGCGAGGAGCGCAGCGACGCGGCGATCCATAAGTGATTGATTGGTAAGCAAAAATGGATTGCTTCGCTGCGCTCGCAATGACGGGTTTTGACTTATGCAGAGGTTCTCTAACCAAGGCGCGCCCAGCCCCAGGCTTGGGTGGCCCTGGCGTTTTGCGTAGGTAAAGGAGGAGCGCGCAGCGCGGGGGACACGGAGCAAAACGTCCGGGCCACCCGAGCCTCCGAGCGCCAATGAAGCAGCCCACATCAACATCACAGCGGAATATTCCCATGCTTGCGCCACGGGTTTTCCAGCTTTTTGTCTTTGAGCATCACCAGCGAACGGCAAATACGCTTGCGGGTTTCAGCGGGCAAGATCACGTCATCAATAAAGCCGCGCGCCCCTGCCACAAAGGGATTCGCAAATCGCGCTTTGTACTCTGCTTCTTTGGCGGCCAGCTTCTCAGGATCACCCTTGTCCTCACGGAAAATAATCTCCACTGCGCCCTTGGCGCCCATCACCGCAATTTCGGCATTAGGCCAGGCAAAGTTCACATCGCCACGCAAATGTTTAGAGGCCATCACGTCATACGCGCCGCCGTAGGCTTTGCGCGTGATGACCGTGATTTTGGGCACGGTGCACTCGGCATAGGCGTAGAGCAATTTGGCGCCGTGCTTGATGATGCCGCCATACTCCTGGCTGGTGCCGGGCATAAAGCCGGGCACATCCACAAAGGTGATGACGGGGATGTTGAAGGCATCACAAAAACGCACAAAACGCGCAGCTTTGATACTGCTCTTGATGTCCAAGCAACCGGCCAACACCAAGGGCTGATTGGCCACGATGCCGACGGTTTGGCCGTCCATGCGCGCAAAGCCGACCAAAATGTTTTTGGCATACTCGGGTTGGATTTCAAAGAAGTCGCCATCGTCCACGGTTTTGAGGATGAGTTCCTTCATGTTATAGGCTTTGTTGGGGTTCTCCGGCACCAGGGTGTTCAGGCTGATGTCCATGCGATGCGCCGGGTCGCCGCTTTGGCGCACCGGGGCTTTTTCGCGGTTGGACAAGGGCAAATAGTTGTAGAGGCGGCGCAGCATCAAAAGCGCTTCTACGTCGTTGTCAAACGCCAGATCGGCCACGCCGCTTTTGGTGGTGTGGGTAATGGCACCGCCCAACTCTTCGGCGCTCACTTCTTCATGCGTCACCGTCTTCACCACCTCGGGGCCAGTGACGAACATGTAAGAGCTGTCTTTGACCATGAAGATGAAATCGGTCATGGCGGGTGAATAGACCGCGCCGCCCGCTGAAGGCCCCATGATCATGCTGATTTGCGGAATCACACCGCTGGCCAAAACGTTACGCTGGAACACATCGGCATAGCCGCCTAGCGAGGCCACGCCCTCCTGAATGCGCGCGCCACCCGAGTCGTTCAGACCGATGACCGGTGCGCCCACTTTCATGGCCTGGTCCATGATTTTGCAAATCTTCTCGGCGTGCGATTCGCTCAATGCGCCGCCAAATACCGTGAAGTCTTGGCTGAAGACAAACACCAGTCGACCATTAATCATGCCGTAGCCGGTGACCACGCCGTCGCCGGGAATTTTGTTGTCTTGCATGCCAAAGTCGGTGCAGCGGTGTTCGACAAACATATCCCATTCTTCAAACGTGCCTTCGTCGAGCAGCACTTCCAAGCGCTCGCGCGCGGTCAGCTTGCCTTTGCCGTGCTGCGCGCTGATGCGCTTTTCGCCGCCGCCCATGCGCGCCGCAGCGCGCTTGGCTTCGAGTTGTTCCAATATGTCTTGCATGCTTACTTCTCCGTACTAGAAATTGAGTGCTGATGGCTTTGGCCATAGGCCTGTAAAAGTTGTCGCGCGGCGGTGGATGCGGCCAGCGAACCGTTGGCTACTTGGGCGCTGAGGTCGGGCAGCAGTGCGCCCACATTTGGCTGGGATTTAAAGCTCAGTTTTAGGCCAGCATCAATGCGTTCCCACATCCACGCCAGCGCCTGGCTTTGGCGTCGCGCTTCAAAGCGGCCACTGCCTGCCTGCAATGTGCGAAAGGCGCTGACCGCTTCCCAAAACTGGCTGATACCGGTACCCTGCAAAGCGCTGATAGGTACGACTTGCGGACTCCAGCCCAGGCGCTCGGGGTTACCGTGCAAGCCAAGTAGACGCAAGGCGCTGGTGATCTGGGCTTGCGCGCGCGTGGCAGCGTCCGGGTCGATATCGGCCTTGTTGATGACTACCAAATCGGCTAACTCCATGACGCCTTTTTTGATGGCTTGCAAATCGTCGCCCGCATTGGGCAGTTGCAGCAGGCAAAACATATCCGTCATGCTGGCAACGGAAGTTTCGGACTGGCCCACACCCACGGTTTCGACCAACACCACGTCATAGCCTGCTGCTTCGCAGACCAGCATGCATTCGCGGGTCTTTTCGGCCACGCCACCCAGAGTGCCGCTGGCCGGGCTGGGGCGAATAAAGGCCTGCGGATGCACCGATAGTTGCTCCATACGGGTTTTATCTCCCAGGATAGAACCGCCGGATACGCTGCTCGAGGGGTCCACCGCCAGCACCGCCACGCGGTGGCCTTGCGCAATCAAATGCAAACCCAGGGCTTCGATAAAAGTCGATTTACCCACGCCCGGCACGCCGCTGATGCCTAGGCGCATTGACTGGCCAGTGAAGGGCAACAATTCCGTGAGCAAAGCATCCGCCTGTGCCCGGTGATCTGCGCGCGTGGACTCCAAAAGCGTGATGGCCTTGGCCATGGCGCGGCGCTGCACTGCGGGCGTGGTGCTGCGCAGGTCTGACACGGACGTGGAAACTTGAAGCGCCATCAAAGAATCTCAAAAGCCCGACCATCGGCCAAGCGATAGCGAGAGAAGTCGCGCACATCCAAGGTCATGATGCGGTTTACCCCGGTGTCCGAAGCCAGATAGACCAAGGACGCATCCGCAAAATCCATCTCGGTGCGCGGAGATTCGGTATAGCGGCGCATCAATTCGGCCATGCCTTCTAAGTTGCTTTGGTCAAATGGGAAGATGGACACGCCATCGGCCGCCACCCAGCGCAAAAACGTAAAGCGCTGTGGCGGGCCCAGTAAGTAGCTGGCTTCGGTGACACACGGCCAGGTGCTGGTCAGCGACCATTGCTCCTGGGCAGCCCGCGCAAACAACTCGCTGTAATGCGTGCTATTGGGCTGGTCCCGACCAAACAATGCCACCATGGCGCTGGCGTCAACGATCGCTGCGAATGCCATGTTTTTCTTGCAATTTGGCTACCAGCTGCGCGCGCGATGCTTCGGTGTCATAGGGCTGCTCATAGCCCTCAAAAGCCTGGGCTACCGCAGCATCTGCCGGGTTGGCGTTGGGACCATAAGCGCGTTGCTCTTCTTCGACCTTCAAAGCCAGCATCAGCTCATAGGGGTTTTTGCGGCCCAGGGAACGCTCCACCGCGTCGATGATGAACTGCGATTTGGTAATGCCCTGGCGCTTGGCAGCTTGCTCTATCTGCTTTTCCAGCAAAGGGTCCATACGCACGGAAACGGCCATGATGTGCTCCTTTTGAAATACGGTAATACAGTATAACGAAAGGACTTCAGACCTGCAAAGACTTGCTAATTTGGTCCAGCACGTCGCGGGCGCTGACGGGGATGGGGGTGCCCGGACCGTAGATGCCTTTGACCCCCGCAGCGTACAAAAAGTCGTAGTCCTGGCGCGGAATCACGCCGCCTACGAACACGATGATGCCTTCGCCGCCCTGCTTTTTTAGCTCCTCGATGATGGCGGGCACCAGGGTTTTGTGGCCAGCCGCTAGGGTGGACACACCCACTGCGTGCACATCGTTTTCGATAGCCTGGCGGGCGCATTCTTCGGGTGTTTGGAACAAGGGGCCGATGTCGACATCAAAGCCCAGGTCGGCAAAGGCGGTGGCTACCACTTTTGCGCCCCGGTCGTGTCCGTCTTGGCCGAGCTTGGAAATCATCACGCGTGGGCGCCGACCTTGGGCATCGGCAAAGGCGGCGATATCGGCTTTGAGGGCGTTCCAGTATTCCATGGTGTCTCCGTGGCTGTGCTCGGCATCGTAGGCGGCTGCATAGACGCCAGATACTTTATGCGTATCCGCGCGATGCCGTCCGAAAGCTTTTTCCAGCGCGTCGCTCACCTCGCCCACGGTGGCGCGCAAGCGCATGGCAGCGATGCTCAGTTCCAACAAATTCCCTTCGTGCCCTGCCGCAAAAGTCAGTCCATCCAGGGCCGCTTGTACCGCTGCTTGGTCACGCCCGGCGCGCACCTGCTTGAGCCGCGCGATCTGCCCTTCGCGCACCGCCACATTGTCGATGTCGCGCGCCTCGATCGCGTCTTCGCTTTTGAGCTTGTATTTGTTCACGCCCACAATCACGTCCTGGCCGCTGTCGATACGGGCTTGTTTTTCAGCCGCCGCCGCCTCGATTTTCAGCTTGGCCCAACCACTATCCACCGCCTTGACCATGCCGCCCATGGCATCGACTTCTTCAATAATTTTCCAGGCCGCATCGGCCATGTCCTGGGTCAGCTTTTCCATCATGTAGCTACCGGCCCAGGGGTCGAT
>CAMBFN010000146.1 GCA_945865425.1 Comamonas sp. lk | reverse complement strand
CTGGTGCCCGGCCCGGACTACCCTGGCGGCGGCCAGATCATCAGCAGCAGTGCCGATATTGCCGACGCTTACCGCAGCGGGCGCGGTTCGCTCAAAGTGCGGGCGCGCTGGAAGATCGAGGACATGGCACGCGGCCAATGGCAACTGGTGGTGACCGAATTGCCGCCTGGCGTAAGCAGCCAGCGGGTGCTCGAAGAGATTGAAGAACTGACCAACCCCAAGGTCAAGGCGGGTAAAAAAGCCTTGTCGCAAGACCAATTGCAGCTCAAGGCCAGCATGCTGGCGGTGCTAGACCTGGTGCGTGACGAGTCCGGCAAAGAGGCAGCGGTGCGTTTGGTATTCGAGCCCAAGACCAGCCGTATCGAGCAGCAAGAACTCATTACCGCGCTGCTGGCGCACACCAGTCTGGAGAGCTCGGCCCCCATCAACCTGACCATGGTGGGGCTGGACGGACGGCCCACGCAAAAGTCTTTCCGGCAAATGCTGACCGAGTGGATTGCTTTTCGCCAAACCACGGTGGAGCGGCGCTCGCGCCACCGCCTGGGCAAGGTGCTGGACCGCATCCACATCTTGGAGGGGCGGCAATTGGTGCTGCTCAATATCGACGAAGTGATTGCCATCATCCGCCAATCCGACGAGCCGCGCAGCGCTTTGATGGAACGTTTCCGTTTGTCCGAACGCCAGGCCGAAGACATTCTGGAAATTCGCCTGCGCCAGCTGGCGCGCCTGGAGGCGATCAAGATCGAACAGGAGCTTTCGGAACTGCGCGACGAACAAAAAAAGCTGGAAGATATTTTGGACAACCCAGCCAGCCTGCGCCGCTTGATGGTGAAGGAAATAGAGGCGGATGCCAAAACCTTTGCCGATGCACGGCGCACCTTAATTCAGGCCGAGAAAAAAGCCGTGGCCGAAATCAAAATCGTCGATGAGCCGGTAACAGTGGTCGTCAGCGACAAAGGTTGGGTGCGCGCACGCGGCGGCCACGGCCACGAGGCGGCGGGCTTTGCCTTTAAGGCGGGCGATGCCTTGTATGCCACCTTTGAATGCCGCAGTGTCGATACCTTGCTGGCCTTTGGCTCCAATGGCCGGGTGTATTCGGTAGCAGTGGCTTTGTTGCCTGGCGGGCGCGGCGATGGGCAGCCGCTCACTAGCCTGATCGAGTTGGAAGCAGGCACGCAAATTCTGCATTACTTTGCCGGCCCGGCTACTGCGCAATTGCTGATCTCCAGCAGCGCAGGCTATGGCTTTATGGCAAGCGTGGACAACATGATTTCGCGCAACAAAGCGGGCAAAGCCTTTGTTAGCTGCAATGCAGGTGAAAGCATGTGCGCCCCATCGCTGGTCGCGGGCACCAGCCTGCCAGCCCACGCAGGCACGGCTGCGACTGTGCAAAACGCCGCACGTGCCTTGGTGGCCCCTGCAACCGACGTGGCTTGCGCCTCTACCCTGGGCCGCATCCTCACCTTCAAGCTGTCCGAACTCAAGACCATGGAAAAAGGCGGGCGCGGTTTGATGCTGCTCGACTTGGATGGTAAAGACACGCTGGCCGGGGCTGCGGCCTACACCCGCAGCGTGCGCATCTCGGGCATAGGCCGAGGCGGCAAAGAGCGCGAAGAAACGCTGGAAATCCGCAGCCTCAACAACGCCCGTGCCGCGCGTGCCCGCAAGGGCAAGGCAGCTGACTTGGGTTTTAAACCTTCCGCGGTGACCAGGGTGGAGTGAAGCTTGTTATAGCTGGGCGACCTTTTATTTTTTCTATCGACGCCCAAACCGTTGTCGGCCAAACCGTTTGACAAGACTTTCATTTTTCGCCACACTGTCTCTCATGTTCATACAGCGCATTTACTTGGTCCCCGCACTTCTTGCCCATCGGGCAGGTGTTGTGTCGACCGTGCAAATGCTGCTGACCTGCAACCTCACCCGAAGGCGGGCTTTGTGAACTAAGGGCAAGTAGTTTTTGCCACCCCACAAAGCCCGCTTACCCAGCGGGCTTTTTTATTGTCTGCAAACAGCCCACAAGGAGAATGTTGATGCCTGAATTCCCAATTTCCATACGCCGCGCCACCCCAGAGGATGCAAACGGTTTGGCCGCTCTCATGGCTGATGAAGCCGTTTACGGCAACTTATTGCAATTGCCACACCCCAGCGAAGCGGCTTGGCGTGATCGCCTGGAGGCTAAGCCCGGTAACGGCGATGTTCAACTGCTCGCCATCGCGCGAGACCAAGTCGTTGCTAGCGCGGGTTTGCACGGCAACATCCATATCCGGCGGCGCCATGCAATGCATTTAGGAATGGCGGTCGCCGGGCCAGCGCAAGGCAAAGGGGTGGGCAGCGCACTCATGGCGGCACTGATCGACTATGCCGATCGCTGGGCTGCAGTTGTGCGCATTGAACTGACCGTATTTAGCGACAATGATCGCGCTATTGCGCTGTACCGGAAGTTTGGTTTTGTGCAAGAAGGAATTTTTCGTGCTTACGGCTTGCGGGACGGACGTTACCAGGACGTTCTGGCTATGGCGCGTTTGCATCCGTCGCCACCGTGCTGGGACTAGTCATGGTTCAAAAAATCCGGAGCAGGGCATGTCCTCTGCGAAGGGCGGAGTGAGCAATATGGATTGGCCGTCGGGCTGACTGACCGTGTCTCTGTTGTCGGGCAATGACAGCTTTACTCATTCAGATGTATGACAAGATTTATTTTTATGTCATACTTATTGTCATACAGATAAATAGTTTTTGTATGACAAGGAGCCATCATGCTGTCTGTTCGTCTGTCCGAAACCATGGAGCGCGATTTGAAGCAGTTTTGCGCTGTCCGCAAACTGAGCAAATCGCAAGTCGTGCAAGAGGCCCTGGCCGAATACATGGTGGCAGCGCAAGCGCCGTTAGGTGGCAAGGCAGCGCCTGAACCTGATCTGTCGTTTCTGGCCCCTGATGATCCGATTCGTCAGTTCATTGGTATCGCCAAAGATGGCATGAGTACCGACGAACTTATGCGGATGACGCGTGGCGACGATTGGAATCAGCCATGATCTTGGTGGACACCAATGTGTTCGTGGATGTCATCCACCGAGACCTAATTTGGTTGGACTGGTCCTTGCGGGAGCTGAGCAAAGCCAAAACAAAAGGCATTGTGACCAACTTTGTGGTCTATGCTGAACTGCACACCCACGACACGGCAGGCCCGCACATCGATGCATTTCTTGAAAAGTTGGGCGTGCAGATTCTGGATGTGTCCAGGCCAGCCGCTCAAGGGGCCGCCCACGCGTTCAGGGCTTATCGGCACCGCGGCGGCACCAAAACCGGCGTCTTGCCCGATTTTTTTATAGGCGCCCATGCCCAGGCCGAGGCTTACCAACTGCTCACCCGCGATGCGGGGCGATACAAGGCTTATTTTCCAAAGATCAAGTTGATCTGCCCCTGACACGGCAGCATCGAAACCACTTGCGCCACCAGGCTAGCACTGATGGTGGATACCCGTCAGTAAGCTTTTTATTAATCCGGCGCGCGCGCCTCGGACTGTTTCCAGGTGTAGACCAGTACTGTGCCCAGGCTCGTGCTGGCGTTTTGGCGTACCAAGGGGCTGGTCTGGTTGGCTGCCCCTTGGACGCTGTCTACACGGCCGAATACCAGCAGCCTTGCATCTGGGGACAGAGGGTATGACCATGAGCCACTTAGGCGAAGAGCCATCAGGCCCGCCTGGGCCTGGTAGGCCGCGCGGCTGGCGGTGGCCTCTGCCGCAGTCACACGGTAGAGAAGGGATTGCATCGACTGGTCGGCCCCTATGGCACTGATGCCGGCACCCCAAGTCCAGCCCTCTTTGGCGCGGTAGCTGTATTTCAATTCGGGCTCCAGCACCATGCCCCGGTAAGCAGCGCTGTTGCTAAGGTCAAATACGCCGCGCAAGGGCAGTTCGAAGCGCCACTGCCCCGGTGCGCCGGTAGCGCTGAGGTTCCAGCGCATGCGCGGCCCAAATTCGATCAAGGTTCCCAGGTCGTCCATGCCTTGGCGCGCCACGGTGTCGCTCGCCCGCGAACCGAGCGACCCTGAAAAGCCAATGTCCAATTCAAAGTCAGGCCGATGAATGGCCCGAAATCCAGCGCTGTCACGGTCCAGCCGGAAATATTCGCCACGGTAAATCACGAAAGGTACCGCCAGCGTAATGCCCACGGTTTCGGAAGACCCTGGGTAGGCCGACTGTGCTGCCGTCAGGCCAACGGCGCCAATTTCCCATAGGGGCAATCCCCCTTTGGCGGACTGCGCCAGCAAACTTTGGCTGCAAACGGCCAACATGAGGGTAAGAGGCCATTGCATGCGCATAGTTGTATCCTTGGTGACGTAAAAGGGCAAAATATTCGTTCCAAACGGGCTGTTCCGATAATGATCAGGCCGCCATTATTTATGTATCTTCACGAGCGAACTATGTCGCTACGATCTAACCCGGTTTTACCATGACAGAATTTTCTTCTATCGCGCGTACCACTTTTGCGTCCTTACCCGCTGATGTCCAATGGGCTGGCCTGCGGTTCAGCCACGAGGTGACTTCCCACCGCATGGTGCGCGATGATGCTCCCCAGGCCAATGCCACCAGTGAGGATATGGGCGTTATGTGTGAAGTCCTGGTCGACGGTCACTTCGGCTATGCCGCTACCTCTGATACTTCCGAAGAAGGGTTGCAACTGGCCCTGGGACGGGCCTTAGCTACCACGCGGGCCGGGAGTGCTCGAAAAGCACATGCTTTTCAAGCAGCCCAGAGGCCACCATCGCAAGGCAGTTTTAGAAGCCCGAGGGTGCAGGGCCTGGATATCGACAGCACGCAGGCCATCACGCAATGTCTGCTGGCCGCCAGCGCGGCGATGAAAGGGGATGAACGTCTGGTC
>CAMBFN010000145.1 GCA_945865425.1 Comamonas sp. lk | reverse complement strand
ATGCAATACCAGCGCAATGACATGGATTTTTCGCGTGGCACCTTCCGCGTGCGCGGCGACACGATTGACATCTTCCCGGCTGAGCACAGCGAAATGGCGATTCGCGTGGAGTTGTTTGACGACGAGATCGAGTCTTTGCAACTGTTTGATCCGCTGACCGGGCGCATACGCCAAAAGATTCCGCGCTTTACCGTGTACCCCAGCAGCCATTACGTTACACCGCGCGAGCAGGTGTTGATGGCGGTGGAAACCATTAAGACCGAGTTGTCGGACCGGCTCAAAGAACTGGTGGGCATGGGCAAGTTGGTGGAGGCACAACGCCTGGAGCAGCGCACCCGCTTTGATCTGGAGATGCTCAGCGAAGTGGGGCACTGCAAAGGCATTGAAAACTACTCGCGCCATTTGTCGGGCGCAGCGCCCGGCGAACCACCGGCCACCTTGACTGACTACCTACCCAAAGACGCCATCATGTTTTTGGACGAAAGCCATGTGCTCATCGGCCAATTGGGCGCTATGTACAACGGCGACCGTTCGCGCAAAACCACGCTGGTCGAATATGGCTTTCGCCTGCCCAGTGCCCTGGACAACCGGCCTTTGAAGTTTGAAGAATTTGAGCGCAAGATGCGCCAGGCCGTATTCGTATCGGCCACGCCCGCGCAATGGGAAAAAGACCATACCGGACAGGTGGTGGAGCAATTGGTGCGGCCCACCGGGCTGGTGGACCCGGAAGTGGAAGTGCGCCCGGCCAGCTCGCAGGTGGACGACGTGCTGCAGGAAATCCGCATCCGTGTGGACAAAAACGAGCGCGTGCTGATTACCACGCTCACCAAGCGCATGGCCGAGCAACTGACCGACTACCTCAGCGACAACGGCGTGAAAGTGCGCTACTTGCACAGCGATGTGGACACCGTGGAGCGCGTAGAAATATTGCGCGATTTGCGCCTGGGCGCTTTTGATGTGCTGGTAGGTATCAACCTGTTGCGCGAAGGCATTGATTTGCCCGAAGTCTCGCTGGTGGCGATTTTGGATGCGGATAAAGAAGGCTTTTTGCGCTCGGAGCGATCGCTCATCCAAACCATTGGCCGCGCCGCACGTAATTTGCATGGCCGGGCGATTTTGTACGCCGACCGCGTCACCGATTCCATGGCGCGCGCCATCGGCGAAACCGAGCGACGGCGCACGCGCCAGGTGGCCCATAACCTGGAGCACGGCATCACCCCGCGCAGCATCGTCAAAGAAGTGCGCGACCTGATCGACGGCGTCTATAGCGAAAAAGCGGGTAAAGAGGCGGATCGTCTGGAGCGCGACGCAATGCAGCGCGCCCAGGTAGAAGAGATGAGTGAAAAAGATGTGGCCCGCGAGATCAAGCGCCTCGAAAAGCTCATGATGGAGCATGCCCGCAACCTGGAGTTCGAAAAAGCAGCGCGGGTGCGCGACCAACTGGCCATTCTCAAAGAGCAGGCTTTCGGCGCCGCGGGGCGCGACAACGTGGTGCTGCTGCCGCTACGGGCTTGATTGGCACGCTCCAGAGTCGCGCTGCCAGGCTAGGGTCATGCTTGGCGGTGCAACTCTTCGCGAACCACGGCGCGCACCATATCGACCAGTTGCTCCTTGCGCATGGCATTGCGCAAGGCCTCATTTATCAGCGTCTGGTATCCACGCCCACCTGCACGCGCCTTATAGGCCTGCAACACTGCATCATCAAGGTGGATGGTAATGCGCGTCTTGCCCATAGAAAAATCTGGCAGCGCTTCAGCCAGCGGGCGTAACTGCGCCGCCTGCACACGGGTTAGCGCAGGGCTGTCGTCATCGGGCACGTTGGCTTTTGGGGCTGCGTCCACCGCCGCCCAATCAATGGCTGGTGCGGCGTCAGAGGCTTTGAGCTTCAAATTTTTTGCGTTCACGGTCGTTGGCCTTTCTGAAAGAGTAGGGGCAATTGCCTCTCGCGCACATTGGCCGCGTTTTTCTCGGAGTCGCAAGTAAATTCCATGCAATTTATTACATGCATAAATATATGCATATAAAGAAAAACTGGTTCGCTTCCCATCCTGCAGTTTGTGCCATGCAAGCCTGCGTAACGCTGCCGAGCGCGACAACGTGGTACTGCTGCCGCTGCGGGCCTGATAGTCAAAATTAATACCGGCCGGTCTATTTACCCGAGCAATTCAGTAGGTTGTTGGTTATACTTGACTCCGTTAGTCAACTTAACACCGATTCAGGAGCCCGCTATGCGCCTCACCACTAAAGGCCGTTTTGCCGTCACTGCGATGATTGATCTGGGCCTGCGCCATGCCAGCGGCCCGGTGACCTTGGCGGCTATCAGCCAGCGCCAGCAAATCTCGCTCTCCTATTTAGAGCAGTTATTTGGCAAGCTGCGCCGCAATGAGCTAGTGGAATCCACCCGCGGCCCCGGCGGCGGCTACACCTTGGCGCGGCGCGCGGCGGACATCACCGTGGCCGACATCATCACCTCGGTGGACGAACCCATAGACGCCACCCATTGCGGTGGCAAAGAAAATTGCCAAACCGACGGCTCGCGCTGCATGACCCACGATTTGTGGAGCGCGCTGAATCTGCGCATGGTCGAATTTTTGAACTCCGTGACCCTGCAAAAATTGGTGGACGACCAATTGTCCAAAGGCCTGCAAGTCGAAGCAAAACCCAGCATCAAGCGCGCGATCTCGGCGATTCCGGTGTCGCAACCGGTACGCATTAACGCACCCAATTCGGTGTTCGCTTTGGGCAACGCCTTTTCCAAAGTCTGACCCCTAGCGAGCCAGCGCCCTGAGGGGCGTGACGCTTGCCCCAAGCCATTTAATTTACTGAGCACTTACCGCTATGGAATCCACGCCCCACTTCCCGATTTACATGGACTACAGCGCCACCAACCCCTGCGACGAGCGGGTGGTGGACGCCATGGTGCCCTGGTTGCGCGCGCACTTTGGCAACCCCGCCTCGCGCAGCCACGCTTGGGGTTGGGAGGCTGAAGAGGCCGTAGAAAACGCACGCGGCCAGGTGGCAGCGCTGATCGGTGCCGACCCGCGTGAAATCGTCTGGACCTCGGGCGCTACCGAGTCCAACAATCTGGCCATCAAAGGTGCGGCGCAGTTTTACAAGACCAAGGGCAAGCACCTTATTACCGTCAAAACCGAGCACAAAGCCGTGCTCGACACCTGCCGCGAGCTGGAGCGCCAGGGTTTTGAAGTGACCTACCTGGACGTGCAGGAAGACGGCTTGCTGAACCTGGAAGTCTTCAAAGCAGCTATCCGTCCAGACACGATTTTGGCCAGCGTGATGTTCGTAAACAATGAAATCGGTGTGATTCAGGACATCGAGGCCATTGGTACGATCTGCCGCGAAAAAGGCGTTATTTTTCATACCGATGCCGCCCAGGCCACGGGGCGCGTGGATTTCAATCTGGCTGATATGCCGGTTGATTTGATGAGCCTGACCTCGCACAAAACTTATGGCCCTAAAGGCATTGGTGCTTTGTTTGTGCGCCGCAAGCCGCGTATCCGTCTGGAGGCGCAAATGCACGGTGGCGGCCATGAGCGCGGCATGCGCAGCGGCACCCTGCCGACACACCAAATCGTGGGTATGGGTGAGGCCTACCGCGTCGCCAAAGAAGAGATGGCCGGCGAGAACATCCGTATCCGCGCCTTGCACGAGCGCATGCTGGACGGTCTTAAGGATGTGGAGCAGGTCTTTATCAACGGCCACTTGGAAAAGCGCGTGCCGCACAACCTGAATATGAGCTTTAACTATGTCGAGGGCGAGTCGCTGATGATGGGCATTAAAGGCCTGGCGGTGAGCAGCGGTTCGGCCTGCACCTCGGCCAGCCTAGAGCCCAGCTATGTGCTGCGCGCCCTGGGCCGTAGCGACGAATTGGCACACAGCAGCTTGCGTATGACGATTGGCCGCTGGACCACCGAGGCTGAAATCGACTACGCGGTAGAGACGATTAAGTTCCACGTCGCCAAGTTGCGCGACTTGAGCCCTTTGTGGGATATGTACCAAGAAGGTATCGACATTTCCACCATCCAATGGGCTGCGCATTAAGCAGCCGACACCGGCCCCTAAATCACATACAAAGAGGTAAACACAATGGCTTATTCCGACAAAGTGGTGGACCACTACGAAAACCCCCGCAACGTGGGCAGCTTTGACAAAGGCGATGACACGGTAGGCACCGGCATGGTGGGTGCGCCCGCCTGCGGCGATGTGATGAAGCTGCAAATCAAGGTCAACCCGCTGACCGGCGTGATCGAGGATGCACGCTTCAAAACCTATGGCTGCGGTTCTGCGATTGCGTCAAGCTCCTTGGTCACCGAATGGGTCAAGGGTAAAACCTTGGACGAAGCGGCAGCCCTCAAAAACAGCGAAATCGCGCAAGAACTGGCCTTGCCGCCGGTGAAGATCCACTGCTCCATCCTGGCCGAAGACGCCATCAAGGCGGCGGTCGATGATTACAAGAAAAAACATCTGAACTGATATGTCTGTTTCACTGACTGAGGCCGCAGCGCGCCACGTGACCCGCTACCTGACCAAGCGGGGCAAGGGTGTGGGCGTGCGTCTGGGTGTGCGCACCACTGGCTGCTCGGGCCTGGCCTACCAACTGGAATACGTGGACGAATTCAGTGGTGACGACATTGTGTTTGAAGGCCATGGCGTGAAGGTGCTGGTGGACCCGAAAAGTCTGGCTTATATCGATGGCACCGAGCTGGACTTTGTGCGCGAGGGACTGAATGAAGGTTTTCGCTTCAACAACCCCAACGAGCGGGATAAATGCGGTTGCGGTGAGTCCTTTAGGGTGTGAACCTCCAATCCAATGACTTCGAACTGTTTGGCCTGACCCAGCAGTTTGCGCAAGAGCGCAGCGCCTTGGACGCGCGCTGGAAAGCTTTGCAAGCCCAGGCCCATCCGGACAAATTTGCC
>CAMBFN010000144.1 GCA_945865425.1 Comamonas sp. lk | reverse complement strand
TGGACCCACAGGTAATTGGCATCAAACGGCGCGGGAATCGCACTGCGCGCGTCCCCGTAGCCACCTAGCAATACCGTGACCGGGCCAGACACTGGCACGTTTTCCGGCTGGATAAAGAGCGCAGAAGGTTCTGCGTTTTCATGCGAGGGTGGCATGGAAAACCAGATTTGAAAACCGCGAATAGCCTCTTCACCCAGCGGCTTGGCGCGGTGCCAGATGCCACCGCCAGCCATCATCCACTCGATGCCGCCGCGCCGCACCCGGTCTATCTGGCCTTGCGAGGTTTCATGCTCGATGTCAAAGCTCAAGGGGAAGGTCAAGGTGGCAATGCCCGAGTGCGGGTGGAAACCAAAATTGGGTCCGCCGCCACCCGGCGCTTCTAAGTAATCCAAAAACACAAAGGGCTTGAGCAACTCGCCCAGGTCTCCCGGACTGAACACGCGGGTGATAGGGCCGTGGCGTTTACCGGCAGTGCGCGTCAGTATGGTGGCGGGTGCAGCCATCAGGCCGGCCCGTCCTGAGGGCCCTGGCTATCACGGGCCAGCCAGCCGCGCCGGTAGCCGGAGCGATAGCCCAACCATGCGCCGCCACCGGCAGCCAGAATAATCAAAATCACAATTGCTGGAACCACTGTATTTCCCCTTTTGCATCTACCCATGGATTGGGCACCAATATACCGCTATTACCAGCGTGGCATGATGCGCTAGGGAAGCTCTGCAAAAGTCCAAATACGTCATTGCGAGCGCAGCGAAGCAATCCGCTTCGGCTTATGAATCAAGCGCTCATGGATCGCCGCGTCCCGCCACGGCGCAAGCGCCTCGCGGCTAAAGGCCGCTCCTCGCGATGACAGACTTATGCAGTCCTTTCCTCGGGGCAAACCATCACCAAGGCCAGCCTGCTTAGCCTGCGACGGGCGTCTGCGCCAAAGCCTGCGCCCGGCGTATGCTTTCCTGGCCGGGCAGCCACAGCACGGCCAGCACACCGGTGGCCGCGATGCAGGCCATGAGCGTCATCAAGGTATCAAAACCCGCGGCTTTGACCAGCGGCCCCAGCAAATACACCGCCATGGAGCTGATACCAAAAGAAATGGCAATGCGAGTGCCGCTCACACGAGAGCGCATGGAGTCGTCGATATAGCGCACCACCATGGCATCGCTAAATGGTATGGCGGCAAACACCATCACCATATAGCCGATCGCGGCCAGATACCACTGCCAGCCACTGGTCTGCGCTGCTAAGGCAAAGGCCAGGCACTGGAGCATGAGTACACCCACAAACAAAGGTTTGACGGCAAACCGGTCCAGCAAGCGCCCGACCACCAGTTGCGCCAGAGAGCCGATGGCATAGACCGCAGCCAGCAAGATGCCCAATGTCGAAGGGTCGCTGACCAAGCCTTGCAATCTATCGGCCAGCAATTGGGCATTGCCATTGGTGGTGACGTTGAACAACAAGCTGGTCGTCGTTGCGGTAATCACCATGACCAAAAATGTGCGCAGCACCAGGCTCTTGGGCATTTGCACGCTGGCAGTGCGGCTGCGTGCGGGCGTGGCCGATTCTGCTGGGGCATGCCAGGCAAACAACAGGCCCAAGCCCATGCACACCACCGCAGGCACCACAAAGGCCACGCGCCAGCCGAAATGTTCCACCAAAAAACCGGTGGACAAAGCCGCCGTGGCAATACCCAAATTACCAGCCAGCCCATTGACGCCAATGGTCCAACCCGGACGCTGCGCGCCTTGCACAAGCATGGGAATGCCCACTGGGTGATAAATCGAAGAAAAAGCGCCCAGCACCACCAAAGCGATAGCCATCTCGGTGGGCGTGCGGGTGCAGGCCACGGCTAACGCCGACATTCCCATGCCAAAGAAGAACACCAGCATCATGCGGCGCCGGCCCCATAAATCGCCCAAGCGTCCCGAGGGCACTGAGCCCAGGCCAAACAGTACAAAAGCCCCGGTGGTGTAAGGCATCATGTCTTCCCAGCGCGCCAGGCCAAAGTCTTGGGCAATCGCGCCCACCGCAGCGGCAAAAATCAGCAAAAACAAATGGTCCAGCGCATGGGCCAGATTCAGCAGGATTTGCGTGGTGCGGTTCATCGGGCCATTCTAGGCAAGCTCTGCCCAGGCAGGTCAAGGCGATACCCGCCACGCCCGTCACTGCGAGGAGCGGCCTTTAGCCGCGAGGCGCTTGCGCCGTGGCGGGACGCGGCAGTCCATAACTTCGTGGATTGCCACGGCCTTCGGCCTCGCGACATCCGTCACTGCGAGGAGCGCAGCGACGCGGCAGTCCATGCATCCGTCACTGCGAGGAGCGGCCTTTAGCCGCGAGGCGCTTGCGCCGTGGCGGGACGCGGCAGTCCATAACTTCGTGGATTGCCACGGCCTTCGGCCTCGCAATGACGGCACTTGCCACGGCCTACGGCCTCGCAATGACCGGTTCTCGCTGGCGTAGCGAAGACATCGCTTTGTCGCCTATTGGACGCAACAGCGCATGCGCATGCGCCGACAATCGCCCGCAACACCACAGGCCGCCACTATGACGCAATCGACATCCACACCCGTTCAAAGCCATTACCGCATTTGCCCTTTGTGCGAAGCCTGTTGCGGCCTGGAAGTACGCACCGAAGGCGAAAAAATTATCAGCATTCGCGGCGCCGAGCATGATGTGTTTAGCCACGGCTATATCTGCCCCAAAGGCGTGTCGCTCAAAGACCTGCATGAAGACCCGGACCGTCTGCGCACACCGCTGATCAAACGCGATGGCAAATTTATAGAGGCCACCTGGGAAGAAGCTTTTGCCGAAATCCACAAGCGCTTGCCGCCACTGATGGAGGCGCATGGCGCAGACGCAGTGGGCTGCATCGTGGGCAACCCGGTGGCGCACAAGATAGGGCTACTGGCCTACTTTCCGCGCTTGGTGCGCGCCATCGGCACGCGCAATATTTTTTCTGCTTCCTCACTGGACCAAATACCTAAGCAATTGAGTAACGGACTGATGTTTGGCGATTGGAATACGCTTGCAGTGCCGGATATCGAGCGCAGCGACTTCATGCTGATTTTGGGTGCTAACCCGGTGATCAGCAACGGTAGTTTGTGGACGGTGCCCGATTACCGGGGTAAAGCGCGCGCCATGCGCGAGCGCGGTGGGCGCATCGTGGCGGTGGACCCGCGCCGCACCGAAACAGCGGCGCAGGCGGACATGCACCTGCCTATTAAACCCGGCGGCGATGCCTTCTTTTTATTGGGTCTGGTACATACCTTGTTTGCAGAAAACCTGCTGCGTTTGGGTCACCTGGAACCGCATCTTGCGGGCCTAGATGCGCTGCGCGAAGCCGTGCTCCCCTTCAGCCCCGAGCGTATGGCGCCCGCCTGCGGTATCGATGCGGCAACCCAGCGCAGCCTTGCACGCGAACTGGCGCAGGCCGAGCGCGCCGTGGTCTATGGACGCATAGGCACCTGCACCCAGCGCTTTGGCACGGTGAACAGCTGGTTGGTCGATGTGCTCAACATATTGACGGGCAACCTGGACCGTGAAGGCGGTGCCATGTTTACCAAAGCCGCAGCCTTTGCGGTGAACACCAGCGGCACGCCGGGCCAGGGGCGCGGCGTGATCACCGGCAGGCGCCACAGCCGCGTGTCCAAGGCGCCCGAGGTGTTTGGCGAATTCCCCATCACCTGTCTGGCCGAAGAAATTGAAACGCCCGGCCCCGGCCAGATCAAGGCTTTGATTTGCATAGGCTCCAACCCGGTGCTCTCCACGCCCCAGGGGCCGCGCATCGCCAAGGCGCTGGCCTCTTTGTCCTTTATGCTGAGTTTGGACATTTACCTCAACGAGACCAGCCGCCACGCCGACGTCATCCTGCCCGGCCTCTCGCCGCTGGAGGATGTGCACTATGACATCGCCTTTCCACAATTTTCTTACCGCAACCATGCGCGCTTTAGCGGCGCAGTATTCCCCAAACCTGAGGGATTTCCTGAGGAATGGCAAACCTTGCTGCACCTGGCCGACATGCTCCAAGGCAAGTCAGACGCGGCATTAGCAGGCCCAGAGCACGGCCCCGAAGCACTGATCGACCAAGCCTTGCGCGCCGGGCCTTATGGGCTGACGCTCGATCAAGTAAAGGCCGCGCCAGGCGGCATCGACTTAGGCGCTTTGCAAAGCCGCATACCCGAGGTGCTGCGCACGCCCTCAGGAAAAATTGAGTTGGTGCCGCCCATGGTGCTGGCCGACTTGGCGCATGTTGAAGCTGCTTTGAACAGCGTACACGAGGGCATGGTCTTGATCGGGCGGCGCGATACGCGCTCGGGCAATAGCTGGATGCACAACCTGCCAGTGCTGGCCAAAGGCCCGGAGCGCTGCACCTTGCTCATCCACCCGCAAGACGCCAAGCGCCTGGGCCTAGTACAAGGCGCCTTGGCACAACTGAGCGCGCAAGGCACGACGCTGAGCGCGCCGGTAGACATTAGCGAGGACATGATGCCCGGCGTGGTGAGCCTGCCCCACGGCTGGGGCCACGACCTGCCGGGAAGTCAGCTGCAAGTGGCAGCGATCCGGCCCGGCGTCAACCTCAATGCCTTGCTGAGCGACGGCGCGCGCGATCCGCTATCGGGCAATGCGGTGCTTAGCGGCGTTCCGGTGAAGGTGTCAGCCCTGGCCTAAGGCCTTGAGTTTGCCTACTGGGGCCACAGCGCACAGATTGGACCCGCATTCCAGTGCGGCGCCCATTTGCATAGGCCTAGCGAGTTGGTCGGTCAAATAGCACCACATGGTCTACCTGGGCGCGAATGCCAATCCACGCGCCCAGCTTGTGGTCGTGGTGGCTGGGCACATGCGCCATCACCGACTCACCCGTTTGCAAGCGCAAGGTGTATAAAAACTCAGAGCCGCGAAATGACTTGCGAATGATTTCGGCCTTCACTGGCGCATCATCGTCGTGCACGATGTCG
>CAMBFN010000143.1 GCA_945865425.1 Comamonas sp. lk | reverse complement strand
GCATTTCGCGGTCTAAGGCTGCCTCTAGCGGCCCCCCAATCTGACGGATTGTTTATGAAAATTGCCCAGGAAATTCGCGCCGGTAATGTGATCATGCACGGCAAAGACCCGATGGTCGTTCTGAAAACCGAATACAGCCGTGGTGGCCGTAACTCGGCCACTGTGCGCATGAAGCTCAAAAGCCTGATCGCCAACTTCGGCACCGAGGTGGTGTTCAAAGCGGACGACAAAATGGACCAGGTCATCCTAGACAAAAAAGAGTGCACCTACTCCTACTTTGCAGACCCCATGTATGTCTGCATGGACGCTGACTTCAACCAATACGAAGTAGAAGCCGAAAACATGGGCGATTCGCTGAACTACCTAGAAGACGGCATGGAAGTAGAAGTCGTGTTCTACGACGGCAAAGCGATCTCGGTGGAGTTGCCCACCAGCGTGGTGCGTGAAATCACCTGGACCGAACCTGCCGTCAAAGGCGACACCTCAGGCAAGGTCTTGAAGCCCGCCAAAATCGCCACCGGCTTTGAAATCGGCGTGCCGATTTTTGTGGCCCAGGGCGACAAAGTCGAAATCGACACCCGCACCGGCGAATACCGAAAGCGCGTCTAAGCCACTTCGCTGGCCACCGCCGCTCTAAGCCCCTGCGGGGGCTTTTTTTATGCGCGCAAGCGCCAGGCGCTGGGGGTACCCAAAGCCACCATGGTGCCCACGGTCCAAAACACGACGCTGACCCCAACGACCGCACCAACACTGCCAAACAACAAAGGCATGAGCACGCTGGAAAAATTGATGGTCGTCAGGCGCAAGCCAATGGCCTGGCCGTGCTGCGCATGGGGCGTTATTTGGTGCAGTGTGCTCATGATCATGGGCTGCACCGCACCCAGGGCGATGCCCAACACGACCGAGCACACACCCATAGCCCAGGCTGAGTGCATCCAGGGATAAATCAGGAAGACACTGGCGGTCAGCACCATTGACGCAGTGAGCGCATGCCACTCTTTGACACCGGCTGCCGCAATGGGAATGAACAGACGCACAGCTACGGCGGCGACTGCAAAGCCGCCCAAAATAGTGCCTATCACCGAGGCGCTGAGCGCGCGTTCATGTCCTAGCACCGGCACCACAAACGTATGCACATCCCAGCAAGACGAGAAAAGCCAGTTCACCATCAGCAAACGGCGCATGGCCGGCGATTGAAGCAAATTCCAGGCGGAGGCCTGCGTACCTGTGGCCGGTGCCACCGGCTCTAGCTCGGGCACGCCCCGTATGCACCAGGCGCTGAGTAAAGGCATGCAGAGCGCGAATAAAAATGCCGCCCTAAAGCCGGGATGCGCCAGGCCCTCGGGCAGGGCTCGCGCGCCGTAGTCGATCAGTAAACCGGCGGCTACAGCACCGAAAAAATTGGATACTGCTGGCCCGATGGCTAGCCAGCTAAAGACGCGGCGCAACTCCACACTATCGCGCGCAGCGCGCCCCACATGGCGTTGCAATGCTACCGACGCGATTCCGCTGGCTGCGCCCATGCACAGCGCGCTAGCGCACATCACTTCAAACACCGGAAAAAGCAGGGAAAGCGCGGCGCCGATCAGGGCCCAGAGCACCGCCAGCTGCACCGGCCGCTGCAAGCCGTGGCGGTCCGCGTAGCGCCCTGCCGGCAAGGACAAAAACACCTGGCTGACTGAAAACAGCGAGAGCAACAAACCCACGTGCCAGGCGCTGTGCCCCATGCGCAGCGCGAGCAGGGGCGTGGCCATGCGCATAGCCACCATGCTGGAATGCAGAAAAATATGCCCGCCGATGAGACGCGGCAGCCATCCGCCGGGTGCCGTGGCATGCGCTTGCACACCCGCATCGGAACGCGCAATGTCAGGGCCCGCAGGCGGCGTCGGCCCGTTCACGTTTGCGAATGCCCATCGTCGCTGTCAAAGTCCTTGTCCAACGGTATCAGACCGGTGGCCTGGGCTTCGGGCAGGCCCTCTACTTTTTTCAGTGCCCGGCCCATGGCGCGGCTACGCACCTCAGCGTTGTCCAGGGTTTTAAGCACGGTTTCAGTTTGCGATTTGACTTTGGCAAGCACTTCACCAAATTTGCCAAATTCTGTCTTTACCGCGCCCAGCACTTGCCAGACCTCGCTGGAGCGCTTTTCCAGCGCCAGCGTGCGAAAACCCATTTGCAAAGAGCTGAGCATGGACAGCAAAGTGGTCGGCCCAGCCAGCGTGATGCGGTGGTCCCGCTGCAAAGACTCCATCAAACCCGGACGGCGCAGCACCTCGGCATACAGACCTTCCGTGGGCAAAAACAAAATCGCAAAGTCGGTGGTGTATGGCGGCTCGATGTATTTGTCAGCGATGGATTTGGCTTCCATGCGGATGCGCAGTTCCAGCGCTTTGGCGGCAGCTTCGGCGTCGGCAAAATGCGCCCTGCCCTGCGCGTCCAGCAAACGCTCGTAATCTTCGTTGGGAAATTTGGCATCAATGGGCAACCACAGCGGCGTGCCGTCCTCAGCCTTACCCGGCAGCTTGATAGCAAAGTCCACCACGTTTTTGCTGCCCGGCCGGGTGGCTACCTGGGTGGCGTACTGGTCGGGTACAAAAACCTGTTCCAGCAAAGCGGCCAACTGGGCCTCGCCAAAAATACCGCGCGTCTTGACGTTACTGAGCAAATGCTTGAGATCGCCCACGCCCTGGGCCAGGGTTTGCATTTCGCCCAAACCTTTGTGTACCTGTTCCAAGCGGTCGGCCACTTGCTTGAAGCTCTCGCCCAAGCGGGCCTGCAGCGTAGTTTGCAGTTTTTCGTCCACCGTTGCGCGCATTTCGTCTAGCTTGGCGGCATTGGTGCTTTGCAATTGCATGAGCTGTGCTTCCAGCGTGGTGCGCACTTCGGCCAGCGTGCGGGCACTGGTCTCGCCCAACTCGGCGATACGGCGCGCATTGGATTCACTTAAAGCGTTCAGCTGCGTGCTCAAGGTATCCGACAGGTTTTTTTGCAAACCCGCCAATTGCCGGCCAAAAGCGTCAATCTGGGAGTTTTGCGTGCGGGTGGCTTGGGCGCTTTGTTGGGTCAGGGTTTGCTGAAAGGTCGCCATGCTCTGAAAGGCTTCCTGGCGGCCGTCGCGCGCGCTATCGGCCAGGTCGCGGCGCAGTTCGCGCTCCAAGTGGTCTAAGCGCTCTGCTTGGACTTGCAGAGCGGCCAATACGGCCTGCGCGGCTTGTTCACTCTGCGCCGCGCCCGGCTTGCGGCGAAACAGGAGCGCCAGCAGCAAAACTGTGTGCAGGCCAAATAAAACCACCGCCAGCCAAATCATTCCCTCATTCACAGCACATTCTTTCTAAAACTGCATTGTGCTTTAAATGATGCGCAGACTTGCCGTTCGGGCAGAGGTTAAAAAGGGTCGCTGCAATTGCCTTTAGCGCTGTCGAACAGTACTGCTCCGGATCAGCCGCGTGCCAAGACCTCGGGATTGAGCGGCGTCACGGCTTTGCCCTGGGTCAGGTAGGCGATTAAATTGTCCACCGCTAAATCGGCCATGGCCTGGCGGGTGCCGGGCGTGGCGCTGGCGATATGGGGCGTCAGTACGACATTGGGCACGGTAAGCAAGTCAGGGTGGACCGTCGGCTCACCCTCATAAACGTCTAAACCTGCGGCCGCGATGATGCGCTCGCGCAGAGCGTGCGCCAAGGCGCCGTCATCGACGATGCCGCCGCGCGCCAGATTAATCAGCGTAGCCGTGGGCTTCATAAGGGCCAGCTCTGCCGCGCCAATGGTGTGGTGCGAGGCGGCGCTGTAGGGCACTACCAGCATCACATGGTCCGCGCTTTGCAATAGTTCTTGCTTGCCCACATAACGCGCTTTGCAAGCCTCTTCGGTGGCAGCATCCAAACGACTGCGATTGTGATAAATCACTTGCACGCCAAAGCCAAAAGCCGCGCGGCGGGCAATCGCCTGCCCGATGCGCCCCATGCCAATAATGCCCAGGGTGCTGCCGTGCACTTCGGCGCCGGAAAACATGTCATAGCTCCAGCGCGTCCACAGCCCGGCACGCAAAAAATGCTCGCTTTCGGTCACGCGCCTGGCAGTCGCCAGCAAGAGCGCAAACCCAAAATCAGCCGTGGTTTCGGTCAGCACATCAGGCGCATTGGTGCCCAGGACACCCGCAGCGGTCATGGCGGGCAAATCAAAATTGTTATAGCCCACCGTCATATTCGCGCAAATTTTTAGCTCAGGGCATTGGGCTAGCAGCTCGGTGTCCATGCGCTCGGTGCCAGTGGCAAACACACCTACCTTGCCCTGCATACGGCGCAGCAACTCTGCCCGATCCCACAGCACATCGTCCGGGTTGGACTCGACCTCAAAATGGGCAGACAGGCGGTCAATCACGCTTTGGAAAATTGCGCGGGTTACCAAAATGCGGGGCTTAGAAGTGGACATAGTGAAAGTTCAGACAGGAGTTGTTACAAAGTGGAAAGCGAAAACCGCCCACAGTAAATTATCAATCCAGCCAATGGGTAAATTCTGCCATCGGCACGCGGGGCGTTACAAAGCTATTTACTGTCGCATCCGCATCGGCATAGCCTAGGGCCATGCCGCAGACCAGCATTTCGCCTTCGCCAGCCCCGATGTGCGGCATGATGATTTTGGCAAAGCCATTCCAAGCCGCTTGCGGGCATGTGTGCAGGCCACGCCCGCGCGCGGCCACCATGATGCTTTGCATAAAGGCGCCGTAGTCCACTAGCGAGCCGCGTCCCATCACCCGGTCGATGGTGAACATGAGACCCACTGGTGCATCAAAAAAGCGGTAATTACGCTGGTGCTGGGCGTGCATTTTGTCCTTGTCGCCTTTGCCGATACCCAGCAATCCGTAAAGGCCCCAGCCGTTTTCACGGCGGCGGTCTATATAAGGGCTAACCCATTTTTCCGGGTAGTAGTCGTATTCCTCACGATAACGTCCGGCCAGCGCGGGGTCGGCACGTAGGGCGT
>CAMBFN010000142.1 GCA_945865425.1 Comamonas sp. lk | reverse complement strand
TGCTGGAGCGCAAAGCTAAGCCCATTGACGGCATATACCGGGCCATCGTTGGTGGCAAACTGCACCTGCAAATTTTGCACCTGCAGCAGCGCAGGGTTTGGGGCTTGCGCAGTGGCGCTCATCGGGTTTTGGGGTCGAGCGCGTCGCGCATTCCGTCCCCCAGAAAATTAGCGCAATACAAGGTAAGCGTCAGTGCTGCGCCGGGGAACCAAATCATCCAGGGGCTGCTTTCCATGACATTGGCGCCATCATGAATCAGCACCCCCCAACTGGTCATAGGCTCTTGCACGCCCAAACCCAAAAACGACAAGACCGATTCGGTGAGTATCACGCCCGGTACCGTGATGGAGGTGTAAATCACGACGATGCCCAGGAGATTGGGTACCACGTGCGAAAAAATAATACGGTGGGTAGGTACACCAATGGCGCGCGCTGCCTCGATGTATTCCTTGGACTTGATCGATAAGGTTTGCCCCCGCACCACCCTGGCCATATCCATCCAGGAAAAAGCAGAAATGGTGAGCACTACCAGGTAAAAGTCGCGCCCCAAAATCGTGACCATCATGATGGCAATCAGCAGATAGGGAATGGCGTACAAAATATCGACAATGCGCATCATGAAGGCGTCAATTTTCCCGCCCACAAACCCGGCCACCGCGCCCCAAGCAACCCCAAGCAATACCGACACCAGCGTGGCCAGCACCCCCACGGTCAGCGATATCCTCCCGCCGATTAAAGTGCGGACCAACAAATCGCGGCCCAGCTCGTCGGTGCCAAAGAGATGCCACTGGTCCCAGGTCGGCCCTATGCCCATTTGGTTCCAATCGGTATCGTCATAGGCATGGGGTGATAGCCAGGGCCCCACCAGGCAGACCAGCGCGATCGACATAAGGATGACCAAGCTGAGGACCGCCGCACGATTACGCACAAAGCGTTGCCGTGCATCCAGCCACGGACTGCGTGCAGCCGGCGCTAGGTCAGTAACGGATTTTGGGATCGAGTAAGGCATAGGCCAGATCTACCAGTAAATTGAGCAATACCGCCACAAAAGTAACCAGCACCACCAGGCCCAGGACCAGGGTGTAGTCGCGATTGGATGCGCCGTTGACAATCAGCTTACCCAGTCCGGGCAGCGAAAACCAGGTCTCGGTCACCACCGCTGCGGTAATCGAAGAAATCGCCAAAGGCCCGAGCACCGAGACAACGGGAATGAGTGCCGGCCGCAATGCATGGCGCAGTACGATGGTGGACATGGGCAGGCCTTTGGCCCGGGCTGCCAGAATGAAGTTAGAACTAAGCACCTCGATCAGACTTCCCCGCATGACCCGGCCGACCGTGGAAAGATTAATCACTGCCAGCAAGGTAACGGGCAGAACGACGAAGCGCCATTGGCCCTCGTTCCAGCCGCCCGATGGCAGCCATTGCAGCCAAAGTGCAAATACGGTAACGAGCAGGGGACCAATTACAAATGAGGGCACGGAACCGCCGATATTGCAAAAAATCATGAGGGCATGGTCTACCCAACTGTTTTGCCGCAATGCCGCCCAAATGCCCAAAAAAACACCGGCGAATACCGCAATCAGCATAGACAAACCGCCGATCAGCAGGGACACCGGCAATGCCTTGGCCACCAGGTCGTTGACCGACCAATCTGCATACCGAAACGAGGCCCCTAAATCACCATGTAATAAATTGTTAAGGTAATACAAATACTGTTGCCACAGCGGTAGGTCCAGGTGGTATTTGGCTTGCAAATTGGCCAGTACGGCAGCGGATACTTTGCGCTCGCTGTCAAAAGGCCCGCCTGGCGTCAGGTGCAGCATGAGATAGCACACCGTAATCACCGTGAGCAAGGTCGGCAGCGTCGCCAATATGCGACGCAAGGTGTATTTCCACATGGGATTGACCCGCGGGTCCCTTTTGCATCAGTGTTTGATGATGTACAAATCTTTGCTGCGAAAGCGGTCCATGGGGTTGCTCTCAAAGTAGCCCCCCACATAGGACTTGACCAAGCGCGGCAAGGTGTATTGCAGCAAGGGGATCATGGGGTAGTCTTCCATCACCAACTTGGCTGCGCTAGTGAGCAGCGCTTTGCGCGCGGCAGGGTCCAGTACCTGATTGCCCTGGTTGATTAAATCTTCGACCTTGCGATTGCAGTTCTTGTTGTCATTGGCATCCGAGTCACACTGGACTAGCGTCAAAAAAGTGGTTGCATCGTTGTAGTCGGCTACCCAACCATGCCGGGCGATTTGGAATTCACCGTCGTGCCGCTTTTTAATCAGCACCTTGAACTCCATATTCTCCATCTCGGTTTCCAGGCCCAGTTTGGTTTTCCACTCAGAGGCCGCGAAAATGGCCATTTTCTTGTGGTACTGGTCGGTGTTGTAGGTGAAATTGATTTTGGTTCCCGGTTTCACACCGGCCGCAGCCAGTAATTTCTTGGCCTCTTCCACACGCTTTTCCATAGGCCAAGCGGCCCAGTCATACGCGGTGACGTCAGCCCCATTGACCCCTTTGACGATCACGCCATAGGCAGGTATCTGGCCATCCGCCGTCACTTTGGTGGCAAGCGTATCGCGGTCAATCACCATCGACAGCGCTTTGCGCACGCGCACATCTTTTAGCAAAGGGTCTTTGTTGTTCAGCGCATAAAAGCGCAAGCCGAGCATGGGGCCGTTTTTGATGTCTGCCGGATTGCTCTTTTTGAATTGTTCAAACGAGCCGGGCGGTAAACGTTCCACGTAGTCTGTTTCTCCGGACTGAAATAACTTTACGTCCGCGTTACTGTCTTCAATGGCGAGATAACTAACCTTGTTCAATACAACCGACTTGGCATCCCAGTAGTGGGTATTTTTCTGGAGTACGACGGCGCTGTTTACCCGCCACTCCTTCAGCACGTAAGCGCCGTTACCCACCATATTGCCGGGCTTAGTCCAGTCTTTGCCAAATTTTTCAACCACGGCTTTGTTAATGGGTGCAAATTGGGTGTTGGATAACAGGTCGAGCAAAAATGCCACTGGGAATGCTGTCTTCACCTCCAACTGGTCTTTGGCCAAGGCTTTCACGCCTAGTTCGCTAGGCGCTTTCTTGCCTTCGGCCACGTCCATGCCATTGAGGATAAAGGGTGCCAGCGTGGTGGCGTAAAGCGAGGCCGTTTTTGGGTCCAGGTAGCGACGCCAGCCAAACACAAAATCTTCGGCGGTGATAGGTTCACCATTGGAAAACTTGGCCTCCTTCCTCAGCGTGAAAACCCAGGTCGTCGGATTTATCTGCTTCCAGGAGGCCGCCACGCCGGGAACCGTCTGACCACTGGTCGTGGTCGCGGTAAGGCCTTCAAACAAATCGCGGGTAATTTGATTCGCCCCCACCGATTCGGCCAGCGCCGGATCCAAGGTTTCGGGCTCGGGGCCGTTACTTCGCACTAATTCTTGCTTTGCCGCAAGTTGCACACCGTTGGGCACTTGCGCGGCCAGGGACCACGTTGTCGCGACCATACAAACAAAGGCCCAGACAAACTTATGCATCGATACCGTCATTTGCATACCCCCATGTGGCAAAAAAGCGCGAACGCGAACTACAGTCAAGTGTCCGAATGGTAATCCATTACCAGAAGCTGGTGCCTTTTATATATAAATATCAAAATAGAAATTATTTAATCAATAAAATGTTAAGAAAGGTCTGCATTAGTCCGTCATCTCGAGGAGCGCAGCGACGCGGCGATCCATAAGTGATTGATTGACAAGCAAAAATAGATTGCTTCGCTGCGTTCGCAATGACGGATTTGGACTTATGCAGAGGTTCCCTAAGAGGCGATTTGGGGAGCCGTAGTTGACGCTAATTGATCCGCAGAAAATATGAGAGAATCAATTCTTTGAGCTTTAAGCGGATCCCCGCCCTAGTTTCAAATACACATTTGAAAATGCCCAAGTTGGATGCGGGCGTCTTTGTTTTTTGGGAAGAGCCATGCGAAATCGAATCAACTTCAAATTCAGTGCGATCAAGTATTTACTAAGTGCGGGCCTTTGCTTTGTCGCCGTTTCGCAAGCAATAGCGCAAACGGATGCCCCTGCCAGCGCAGCAGTAGCCGCTGTAGCCGCGGTCAGTACCGCCAACCCCTATGGCCTAGAAGCCCTGTGGGCCAGCTCCGACCTGGTGACCAAAGTGGTCTTGCTGCTGCTGGTGATCATGAGCATGGGCAGCTGGTACATCATGATTGTTAAAGTCCTTGAGCAAAGCAAGATGGGCCGCCAAGGCAAAGATGCCCAGGCCTTTTGGAGCGCCAAGACGGTGGCCGAAGGCACCGCAGCGTTGGCGCAAGAAAGCCCCTACCGCTTCTTAGCCGATGCTGCTGGCACGGCGGTAAGCAAACACCACGGCCTAATGGGCCACATCCCGCTGAACGACTGGATCGCCATGGCCATCCAGCGCGCGGTGGACCGGGTGCATAGCAACACCCAAAGCGGTCTGGCTTTTCTGGCTACCGTGGGCTCTACCTCTCCCTTTGTCGGCTTGTTTGGCACCGTCTGGGGTATTTACCACGCCTTGACTGCCATCGGCATTTCCGGCCAAGCTTCGATTGACAAAGTGGCCGGCCCCGTGGGCGAGGCCCTGATCATGACCGCCATTGGCCTGGCAGTAGCCGTGCCTGCGGTGCTGGCCTACAACTGGCTGGTGCGCCGCAACAAAGCCGTCATGGACGAAGTGCGCTCCTTTGGCAACGACCTGCACGCGGTGGTGCTGGGCACCATCAAGAACTAAAGCCCAGTCTTTCTTCGCAGGCGCAGCACTATGGCTATGAACGTGGGCCCCAGCCCAGACGGCGACGACGCGGTCATCTCCTCCATCAACACCACGCCCCTGGTGGACGTGATGCTGGTCTTGCTGATCATCTTCTTGATCACCATTCCGGTGGTCACCACCGCCATCCCGGTGACCCTGCCCAAAGAGCGCATCGAGGTGCGCGAGACCAAGCCAGACAATGTGATCATCTCGGTGGATGCGCAAAGCAA
>CAMBFN010000141.1 GCA_945865425.1 Comamonas sp. lk | reverse complement strand
ACAAGGATGCCGAGGCAGAACTGACCGCCGGCCTGACCGCTTTCAAGAAGACTTTTGCTTGATAGCCGCTGACGCACACAGGAGCAACTGATGGCAGCAGGCAAGGAAATACGCGGCAAGATCAAATCGGTGGAAAACACCAAGAAGATTACCAAGGCCATGGAAATGGTGGCGGCGTCCAAAATGCGTAAGGCGCAAGAGCGCATGCGCGCAGCCCGCCCTTACAGCGAGAAGATCCGCAATATCGCGGCCAACCTCAGCAAAGCCAACCCGGAATACGTGCATCCTTTTATGCAGGTTAACCAGGCCAATGGCGCGGGCTACATTGTTGTCACCACTGACAAAGGTTTGTGCGGCGGCCTCAACACCAATGTGTTGCGCAGCATGCACCACAAAATGCGCGAATTGCAAGGCCAGGGCCTGCAACCGCAAGCGGTGGCGATTGGCAACAAAGGCCTAGGCTTTTTGAACCGTTCCGGCGTCAAAGTGCTGGCCCAAGCAGTGCAACTTGGTGATACGCCGCATCTGGAGAAGCTGATCGGCCCTGTGAAAGCCTTGCTGGACGCTTATATCGCCGGTGAAGTTCGGGTGATTTATTTGTGCTTCACCCGCTTTATCAACACGATGAAGCAAGAACCGGTGGTGGAGCAATTGCTTCCGCTGTCCGCCCAATCGCTGAATAAGCATGCCACCGGTGCGACCTGGGACTACATCTACGAGCCCGACGCCAACGTGGTGATCGATGATTTACTTTTGCGTTACGTTGAAGCCCTGGTGTACCAAGCTGTGGCCGAAAGCATGGCGTCTGAGCAATCGGCGCGTATGGTGGCGATGAAGTCTGCGACCGACAACGCCGGCAGCGTTATCAACGAACTCAAACTGATTTACAACAAGACGCGTCAAGCTGCGATCACCAAGGAATTGTCCGAGATCGTTGCGGGCGCGGCAGCTGTCTGATTTTTATTTTTGGAGCGAAAAAACATGGCTCAAGCAAGCACGGGCGCAGGCGTCCAGGGAAAGATTGTTCAATGTATCGGTGCGGTGGTGGACGTGGAGTTTCCTCGCGACCACATGCCCAAGATTTATGACGCATTGAAGCTCGAAGGCACTGCGCTGACCTTGGAAGTGCAGCAGCAATTGGGCGACGGCATTGTCCGTACCATTGCGCTGGGTAGCTCGGACGGTCTGCGTCGTGGCCTCATGGTGGTCAACACCGGTGCCGCGATCACGGTGCCGGTGGGCAAAGGTACCTTGGGTCGCATCATGGACGTGTTGGGTAACCCCATCGATGAACGCGGCCCCGTGGACCAAACCCTGACCGCCTCTATCCACCGCAAAGCACCAGCGTATGACGAGCTTTCGCCTTCGCAAGAGCTGCTGGAAACCGGCATCAAAGTGATCGACTTGGTTTGCCCCTTTGCCAAAGGCGGTAAGGTCGGTCTGTTTGGCGGCGCCGGTGTGGGCAAGACGGTGAACATGATGGAGCTGATCAATAACATCGCCAAAGCGCACAGTGGTTTGTCGGTGTTTGCGGGTGTGGGTGAGCGTACCCGTGAAGGCAATGACTTCTACCATGAGATGGCTGACTCCGGCGTTGTGAACCTTGAGAAGCTCGAAGACTCCAAAGTAGCCATGGTCTATGGCCAGATGAACGAGCCTCCAGGCAACCGTTTGCGAGTGGCTTTGACCGGCCTGACCATTGCCGAATCTTTCCGTGACGAAGGTAAAGACGTTTTGTTCTTCGTGGACAACATCTACCGCTATACACTGGCCGGTACCGAAGTGTCCGCGCTCTTGGGGCGTATGCCTTCGGCCGTGGGCTACCAGCCGACACTGGCCGAAGAAATGGGCCGTTTGCAAGAGCGTATTACCTCTACCAAAGTGGGCTCCATCACCTCTATCCAAGCCGTGTACGTGCCGGCCGATGACTTGACCGACCCCTCACCCGCGACCACCTTCGCCCACTTGGACTCCACCGTGGTGCTGTCCCGTGATATTGCGTCGCTGGGTATTTACCCTGCGGTCGATCCGCTCGATTCCACTAGCCGCCAGTTGGATCCCTTGGTGGTCGGTGAAGAGCATTACGCGACCGCTCGCGCCGTGCAAGGCACTTTACAGCGCTACAAAGAATTGCGCGACATCATCGCGATTTTGGGTATGGACGAATTGGCGCCTGAAGATAAGCTGACGGTGGCACGCGCCCGTAAGATCCAACGTTTCCTATCGCAGCCCTTCCACGTTGCTGAAGTATTTACCGGTTCGCCTGGTAAGTACGTCACCCTGGCAGAGACGATTCGCGGTTTCAAGATGATTGTTGCTGGCGAGTGTGATCACCTGCCGGAGCAAGCCTTCTACATGGTCGGCAATATCGAAGAAGCCTTCGAAAAAGCCAAAAAGGTTTAAGTCATGAACACCATCCACGTTGATGTGGTGAGCGCGGAGGAGTTGATCTTCTCTGGCGAGGCACGCTTTGTTGCGCTGCCTGGCGAAGCCGGTGAACTTGGTGTGTATCCTCGCCACACGCCGCTGATCACCCGCGTCAAGCCCGGCTCGGTCCGCATTGAGTTGGCTGACGGTGGCGAAGAGTTTGTGTTCGTTGCCGGCGGTATCATCGAAGTGCAGCCCGATAGCGTGACCGTACTGTCGGACACCGCGATTCGCGGCAAAGATTTGGATGAAGAGCGCGCCAATGCCGCCAAAACCTTGGCCGAAGAAGCCTTGCGCAATGCCAAAAGCGAAGTTGACTTGGCCGTTGCCCAGGCGGAGTTGCACACCTTGGTGGCTCAAATCGCCGCCTTGCGCCGTTTACAAAAGAAACGCTGATGCCACATCACGCCGTTTTGCAGACCGCCTTCGGGCGGTTTTTGCATGGTGGCCCAGCATGAAATACCGTGCGCCTATCTGGCTGCCAGGCGGGCACCTGCAAACCATTGTCGCCGCCAAGTTGGCTCGGTCTTATTCGGGTGAGCCGCCCGAATTTTTGCGCGAACGCTGGGAGACACCCGATGGCGACTTTATCGATGTCGATTGGCTAGCGCCCAAACCCATGGCCGAGGCACCACTGTGGGTCATGTTCCACGGTCTGGAAGGATCGTCGTCCAGCCATTACGCGCTGGCCTGTGCAGACTATGCGCGCAGGCAGAGCATCGGATTTGCCGTAGCCCACTTTCGCGGTTGCAGCGGCGAGCTTAACCGTGCGCCACGCGCCTACCATTCAGGGGACTATGAAGAAATAGCTTGGCTATTGCAGCGCTTTGCTAGCTTGCATAGCGGCCCTATCTGTGCCATTGGTATTTCACTGGGCGGCAACGCACTGATGCGCTGGGCCGAAGAAGCTGGGCACAGCGCAGGCACTACCGTGCGTGCGATTGCGGCCGTTTGCTCGCCATTGGACTTGGCAGCCAGTGGTGCAGCTATGGGCCGAGGATTCAACCGACAGGTTTACACCCGCATGTTTTTGCGCAGTATGAAGCCCAAAGCCTTGGCTAAATTAAAGCAACATCCCGGTCTCTTTGACGCCCAGGCCTTGATGGCGGCGCAAGACTTGTATGCGTTTGACAATATCTTCACCGCACCCCTGCATGGTTTCAGAGACACCGAAGACTATTGGAAGCGCGCCTCGGCCCAAGCGCACCTGGCAGCGGTACGCGTGCCAGCGCTCGTGATCAACGCACGCAATGACCCCTTTATCCCCGCCGACTCATTGCCTGCCCTGCATGAAGTTGGACAATACGTACGTTTGCAGCAACCCGACCACGGCGGCCACGTCGGCTTTGCCGCCGGTATGCCGCTGGGCCATTTAGGTACCCTGCCGCAGGCCCTGGCACGGTGGTTCGATCAACACGCACGCTAAAGCATTACAGGCATGGACGATATAGTTAAACAGGCAATGGCCAAATGGCCCCATGTGCCGCACTGCTACAGCTGGCTCGGCCTGGACGCACGCGGCAACTGGTATATGCGCGATGACCGGACCCAGGCCATCGGCGGCTTTGCCAGCGGCCTGGCTGGCGCCAAAGGCTCCATGCTCAAGCATGAAAAGCTGATCGACTTCATCGAGCGCAACTACGCCGCAGATGCCCAAGGCTGCTGGTATTTTCAAAATGGCCCGCAGCGGGTGTACGTCGAGTTGGAGGCCACGCCTTTTATTTGGCGCGTCGATGACAAGGGCGCGATCACTTCTAGCGCCAGGCAAACTGCTTCGCTGGTTCAGCTGTTGATGGATGAACGCGGTTGGCCTTATTTGCAGACCTCGCTCGGTTTCGGCTTGGTGCACACCCAGGACGTTGCCAGTTTGGCGCAGGCGCTGGAACACAAGCATTGGCCGATTGAGGAAGTAAGCGCAGCCCAACTGCCCGCGCGCTTTGGCTACCAAATGAGTCCGGCGGCGCTGGAAATCAAAAAATAAAGCCAGACTCAAGCCATCCGCATGGCTTGAAATACTATTTCACAGGCGTAAAAAAACCGGTCCATTGAACCGGTTATTTAGCGATGCCCAAACCACCTACTTGGCGGCTTCGGGCTTAGTTGGCTCGGGGAACTTGGCACCGCCTGCATTGACCAAATAGACCACGGCGCGCGCAATTTCAAAATCTTCATAATCACCACCGCCTTGCGCGCCCATGGCATTTTTGCCTTTGAGTGCTGAATTCCACAGCGCATCAAAACCTGTTTTGATCCGTGGCGCCCATGCAGCCTTATCACCAAACTTGGGAGAACCCGCTACCCCATTGGCATGACAGGCCGCGCATTGCGCGTTGTATACCGTCTCGCCGCTCTTCATTTCGCGGTTCGCATCACGGATTTGTACGGTGCCTACTTTTTGGATGCGCTCTTGCAGAGACTTCTCGACATTGGTGGCACCAGCGGCGGGCTTGTCATGCGAGGTCACGTAATAGACCAATCCGATGATGATGAAAATCGGGATGACAAACGAGAAAAAAACAGCCATCAAAAGTTGTCGGGGGGATTTAATCGGACCAGTGTGGTCTTCTTCGGTATGGCTGGTGTCGCTCATGGAGTCCTCTAATAGGCTGTGGCCGGGTAAAACAGC
>CAMBFN010000140.1 GCA_945865425.1 Comamonas sp. lk | reverse complement strand
TGAATCAGACATGAAACTTTCAATGAATCGCCGGTACTTTAACGCAAGCGCACTTGGCCTTTTGCTCTCTGGCAGCTTTACGGCCCAGTCCAAAGCACAGGCGACGCTGCTGGTGGTGGGCGATTCGCTCAGCGCCGAATACGGCCTCAAACGCGGAAGCGGCTGGGTCGCCCTGCTGGATACGCGTCTGCGCGAGGAGGGCAAGGCAATCACCGTGGTCAACGCGAGCATTAGCGGTGACACCACCTCAGGCGGCCTGTCACGGCTGCCGGCGCTACTCAAGCAGCACCAACCCAAACTGCTACTGATCGAGTTGGGCGGCAACGATGCCTTGCGCGGCCTACCGCTCAAAATCAGCCAGGACAATCTGGAGGCCATGGTCAAGGCAGCGCAGAGCCAAGGTGCCAAGGTGCTGCTGTTGGGCATGCAGGTGCCACCCAATTACGGGCCGCAGTACGCCGCCGAGTTCAGCGCGATGTACTCCAAAGTAGCCAAGCGCCATAAAGCTGGCCTAGTGCCCTTCTTTCTCAAGGGTGTGGCCGATACCGACAATGCTGACGCGATGTTCCAGAGCGACCGTATCCACCCGGTGGAAGCAGCGCATCCGATCATGCTGGGCAATGTGTGGCCAGCCTTGAGAAAACTGCTGCCATGAGTTTGCAATTCGTCAACCCGCGCGAGGTCATTGACCGATACGGCACCTTTGACAGCATCATTGATGCCCGCAGCGAGTCTGAGCACGCGCTGGACCATCTGCCTGGAGCTATCAACTGGCCCACATTGAATGACAGCGAACGCCAGGCGATTGGCACTATGTACAAGCAGGTCAATGCCTTTGAAGCCAAAAAGCGTGGTGCGGCCATTGCGGCACGCAATATCGCCAGCCATATTGAAAGCCATGTGCTGGAAAAACCGCGCGACTGGGCGCCACTGGCCTACTGCTGGCGGGGCGGCAAGCGCAGCGGCGCGCTCTCCCTGATCCTGGACCAGATCGGCTTTCGAGTCAGCCTGGTCGAAGGCGGCTACAAGGCCTTTCGCGCCGAAATGCTGCTCGACATAGAGCGGCTGGCCGCGCAATTGCAATTCAAGGTGATTTGCGGCACCACGGGTTCAGGTAAAACAAGGCTGCTGCAGGTATTAGTTGCCCAAGGCGCGCAGGTACTGGATCTGGAGGACCTGGCGCAACACCGCAGCTCGGTTTTGGGCGCTATTCCTGGGCAGGCGCAACCCAGCCAAAAACGTTTTGACACGCTGGTATGGGACGCTTTGCGTGCTTTTGACCCTCATCGCCCGGTGTTTGTAGAAAGTGAGAGCAAAAAAGTAGGCAATGTGGCGATTCACCTCGGCCTGTTGGAGGCCATGCGCACAAGTGCCTGCGTGTTCATTGAGTTGCCGCTGCACGAGCGCGTGGCGCTGCTGTTGGAAGACTATGCGTTTTTTCTGCGCAACCCTGAGTATTTTTGCCAGCGCTTGGAGGCGCTGACAGCGCAGCGCGGCAAGGCCACAGTGCAAACTTGGCAAGACGCGGTCAAGCAGGGGGACTTTGCCAGTGTGGTGCGATCGCTGCTAACCGATCACTATGATCCGGTGTACCTGCAATCTATGGAGCGCAATTTTGTGCAATATGCACAGGCGCAGCGTCTGGATTTGAGCGATCGCGGCGTTTTGGCTATGCGCCAGGCGGCCGCCGGGCTGGTTTAGTTGCTTACCGGACCGGTATCGGCTTGGGGCGGCGTGTAAGACGGAGTCAGCGCGTCTTGCGCACCAGATTCACCCGTATCGCCAGCGTCCTTGCGCTCGGTCTTGCTCTTGAGCTTGTCTTCTTTTTTACGCTTTTTAGCCAGTTCCTTCTGGCGTTTTTCGTAACCGTAATTAGGTGTTGCCAAGATGATCTTTCATAAATGTAGGCTCACTTTAACACCACTGCCGAGGCTGGGCTGTATGGCGGCCCAGCCGCCAAAATGCAGGCAGGTCTGGCCTTGAAAATCGATGGGAAACGGCAATGAATTAAAAAACTATGTTTTATTCGATTAAATTGAAATTAATATAATTACACTAAGCGTTATCTGCCACCTATCCACCCGAATTTGAGCGTGCAAACCTCCCAATTGCTGACCCGTGCAACCCTCGGCACAGCGCTCGCCGCTGTGCGAAGCACGCTAAGGCATAGCATCGGAATGCTGCTGGTGATTGCACTATGTAACAGCGCCTTTGCCGGCGAACTGGACTTCGCCACCATGGCAGTAGTCGAGCCTGCAAACGCGATGCGCTATGCCTGGATAAGTGGACTTTGCGCCACCTTGGCGTTGGTATTCACCTTTTTGTGGGTCGCGACTGGACACAAAGCCTTTGCTTGGTATTTGGGCACGGTGCTGGCCACTAGCTGGCGCATCGGTGAAAACAGTGGTCAGTTGCCCGCGCTGTTTCCCGGGATCGGACACGCGCAGGCCACGGTGCCGCATTTGCTAGCAGATTCGGTCTTGCTGTTTTTTACCGTCGGCCTGCTACTCCAAGCATTGGGTCGGCAAGCGGCCGATCTGTCCTACCGGCGCATCTTGTACGCGGCAGGAGTAGCGAGCCTGGTGCTTGCGGCGCTGACACCCTGGCCCATGCTGGTAACGGCAGTGCTGCATGGTGGTTTAGCCTTGGCCTATGGGGTATTGGTGCTGCTGACCGCCTGGCTAGCGATGCGTGGTCAGCGCGTGTTTCTGTGGTACTGCATGGGCCTTTTGGTGCCGCTGGTCAGTATGTATCTACAGCAAACTTTAGGGGTCGGCACTGTTTTGCTGAGCAGCTACCGCATGGACAACGCGTTGGTGCAGGGTCTGGTCGTGCTGGCGGGCGCGCTTGCCTACCAGGACATGCTCCAGCGCCGAACCCATATGCGCGAATTGCGCGGCTTGCTGCAAGAGCAGAACCTGGCTTTGGAAAAAGCGCGCCAAGCCGAAATCGACCTGGAGTCCCAGGTCTCCCAACGCACGCAGGAACTGGCCATGGCAGCGCGGCGCCTGGAGGCGCTCAGCACCGTGGACGGCATGACTGGGGTAGCTAACCGCCGCCGCTTTGACGAAACATTGCAAGTGGAATGGGGTCGCGCCGCGCGGGACAAGCGCCCCTTGTCGGTTGCGCTCATCGATGTGGACTGGTTTAAAAGCTATAACGACCGATACGGACACCCAGCGGGTGACGCTTGTCTGCGCCAGCTAGCACGGGTGTTTGAAGCGGGCGTGATGCGCAGCGGTGATTTGATAGCGCGCTATGGCGGAGAAGAATTTGTGCTAATTGCGCCAGATACCGACTTGAACGGTATCAATACGATTGCCAGCTACTTATGCCAGGAAGTGTTTGCCCTGGCCCTGGAGCATGAAGACTCGCCCTATGGCCGCGTATCGGTCAGCATCGGCGTGGCCATGACCTACCCGCACCGTGGCTCCAAACCGCTACAGCTGGTACAGCAAGCTGACGCCGCTTTGTACCGCGCCAAACAACAGGGCCGCCACCGCGTGGCAGGCCCCGAAGGTGAAAACGAAAACGCCTAGAAGTTCAGCGTGCGCTTGTCCACGGCCAACGCTGCTTCCTTGGTCGCTTCGCTAAGCGAAGGATGGGCATGGCAAATGCGCGCAATATCTTCGGCGCTGGCCTTAAATTCCATGGCCACCACCGCCTCTGCAATCAGCTCGGACACCTGCGGGCCGACCATATGGACGCCCAATATCTCATCGGTCTTGGCATCTGCCAGAAACTTCACCATCCCCGTGGTATCGCCCAGGGCACGGGCGCGTCCGTTTGCGAGAAAGGGAAAGGTACCTGATTTATAGGCCACGCCATCGGCTTTGAGCTGCTGTTCGGTGCGGCCCACCCAGGCGATCTCTGGGCTGGTGTAAATCACCCAGGGAATGGTGTTGAAGTTGACATGTCCATGCTGGCCGGCGATGCGCTCGGCTACGGCAACGCCCTCTTCCTCGGCTTTATGCGCCAGCATCGGGCCTCGCACGACGTCTCCGACCGCCCAGATACCGGGTACATTGGTTTTGCAGTCGGCATCCACCACGATGGCACCGCGCTCATCGAGTGCCAGGCCTACCGTTTGCGCGTTGAGTCCGGTGGTATTGGGCACTCGGCCGATCGAGACAATCAACTTGTCCACGTCCAGGGTTTGCGCTTCGCCTTTCGCGTTGGTATAGGTAACAGAAACGCCTTTTTTGCCAGACTTGATATCGCCCACCTGAACGCCCAGTTCGATATGCAAGCCCTGTTTGTCAAAGGCTTTTTTCGCCTCTTTAGCAATTTGCTGGTCCACCGCACCCAAGAATATGGGCAGGCCTTCCAGAATCGTCACCTGCGCGCCCAGGCGGCGCCAGACCGAGCCCATTTCAAGGCCGATGACGCCAGAGCCAATCAGGGCCAGCTTTTTAGGGACTGCAGCCAAGCGCAGCGCGCCGTCGTTCGACAAGATGTTGACTTCGTCAAAGGGCACACCAGCCATGGCCCGCGCATTGGAGCCGGTGGCAATGATGACATGCTTGGCTGCCAGGCTTTGCGCCTCTGCGCCGCTCACCTCTACGGTATGCAGCCCATTTTGAGACGCCGCAAATGCACCACGTCCATGGAAAAAAGCAACTTTGTTTTTCTTGAACAAATACAAAATGCCTTCGTTGTTTTGCTGGACCACCGCGTCTTTGCGGGCAAGCATTTGCGTGACATCCATGGCCACGCCGGTGGCGCTGATGCCGTGGTCTGCAAAATGGTGTAAGGCATGGTCGAAGTGCTCGCTGGACTGCAACAAAGCCTTGGAGGGAATACAACCAACATTGGTACAGGTGCCGCCGGGCGCGGGGCCGCCTTTGGCGTTTTTCCATTCATCAACGCAAGCGACCTTAAAACCCAACTGGGCCGCGCGGATCGCTGCGATATAGCCGCCGGGTCCAGCGCCGATGACGACGACGTCAAATTCTGTGCTCATGGTGTGCGCCTGTTAAATGTCAAACAAGAGGCGTGAAGGGTCTTCCATCGCCTCTTTGATCGCCACCAAGCCGAGCACAGCTTCGCGGCCGTCGATGATGCGGTGGTCGTAGCTCATGGCAAAGTAATTCATGGGTCGCA
>CAMBFN010000139.1 GCA_945865425.1 Comamonas sp. lk | reverse complement strand
AGCACGTCATCAATTTTCCATTTGTTTTGCGTTAGGGTGAAGGTCACCACGAAAATCGCGCCGGCCACACCTCCAACGACCAGCGCGCCCAGCGGGTGCATCAAATCCGAGCCGGCACACACCGCCACCAAGCCGGCCAGGGGCCCGTTGTGGACAAAGCCCGGATCGTTCTTGCCCAGAACCAAGGCCACCAAAGTACCGCCCACCATGGCCATCAAAGAATTCACCGCCACCAGACCGGAGACCTTGTCCAGGGTTTGCGCACTCATCACATTAAAACCAAACCAGCCCACCGTAAGCACCCAGGCACCTAGCGCCAAAAACGGGATGCTAGAGGGCGGATGGGCCGAGATCGCACCGTCTTTGCGGTAGCGGTTGCTGCGCGCACCCAGCAGCAGTACCGCGCCCAGCGCGACCCAGCCACCTACGGCATGCACCACCACGCTACCGGCAAAGTCATGAAACTCCGCGCCGGTATGCGCCAGGAGCCAGGCCTGAACGCCAAACTTCTGGTTCCATGCCAAGCCTTCAAACAAGGGATAAACCAGGCCCACCAGCACCGCAGTGCCAATGAGTTGAGGCCAGAATTTAGCGCGCTCGGCAATACCGCCCGAAATAATCGCCGGAATGGCTGCGGCAAAAGTCAAGAGGAAAAAGAATTTAACCAAGCCGTACCCATTATTGGCGGCCAGCTGTTGCGCACCCACAAAAAAATGGGTGCCATAGGCCACGCTATAACCGACGGTGAAATACACCACGGTAGAGACCGAAAAATCGGCCAGTATTTTTACCAAGGCGTTGACCTGATTTTTGCGCCGCACCGTACCCAACTCCAGAAAGGCAAATCCGGCGTGCATGGCGAGCACCATGACGGCGCCTAACAAAATAAATAAGGTGTTTGCGCCCTGTTGCAGTGCATCCATGGGTGGCTCCTAGTGGGGTATGCTTTGTTTTGGTGCAATTTGAATACTTACACCGTATATGCACTAAAAGTAAGCAAAATTTGCGCCAAATTTGCCAGGGCTTTGCACCAAGCTGGTTCCGGGTAAGCTCGCTTGTATGCCTGCAATGGCTACTACGCGGGACAATCGGGCCATGCCCCGATTTCAAGCCAGGCGCCATTGGGCCTAATAAAGAACTACGCAATGGAAGCATTCCTGGTCTCCACCGGCATCGTTGCCCTGGCCGAAATGGGCGATAAAACACAACTCTTGGCGCTGATTTTGGCGGTGCGTTTTCGCAAGCCCATACCCATCGTGCTGGGTATATTCGTGGCTACCATCGTTAACCACGGTTTGGCTGGCGCGCTGGGAGCCTGGCTGACCCAGGTGATAGGGCCCGATCTATTGCGCTGGGTGCTGGGTGCATCGTTTATCGCCATGGCGGTGTGGATGCTCATACCGGACACCATCGACGAAGAGGAAGAAGGTCAGGAGCCGCGCTGGGGTGTTTTCGGCACCACGGTGGTCGCGTTTTTTCTGGCCGAAATGGGCGACAAAACCCAGATCGCTACGGTCATGCTGGCAGCGCGCTTTGATGCCTATTACTGGGTAGTCGCGGGCACCACATTGGGCATGATGCTGGCTAATGTGCCGGTGGTTTACCTAGGCGAGCGCATGACGCGCTTGGTGCCTATGCGCGTGGTGCACATCGTCTCGGCGCTGGTGTTTGCGTTGCTGGGCGTGCTGGTGTTGCTGCCAATCTAAACCGGGGCGCACAAACGGGCGTTGCTATACTTTGACTACAGCGCCAATTTGCTCCAGCTTGCGGGCGCTTAATAAATTCAGCTAAACACGGACCCGCGCCATCTTTGCTTGACCCGGCCCCGCGCTTAGCGTTGCCGGGTTTTGTTTTTTATGTTGATTGCCACACCCCAGTCCCTGCATTTTGAGGCGCCGCTGCCTTTGCAAAGCGGCACGTCTATCCGCGCCTATGACCTGGCTTTTGAAACCTACGGCGCGCTCAACGCAGACAAATCCAACGCGGTGCTAATTTGCCATGCACTCAACGCCTCGCACCACGTGGCCGGCGTCTATGCAGGCCAGCCCAAGTCCGAAGGTTGGTGGGACAGCATGATCGGGCCGGGCAAGCCATTGGACACGAATCGCTTTTTTGTCATCGGTGTGAACAACTTGGGCTCTTGCTTTGGCTCCACCGGCCCCATGCACATCAACCCCGATAGCGCAGACGGCCAGGTCTATGGCGCGGACTTTCCGGTGGTGACCGTGGAGGACTGGGTGGACGCGCAGGCACGCTTGCTGGACCGGCTGGGCATTGAAACCTTGGCCGCTGTGATGGGCGGAAGCCTGGGCGGCATGCAAGCGCTGGCCTGGACGCTGCAATACCCTCAGCGTGTCCGCAGAGCAGTCGTCGTGGCGAGTGCCCCAAACTTGACGGCAGAAAACATCGCATTCAACGAAGTGGCGCGCCGCGCCATCACCACCGACCCGGATTTTCATGGCGGTCACTTTTACCGCCACGGCGTGGTGCCCAAGCGCGGCTTGCGCATCGCACGCATGATCGGCCACATCACCTACCTGAGCGATGATGTGATGAACGCGAAGTTCGGCCGCCAATTGCGCCATGCGGTGCAAGATGCAGTGGCCAGCACCGACTACCGCTACAGCACGCAAGAGGTGGAATTCCAAATTGAAAGCTACTTGCGCTATCAAGGCGACAAGTTTGCTGATTATTTTGACGCCAATACCTATTTGTTGATCACGCGTGCACTGGACTACTTTGACCCGGCGCGCGCATTCGGCGGTAGTTTGACCAAGGCCCTAGCCGCAGCGCGCAGCAAATTTTTGCTCATCAGCTTTGTGACTGACTGGCGCTTTGCGCCCTCGCGCAGCCGCGAAATCGTCAAGGCCCTGTTAGACAACCAGCGCGATGTCAGCTATGCCGAGATCGATGCGCCGCACGGGCACGATGCCTTTTTGCTCGACGATGTGCGTTACCACAGTGTGGTGCGTTCGTACCTCGACGCCTTGGCCCAAGAGGTAGGCGTATGAGCGATCTCTCTATCCAAAACGCGCTAGCGCAGTTGGTGCCCGTTGGCGCACGCGTGCTCGACCTGGGCTGCGGCGACGGTGCCATGCTGTCGCATTTGCAAACCACCCGCGGCTGCAGCGGCTATGGCATTGAAATCGACGACGCCAATGTGCTGGCCTGCGTGCAGCGCGGCGTCAACGTCATCCAACTTAACCTGGACGAAGGCCTGGCCATGTTTGACGACGCCTCGTTTGACGTGGTGCTGCAAATTGATACTTTGCAACACTTGCGCAATGCCGAAGTCATGTTGCGCGAAACCGCGCGCGTAGGGCGCTTGGGTATCGTGGCCTTCCCCAATTTTGCGCATTGGCCCAATCGGTTTAGCGTGCTACAAGGCCGCATGCCAGTAACCAAGCGCCTGCCTTACCAGTGGTACGACACACCCAATATTCGCGTCGGCACGCACGCCGATCTGGGCGCACTGGCCCGCAAGAACGGTCTGCGCGTAATTGACAGTTTTGGCCTGCAAGATGGCGAAGTCGTACGCTGGCTGCCCAACTGGCGCGCGGGTACGTCGGTGTACAAGTTGGCGCGCTAGGCCTAAGTTAACAGCCCAGTTGCCGCGCTAAGTCCAAGAGGTCGCGCGCATGCAAATGGTTGGCTGCGCGCGGGCTTACATCCTTGGAATTGCGTGCACCAAACTCCAGTGGCCGCTCGATATAGGCGGTTTGCAAGCCACAAGCACGGGCGCCTTCCAAGTCATCGTGGTGGGCAGCGACCAGCATGACATTGTCGGGGGACACATCAAACGTTTTTGCCACGCCGCGGTAAGTACGCGGATCGGGCTTGTAAGCGCGAAACACTTCCGCACTCAAGATGCAATCCCAGGGCAAACCGGCGCGCTTGGACAAGCGGGTGAGCAAATTGAGGTTGCCGTTGGAGAGGGTGCAAAGGATAAAGCGCGCTTTTAAGCGGGTCAGACCTTGCACCACATCGGGCCAAGGATCCAGTCGATGCCAAGCACGGTTGAGGTCGGCACGCGCAGATTCGCCCAGGTGTGCCAGGCCAAACTGCTCTAACACGTCATCTAGGATCATGCGGTGCAAGTCGTCAATCAAGGTCCAGGGCAGCTCTCCCGCCATTACGCGGCGCATGGCCGGTTGGTAGCCCGCACGCCAGGCCAAGGCAAAAGCATCGGCATCGACCGCCGGATGGGTGGCGCGTAGTTCACGCGCAATGCTGCCATGCCAATCGACCACGGTTCCAAAAATATCAAAGGCCAAAACCTGGGGTGTATGCGCGCTGTTTGCCATGGTCGCCATCCGTAAAGTGCATTGGTCGGTCATCATAGAGCGCAGCCGTGGCATCATGCGCACTGACAATGAATGGAGAAAACGCCATGACCGCCCGCCTACCTGATTCCGTGCTCAACACCACCCAAGCCCTGACCCACGTCAGCCAGGCCTGGGATGGCGACATCGTCCAGCGCCTGAGCGACTACATCGCCATTCCGGCCAAGTCGCCCCTGTTTGACGCCGACTGGCTGGCCCACGGCTACCTCGAGACCGTGGTGCGCAACACCGCGCAATGGATAGAGGCGCAAAAGCTCGAGGGCCTGGTCTTAGAAGTGGTGCGTCTGCCCGGGCGCACGCCGGTGCTTTTTTTCGAAGTGGCTGCCACGCGCAGTGCGCAAGCGGGTGTGTCCGAGCAGACGGTTTTGATGTACGGCCACCTGGATAAACAACCCGAGTTTTCCGGCTGGCGCAAAGACCTGGGTCCATGGACGCCCAAGTACGAAGACGGCAAGCTTTACGGGCGCGGTGGTGCCGACGACGGCTACGCCGCCTATGCGGCCATTGCCGCCATTTCCGCACTCAAAGACCAAAAGGTGGCGCATCCGCGCATCCTGGGTTTGATTGAAACCTGCGAAGAAAGCGGCTCTTACGATTTGCTGCCCTATGTGGACGCGCTGCGCACGCGCCTGGGCGATGTCGGCCTGGTGGTGTGCCTGGACTCTGGCGCCGGTAATTACGACCAGTTGTGGCTGACCAATAGCTTGCGCGGCATGGCCAGCGGCGTACTGCGGGTGGATGTGCTGACCGAAGGCGTGCATTCGGGCGATGCCAGTGGCGTAGTGCCCTCGAGCTTTCGGGT
>CAMBFN010000138.1 GCA_945865425.1 Comamonas sp. lk | reverse complement strand
GTGCTTTTCTTGATCTCGGGGCTGATCGACCCAATGCGGACATGGAGCCCCGCCATATGAAATATACGCTGCAGCTGCGCCAGATTGCTCAGGTAAAAAGTGCTGCGGATGTTGTGCTCGGGAATGATGAGCAGGTTGCGCGCCTCGGGACAGATTTTCTCGATGGCCACCATCGCCGCCTGCACCGCCAGCGGCAGCATCTCCGGGGTTAGGTTATTCCAGCCGCTAGGATAAAAGTCGGTATCCACCGGCGCCAGCTTGAAGCCGGCATTGCGCACATCGACCGAGGTATAGAAGGGCGGCGTGTGCTCCATCCACTCCAGCCGGAACCAGCGCTCAATCGCCGGCATGGTGTCCAGCAGGCGCTGCTCCAGTTCATTGATAGGGCCGGTCAGGGCGGTGACGAGGTGGGGGACCATAGTGGGCGATTTTGAAGCGAAGTCTAAGGCCGATTCTGTCAGGCCAACTTGACAGATATGGTGCTTTCGCCCAAAAATTCAAGAGCAGCACGGTCTTAGCGACATTGGGCGGAGAAAATTCTCCGACTCAGCCGCTTAGCAGCCATCTGCGGCGGTGAATTAAGCACGCACTTCCCCCTGCCCCAGCACCACGTACTTGAGGGAGGTCAGGCCCTCAATGCCAACCGGGCCGCGGGCATGGAATTTATCGGTGGAAATACCAATTTCGGCGCCCAGGCCGTATTCAAAACCGTCAGCAAAACGCGTGCTGGTGTTCACCATGACGCTGGCCGAGTCCACCTCGCGCAAGAAGCGCTGCGCGTGCATATGGTCGCGCGTCAGGATGGCGTCGGTGTGGTGGCTGGAATAGTGGTTGATGTGGGCAATCGCCGCCTCCAGGCCCTCCACCACTTTGATGCTGATGATGGGCGCCAGGTATTCCTCAAACCAGTCCTGCTCGCTGGCGTCTTGCACATTGGCTCCGGGCAGGCCAGCGAGCAAGGCCTTGGCCTCGGGGCAGCAGCGCATTTCCACGCCTTTGGCCGCATAAATGGCGCCGATACGTGGCAAAAACTGCGCCGCGACACCGCGCGCCACCAGCAAGCCTTCGCTAGCGTTGCAGGGGCTGTATTTTTGCGTCTTGGCGTTGTCTGCCACAGTGACCGCCATGGCCATGTCGCAAGGGTCGTCCACATAGGTGTGGCAATTGCCGTCCAGGTGTTTGATGACCGGTACTTTGGCCTCGCGGCTGATGCGCTCGATCAGGCTTTTGCCACCGCGCGGGATGATCACATCCACAAACTGCGGCATGGCGATCAACTCGCCCACCACCGCGCGGTCCGTGGTTTGCACCAACTGCACCGCGTCCGTAGGCAGGCCCGCTTGTGCCAACGCTTTTCCCACCAGCAAGGCCAGCGCTTTGTTGGATTCGATGGCTTCAGAGCCGCCGCGCAAAATGCAGGCATTACCGCTTTTGATGGACAAGCTAGCGGCCTCAACGGTGACGTTGGGCCGGCTCTCAAAAATCATGCCGAACACGCCAATAGGCACGCGCATCTGCCCCACGCGGATGCCGCTGGGCTGCTGGCGCAGACCGGTGATTTCGCCAATGATTTCCGGCATGGCGGCCAACTGCTCGCAGCCCAGGGCGCAGGTTTCCAGCACCTTGGGCGTCAGGCGCAAGCGGTCCACCAGCGGTGCGGCCAGGCCGGCGGCCATGGCGCGCTCCAGGTCTTTGGCGTTGTCCACTTGCAAAGCCTGTATGTTCTCGCGGAGCAAGGCGGCCAATGTCAGCAGTGCCCGATTTTTATCGGCAGCACTGGCACGCGCCATGGCGCTAGAAGCCGCCTTGGCCTGCGCGCCCAACAAGCGGGTGGTTTCGATGGGGTTGGCAACAGAGGTATTCATGGCTGGATTTTCATGCATGCGGCGCCCGGAGGCTTTGGGGCGGCTGGTCTCAATACAACGGTATTACCTATAATACCAAAATGTTCCTCGACGCAGTGATAGACACCAATGTGCTGCTAAGCGCCTTGCGCTCGCGCCAAGGTGCTTCCTTCGCGCTGCTATCTGCCTTGCCCAGCGGGGCTTACCGCATGCATATTTCAACGCCTCTGGTCGCTGAATATGAGGCCGTTCTCAAGCGCGGGCAACTGCAGCTTTCGACGCATGCGATTGACGACGTGATTGATTTTTTGTGTGCCCTCGCGCAAGCCCACGAGATTTTTTACTTGTGGAGGCCGCTGCTCAAGGATCCAGACGACGATTTTTTGCTGGAACTGGCCATGGCCTCGGGTGCCTGTGTAGTGACCTGGAATGTGTCAGACTTCAAAAACGCGGCCTCTTTGGGCGTCGTGGTGATGACGCCACGTGAATTTTTGCAACAACTGGAGACTTAAATTATGGGTGCCATCAGCCTTCGCTTACCCGACTCGCTGCACCAATTGGTGCGGGAAATGTCAGCGCAAGACCGGGTATCGCTCAACCAGTTCATCGCATCTGCGGTGGCAGAAAAAGCTTCGGCCTTTAACACCGAAAAATACATCGGCGCCCGCGCGGCACGGGCTTCACAATCGCGCTTCGAAGCGGCTTTGGCGCAGGTACCCGATGTGCCGCCATCACCCGAAGAGTCGCTGCGATAGCTCAGGCACCGAACCCAATTAAGAGCGCGTCACCACAGGCTTAGCCGGCGCTGCCAAGCGGCACAAGTCCAGCGCCAGGCGGTGTAGCGCCTGCCAGCCGCTGGCGGGCCAGTCGGGCTGTTTGAGCCCTTTGATGATGCCGTCCACCGTGTGCGCTGCTTGCAGCAATTGCGCCAATTGCAGCGCGCTGATGCGCGGCAGCACACGCTCAAACAAGCGCTCTTTATTGCCCCAGATGCGGTTCTCACGCAAGGCCAGCGGCAATGGGCGGCCCTGGGCCATGGCGTCTTTGACGCGCTTTAAGGCACGAATGTCTTCGGCCAGGGTGTAGTGCACCAAAACCTCGGCCTCGCCCTCGGCCTGCAGGCCTTCGAGCATGCGCTGCACCCGCAGCGGCTGCCCGCCCAGCACGGCTTCGCTCAGCTTGAACACGTCATAGCGCGCCACATGGAGCACCGCCGCCTCCACCTGCTCCCAGCTCAGCACGCCGCCGCTGTGCACCGTGGGCGCAAACAGCAAGGCCAGTTTTTGTACCTCTTGGTGCGCAGCGAGCAAATTACCTTCGACACGATCAGCAAAAAATTGCAACGTACGCTGCCCCTCTTCTCCCGCCGCCACGCGCAAGCCTTGGGCGCCTAGGCGCTGGGCAATCCAGGCCGGCAGGTCTTTGCGCTCCACCGGGTCCACTTGCAGCGTCACGCCGCAGTTTTCCAAAGCGCTAAACCAAGCAGCGGCTTTGGTCGCTTTGTCCAAGCGCGGCAGCAAGATGATGCTGAGCACCGCATCATTGCCTTGCGCCTGTTCGGCAATGTGTTGCAAGGCGAGGCTGCCTTCTTTGCCCGGCTTGCCGCTGGGGATACGAATTTCGATGATTTGTTTGTCGGAAAACAAACTCATACTGCCGCTAGCGGCCAAAACCTCGCTCCAGTCGAAATGCGCACCCGAGACCATGTGCGCACTACGCTCGGTAAAGCCTTGGGTGCGTGCATGGGCGCGCAGCGCGTCCAGCGCCTCTTGCTGCAGCAGCGGCTCATCGCCGTGCAGGGTGTACAGGCTTTTGAGCCCGCGCTCCAAATGCCGGCCCAGTTGCGAAGGCGCTAACTGCATGGCGCGCCAACCCTAGGGCGCCAGGGACTTGATCGCCGCCAAGCGGCGCACGATTTGCTGCACTGCGTCGGTCTGCATATCGCGGTTGAGCATCACCTCTTCGGTTTCTTTAGACAAAACCGTAGCCTCATTAAAACTAACGCTGCGCTCCAAGCGGATATCGGTAGGCTCAATGAATACCTTGCCTTGGGGCGTGCGCACCGAAAAGCGCACCGCCAGGCGCAACTCAAACTCGCGCACCAGGCCCGCGGCATTCAAACCCACCACCACCTTTTGGCGCGTTTCGCTCAGCACTTCCACCACCGCATCGGGTGGGATAGCGCCTGCAGGTGTCGTCGCCGGGCGCACCCGGCTGCCCAACAAGCGCGACAACTCGGCAGCGACGCCACCCGAGCGCTCAGGCGTCACCGCCACCGTCTCAAACACATAGTTGGGCGCACCGCGCAACGCAAAACCGCAGCCCTGCAACAGGGTGACCCCCAAAGCCAGCGCCATCCCAGCGGCCAAAGTGCGACGTGTTACTTGCAACATACGGTGCACAGCGCCTAGAGCACCACATTGACCAAACGGCCGGGTACGACCACTATCTTTTTCGGCGCTGCGCCTTGCGCAAAACTTTGCACCGTCGCGTTTTGCAGCGCCAGCGCTTCAATGGCTTCGCGCGATGCGTCAGACGGCACCAGCAAAGCGCCGCGCAATTTGCCATTGATTTGCAGCACCAGCGAAATTTCATCTTGCACCAAAGCGCTGGCGTCCACCGCTGGCCAGGCGGCGTCTAACAAATCGCCGCCCTGCTTGGCATAGCCCAGCTCCACCCACAGCGCATGCGCCAGGTGCGGCGTGGCCGGGTACAGCACCCGCAGCAAGAGGCCAAAACCCTCGGCTAAGGCCACCAGGCCATCGGGCGTGCCCTGGCCTTTGAAGTCTTCCAAGGCATTGAGCATCTTCATGGTGCCTGATACCACGGTGTTGTATTGCATACGCTGGTAGTCGTAGTCCACCTGTTTGAGCACGGTATGCATTTCCAAACGCAGCACCTTGGCCTCTTTGGAAAACACCACCGCCGCCAAGCCACCATCGGCGACCAGCGTGGCGCGCGCGCTTGCCAAGTCCAGCGCCGACAACTTGGTGCCGAAATTCCAAACACGGCGCAAGAAGCGGTAACTGCCCTCCACGCCCGCGTCGTTCCATTCCAGCGTGGCCTCTGGCGGCGAGGTGAACATGGTGTACAGGCGCGCGGTATCGGCACCGTATTTCTCGATCAAGTCCTGCGGGTCCACGCCGTTGTTTTTCGACTTGGACATCGTGCCCACACCCTCGTAGTCAATCGCGGTGCCGACGGGTAAATCGCCCACCGCCTTGATCAGGCGCGCGCCTATCACTTTGCCGCTAGCGTCCTGCACATGCTCCACATCCTGCGGCCAAAAATAATCTTTGCCGCC
>CAMBFN010000137.1 GCA_945865425.1 Comamonas sp. lk | reverse complement strand
CATGTGGCCGGACTCACAGACGCCAACAGCACCGAGTTCGACCCGGACAGCCCCAACCCGGTGATTGCGCTTATCACCGAATGGAAGGACAAAGACGGAACCATCCAAACCCGCGACCACAATTCCGACATGGGCGGCACCATGCGCCTAGGGGCGCAAAGCTCGGACGTGGCAAAAAACACAATTGCGCATGAGATTTACGGTGATGTGGTCACTGAGCGCCACCGCCACCGCTACGAAGCCAATGTGCATTTCTTAGACCGCTTGCGCGCTGCGGGCCTAGTCATCTCTGCCCTCACCCAACGCGAGCAATTAACCGAAATGGTGGAGTTGCCCCAAAGCGTGCACCCCTGGTTTGTGGGGGTGCAATTCCACCCAGAGTTCAAATCCACCCCTTGGAATGGACATCCTTTGTTCAATGCGTTTATCAAAGCGGCGCTGGACCACCAGCGCGATGGCAAAAACCTCAAGGTGGCTGCGTGAAGCTGTGCGGCTTTGATGTCGGGCTGAACCGGCCCTTTTTCTTGATTGCCGGGCCTTGCGTTATCGAGTCCGAACAATTGCAAATGGACACGGCAGGCACGCTCAAAGAAATTTGCGTCAGCTTAGGCATTCCTTTTATTTTCAAGAGTAGTTTTGATAAGGCCAACCGTTCCAGCGGCAGTACCTTTCGCGGGCCAGGCATAGACAAAGGCCTGGAGATTTTGGCCAAAGTCAAGCGCGAGCTACAGGTGCCGGTACTCACCGATATCCACAGCGAAGACCAAATTGCCCAGGTCAGCAGCGTGGTCGATGTGCTGCAAACGCCGGCTTTTTTATGCCGCCAGACCGATTTTCTGCGCGCCGTGGCCCAAGCGGGCAAGCCGGTGAATATCAAAAAAGGGCAGTTTCTGGCGCCGGGCGATATGAAAAATGTTATCGATAAAGCGCGCGCTGCTGCGCGTGAAGCGGGCCTCGAAGAAGACAATTTCATGGCCTGTGAGCGCGGTGCCAGCTTTGGATACAACAACCTGGTCAGCGATATGCGCAGCCTGGCCATCATGCGCAACACCGGCGCGCCGGTGGTGTTTGATGCCACCCATTCGGTGCAGTTACCCGGCGGGCAAGGCACCAGCAGTGGCGGTCAGCGCGAGATGGTGCCCGTGCTGGCGCGTGCGGCTGTCGCGGTAGGCGTGGCCGGCCTGTTCATGGAAACGCACCCGAACCCGGCCCAAGCCATGAGCGACGGGCCCAACGCCGTGCCGCTGCACCATATCAAGGCTTTGCTGGAAACCTTGCTGGCGCTGGACATCGTGACCAAGCGCGCGGGGTTTCTTGAAAACAATTTCAACTAAGCGCGCTATGGCCTACGGATACATCATTGTGGACATGCAGATCAGCGACATGGAGCATTACAAGCAGTACATGGCCTCAGCCCCCGAGACTGTCGCCCAGGCCGGCGGCGAATACCTGGCCCGGGGCGGCACGGTTGAAGTCATGGAAGGCCAATGGGAGCCCGCTCGTATGGCCCTGCTGCGCTTTCCCAGCTTTGCCGCTGCCCATGATTGGTACCACGGGGAAATGTATGCCCGCGCCCGCGCCAAGCGCGCCGGTGCCACAAAGTTTTTCAATATGGTTTTGCTTGAGGGCCTAGCCGCCCCGGTGTAACTTTTTTAACAAGGAAGAAGATGAGCGCGATTGTGGATATTGTGGGTCGGGAGATTTTGGATAGCCGTGGGAACCCGACGGTCGAATGTGATGTACTGCTGGAAAGTGGCACCATGGGCCGCGCTGCCGTTCCCTCGGGCGCGTCTACCGGTTCGCGCGAAGCGATTGAACTGCGTGACGGCGACAAACTGCGCTACCTGGGCAAAGGCGTACTCAAAGCCGTAGACCATATCAACAACGAAATTTCCGAAGCGATTTTGGGCTTAGATGCTTCCGAGCAAGCCTTCCTGGATAAAACCTTGATTGACTTGGATGGCACCGAAAATAAAAGCCGCCTGGGTGCCAACGCGATGTTAGCCGTGTCCATGGCCGTGGCCCGCGCTGCAGCAGAGGAAGCCGGCCTGCCGCTGTACCGCTACTTTGGCGGCATGGCCGCAGTGCAAATGCCGGTTCCCATGATGAATGTGGTCAACGGCGGCGCGCATGCCAATAACAACCTGGACTTGCAGGAGTTCATGATTATTCCGGTGGGCGCATCCACCTTCAAAGAGGCCTTGCGCCAAGGAGCGGAAGTGTTCCATGCGCTCAAGAAAATATTGCATGACAAAGGCATGAGCGTGGCTGTGGGCGATGAAGGCGGCTTTGCGCCGAATGTGCCGGGCCATGAAGCGGCCATCCAGATGATATTGGAAGCCATCGAAAAAGCCGGCTATGTGGCGGGCGAGCAAATTGCCCTAGCCCTGGACTGCGCCGCCTCTGAGTTTTACAAAGACGGCAAATACGAACTCAGCGGCGAAGGCCTGAGCCTGGACGCGCAGCAATGGACCGATATGTTGGCAACCTGGGTAGACAAATACCCCATCATCAGCATCGAAGACGGCATGGCCGAAGGCGACTGGGACGGCTGGAAACTGCTAACCGACCGCCTGGGCAAGAAAGTGCAAATCGTGGGGGACGATTTGTTTGTCACCAACACCAAGATTTTGAAAGAAGGCATAGAAAAGGGCATTGCCAATTCGATTCTGATCAAGATCAACCAGATTGGTACCCTGACCGAGACCTTTGCCGCCATCGAAATGGCTAAGCGCGCTGGTTACACCGCCGTCATTAGCCACCGCTCCGGCGAGACCGAAGACACCACGATTGCCGATATCGCCGTGGGCACCAATGCCGGCCAGATCAAAACGGGCTCGCTCAGCCGCTCGGACCGTATGGCCAAGTACAACCAGTTGCTGCGCATCGAAGAAGACTTGGGCGAAGTGGCGGTGTATCCGGGCCGCTCGGCGTTTTACAACCTGCGTTAAAGCTGCCCTTTTGCGATGAAGCTGCGCCTGGTTCCTGCTGGCTTGTTAGTCCTCCTGCTGGTCTTGCAGGGGCAGTTGTGGCTTGGGCGCGGCAGCGTTCCCAATGTGGCCCGGCTCAATGAAGAGCTGAGCGCGCAAAAGCAAAGCAATGCGCGTGCAGAGCAGATCAACCAAGGCATGGAAGCGGAGATTCGCGATTTGCGCGAGGGCCTGGAAATCGTCGAAGAAAAAGCCCGCTCCGAGTTGGGCATGGTCAAGCCCAATGAAATTTTTGTGCAAGTGGTCAAGTAATTCCGGCTGGTGCGCGATGGCTATAACTAGGATTTGCACAGGCCCGTCATTGCAAGGAGCGCAGCGACGCGGCGATCCCTAAGTGCCTGAATCACAAGAAACGCTGGATTGCTTCGCTGTGCTCGCAATGACGGATTTATACTTTTGTAAACCTTCCCTAGACCCATGGCGCAGCCTTTAAAAATCGCTGTGCTAGGCGCCGAGTGCACGGGCAAATCTAGCTTGGTTGCCGCACTGCAAGCCCATTGGCAAGCCCGTGGCGCAAAAGTGCTTGTAGCCCCTGAAGTGCTACGCCAGTGGTGTGATCAGCACAAGCGCACACCTTTGGCCCACGAACAAGTAGCAATAGCGCAGGCGCAGGCAGACTTGACCGAACACGCGGCAGATGCTGATTACCTGATCGCCGACACCAGCCCGCTGATGACGGCCATCTACAGCGATGTGCTGTTTCAAGACCCATCGCTCTACCCTTTTGCGCTCAAGCACCAGCGCATCTACCAACACACCCTGATCGCCGGGCTGGACCTGCCCTGGCAGGCCGACGGCATTTTGCGCGACGGGCCTGATATGCGTCGGCGCGTTGACGCGCGGCTGCGCGACGTCTTGCAGCACCAAGGCCTAGCATTTAGTATTGTTTATGGGACAGGCCCAGGGCGTCTAGCAAGTGCATTGGCAGTTCTGGAACCCGGCGCATCAACCGTGCCGCAAGCAAGAGGCAGTTGGCGCTGGCTGTGCGACAAGTGTTCGGACTCTGCCTGCGAACACCGCTTGTTTAGCGACCTGCAAGCCGCAAAGACGCAAAGATGAATGGGCGAAAATCAGTGGGCGCTGCTTCCCGGCGCGCCTTGGCGCGTGGGATCGACAAATAGCTGGGCGGTATCCACCGGGTCAAAGCGGTACTGCACGCCGCAAAATTCGCAAGCGACTTCCAACTCACCACGTTCCTCGATAACGCTATGGGCCTCATCCGCACCTAAGGACACAATCATGCGCGCCACCCGCTCGCGGCTGCAGCTGCAGGCAAAGCGCGGGCCGCTGGCGCCTTGCAAAGGCTCAAAGCGTGTGATGGACTCCTCCCAAAACAAGCGGCGCAAAATCGTGTCGGCATCTAAAGTCAGCAACTCCTCGGACTGGAGGGTTTTGGCAAGTATGGCGATGCGTTGGTAATCCTCATCGCGGCCAATCGCATCTTCGTTTTCGCGGCTGACCATGCTGCCTTCCAGATTGCCCACGCCCTGTACCGGCAGGCGCTGGATTAACAGCCCAGCGGCTGTGCTTTCATTGGCAGCCAGTACCAGGGTGGTATCGAGTTGCTCGCTTTGCAACATATAGTGTTCCAGTACTTCGGACAGGCGCTCTATCGGCTGGCCGTGGTCGTCAAACAAAGGCACCACGCCTTGATAAGGTTGCTGCCCCGGGAATTTGGTTTTGGGATCCAGCGTGATGGCGCAGCGACCCTGGTTGTGGGCGTTGACCATATGGCTCAAACTGGCCGCGTCGGGCAGCACGCCTATTAAAGTCGCGGTAGCGCGCAAAGCCAAGTCCGGCTGCACTTCCACCACAGCTAACTTAACCGGCCCGTCGCCCATGATCTGCATGGTCAGCGAGCCGTCAAACTTGATGTTGGACTGCATCAGGGTAGCCGCCGCCGTCATCTGGCCCAGCATGTCACGCAGCGGCGTTGGGTAAGCGCCATGCTGAGTGTTAGATGCGCGTCGGCGCAATATTTCGGTCCAGGTGTCCGTCAACTGCACCAGCATCCCGCGCACCGGCAGGCCATCGAAAATAAATTTATGCAATTGGGACACTTTGGGCTCCGGAAAAAATCTGGCCGATCGGATCGGGTATGCGTAAATGCAAAGACTAGGGGAAGGTCTGCAAAAGTCCGTCATCGCGAGCAGCGCAGCGACGCGGCGATCCACAAGTGCAAGATGGGTAAGCCAACATGGATTGCTTCGCTGCGCTCGCAATGGCGGGTATGGACTTATGCAGATGCACCCTAGGCAATTTTGTTGAATGACGCTTTGTAACGCAAGGCATTGTCGATGTA
>CAMBFN010000136.1 GCA_945865425.1 Comamonas sp. lk | reverse complement strand
AGTAGGCCAACGTTGACGGGGCCCCCTGAGTTGGCGGGTAGGTAGCACCGAGCTTTTGAGTGATCAAAGGCCCAGAGTAATGGTGGTCACACACCGGGGCAACCCGGCGTGCACAGAATCCGGCTTATCGGTGGGCTTCACACTTTTTTTGCGCCTCAGGCGGCCAAAGCTTCGTGCGCACCGCCATAAAGCTGGTGTATCCGATGTACTGGTAGCAAACCGTATGAAGGTTTGAACATCGTTGGCGTGGAGGTGCTGGGCACCACAGTGGCCGGGCTTAGTGTTTTGCGTGGGACGCAGGCCCGAGTTGTTCCGGTTGCATGGGCCCACCGGGGTAGCTTCGGTAGCCGCGAGAACTCAGAAGATTGGGGTAGCGCTCTATTGAAATGAAGGACTTGATGCGCGCCCGCAGCAGCAAGACCCGATTAATGCACGCGATTCGCCACTGCGGGGGCGTGGCCCAGCCCAAGGCTTGGCGCAGTTGGGGCCTGAGCATGCAGGCCACAATCGGTTGCACCCAGCGCCGCAGCACTGCTGGGAACCAATGTTCCATCACCGAGAGTGTGGCTTGCGCCACCCGCGCATTGCTTGCGTCATAGACCATTTCTTGGTATTCATAGTTTTGGATCCAGAGGTCAAAGCGGGCTTTGTCAGCAGGCAAGTCGCGCAGACCCATGCGCTGACCGATACCGATCCAGTAGTTAAACCAGGCTTGGCATTCATGCGCAGTGAATGCGCGCCAGCCAAATGACGCCATCCAGACCATGGGAAAGTCAATGAAGGTCCATAAGACAAACAGAAAATCGTCGTTCCGAATGCGGTACCTGGCGTGGATGGCATTCATGCGTTCAATGGCACGGTGCCCAAGGTCTTGCTCCCACCCGGCTTCCATGAACTGCGCAATCAGCATGCTGGTGTCGTCGTAACGTTGCTGGCCACGCTGTGCAAACTCGCCCGTACCGTCAAGCAGACGCGATACCGAACGACTGCCGAAGGTGTGGAACAAGGCCAGCTCTAGAGCACGGGTGATGTCAAAGGGAAATTCATAGCAAGTCAACAAATAAACAATGCGCTGGCAGTCAGCTTGGGCATCGAGTTGACTGATTTCCTGCCGAATTTGCGGCGCATGAAAAATTTTCCAGGGGCGACGGTAAACCGGGCCGAGGGGAACTCGGGCAACGGTGGCGGTGTGGAAAGGACAGAGATGCGCAGTCATACGAAGGGATTAGAAATCCATATACACAATGATAAGTATGGTACGCGTTTTGGGCGCCCTCTATCCCTTTTTTGTCAATCGATATGTCTCACGGTGTCCAACGATTCCGCAGCTGCCAAGCTTCATTACGTTCCTGGCCTAAGTTGGGACGCCCGAAAGACCAAGGGAGGCATTTCAGTTTCTTTGCGAAAGAACTTGACGAAATTAATGGCCTCTTCAAAGCCCAACTCTCGGCCAATTGCCTGCACTACCATTGAAGTGTGGGCCAGCAATCGCTTGGCCTCCAAAACCAAGCGTTGCTTGATTACCGTTTTGGCGGGTACGCCTGAGGCGGCCAAACAAACTCGGCTCAATGTCTTATCGCTCATGCCCAGGGCACTGGCGTAGTGCTGCACCTGATGGTGTAGCGCAAAGTTCCTATCCGCTGGAAAAAATTCTAGCCGACAGCTTTCAGTCCGTTAACAGCAAAAGCACCAGGGACAAAACCACACTCATCCAGCAAGTCGTTCAGGATCGACACCACCGACATCCACGAGATTGAAAACGGTCAGATCGTGCGCGTGCACCACCTCGAAGACTGAACCACCGGGATGAAGCAGCTCAAGAGCTAGTGCACAGAATCCGGCTTATCGGTGGGCTTCACACTTTTTTCATGCCTTCAGACCGCCAGCGCTTCCTGCGCAGCCTCTACCTGCGGGCGCAGATGCGACAACATATCAGCCACCATGGAATCCAGGTCAAATTGCGGCGCCCAGCCCCAATCATCCTGGGCCACGCTATCGTCAATCGACTGTGGCCAGCTATCGGCAATGGCCTGGCGGTAGTCCGGCGCGTAGTCCACGCTAAAGCCGGGTATTTGGCGCGCGATCGCCTCTGCAATTTGTGCCGGCGTAAAGCTCAGCGCGGCCAGGTTGTAGCTGTGGCGCTCCTGGACGCAGTGCGCGGGCGCGTCCATCAGTTCCAGCGTTGCGCGAATGGCGTCGGGCATGTACATCATGGGCAGCGCGGTGTGTGGCGCCAAAAAGCTGGTGTAGTGGCCCTGGCGCAAAGCGGCGTGAAATATCTCGATGGCGTAATCCGTGGTGCCGCCGCCGGGGGCAGTTTTCCAGCTGATGAGGCCGGGGTAGCGCAGGCTGCGCACGTCCACGCCGTGTACCCGGTGGTACCAGGCGCACCAGCCTTCGCCGGCTAGCTTGGAAACGCCATAGACCGTGCCCGGGTCCATGACGCAGTGCTGCGGTGTATGAACCTTGGGGCTGCCCGGCCCGAAGGCCGCAATCGAGCTGGGCCAAAACACCCGCATGCGGTACTGGCGCGCCAGCTCCAACACATTGAGCAAGCTGCGCATATTCAGGTCCCAGGCCCAGGCCGGATGCTGCTCACCGCGCGCCGACAAGGCGGCGGCCAGTAGGTAGATTTGATTAATCCCTTGCTGCACTACCAGGCGCTGCAAAGCGTCGGCGTCTATGGCGTCTAGCATGTGGTGCGTCATGCCCGCAGGCACGCCAGCAGGTGGCGCGGCAATGTCGCTCAGCACGACGGCGCCCGTGCCATGGCGAGCGGCCAAAGCCTGGCCTAAGTCGGAGCCGATCTGGCCATTGGCGCCGATGATGAGGATGCGCGGGTTCATGTTGCGACCCCTTCGCCCAAGATGCCCAGTTCGCGGCCGACCTGTGCAAAAGCGGCGGCGGCGAACTCCAAATCAGCGCGGCTGTGTACCGCGCCGATCTGCACCCGGATGCGCGCCTTGCCACGCGGCACCACAGGAAAGAAAAAACCCACCACATACACGCCCAGCTCCAGTAAGCGCGCCGCCATGCGCTGGGCTAGCACTGCGTCGCCCACCATCACCGGGATGATGGGGTGCTCGCCTGGCGGGAGTGCGAAACCGGCATCGGTCAAGGCGCTGCGGAAAAAGCGCGTGTTGTCGGCCAAGGTGTCGCGCAATGCGGTACTTGCCTCTAGCAAATCCAGCACGGCAATCGATGCACCGGCGATCACCGGCGCCAGCGTGTTGGAAAACAGATAGGGCCGCGAACGCTGGCGCAGCAGCGCAATGACTTCTTTGCGCCCGCTAGTAAATCCGCCGCTGGCGCCGCCTAAGGCTTTGCCCAAGGTGCCGGTGATGATGTCCACTTTACCGAAGACCCCGCGGTACTGTGGCGTGCCGCGCCCGCTGGCGCCCACAAAGCCGGTGGCATGGCATTCGTCCACGCCCAGCAAAGCGCCGTATTGGTCGCACAAGCGGCGCATCACATCGAGCTGCGCAATCGTGCCGTCCATGGAAAACACGCCATCGGTAAACACCAGGGTGTGGCATACACCGGCCTTGGCAGCCTCTTGCAGGCAGCGCTCCAGATCGGCCATGTCGTTGTGCCGATAGCGCCAGCGCTGGGCTTTGCACAAGCGTATGCCGTCGATGATGGAGGCGTGGTTGAGCTCGTCGCTGATGATGGCGTCTTGCTCACTGAGCAGTGGCTCAAACAAGCCGCCGTTGGCGTCAAACGCAGCGGCGTACAAAATCGTATCCTCGGTGCCAAGAAAGGCCGACAGGCGCGCCTCCAGGGTTTTGTGTAGGTCTTGCGTGCCGCAGATAAAGCGCACAGAACTTAAGCCATAGCCATGGCTATCCAGCGCTGCATGCGCAGCAGCGAGCACCTGCGGATGCGCCGACAGGCCCAAATAATTGTTCGCGCACAAATTAATCACCTCGCGCCGTTGGCCGTCTGCGTCCAAAGTGTGGATGTGCGCGCCTTGCGCGCTGCCCAGCACGCGCTCTTTTTTGAACAGACCGGCCTCTTCGATACCGGCTAATTCACGCGCTAGGTGTTGGTAAAAATCGCTGCTGTTTGCCATTGGGCGTTTCCTTTCCCTGATGGGCGGGGGCCGATTGGTGGACAATCGAATCCACCTTGTTCTGTGATATTGCTATTTGTGCAGTATATCGAACAATCTTCGATATAAAGGAATTTGATGGCCTCCCGTAGTGCAAAAACCACAAGCGCGTCCGCGCGCAGCCCGCTCCCAGCCGAGCCGCCCCGCGTCGGGGACACGCTGGCCGCGCTGCGCCAGGCGCGCGCGCTCTCGCTCGATGAGTTATCCCGCTTGGCCGGCGTGTCCAAATCCATGCTCTCGCAAATCGAGCGCGCCCAGGCCAACCCGACCGTCGCTGTAGTCTGGCGCCTGGCCAATGCACTCGGTGTGCCCCTGGCCGACTTGCTACACCAAGCCCCCGCGCCCCAAGCACCGGCTATCGCACTGGTGCCCGCCCACGCCACGCCGTCGCTGCGCAGCCCGGACGGTCTGTGCGAGTTGCGCATCCTGGGACCGATCGAGCTGGCGGGTCAATTTGAGTGGTATGCGCTAAGCGTGCAGCCCGGCGGCGCGCTGGAATCACAAGCGCATGAAACGGGAACCCGTGAGCACCTGACGGTGCACAGCGGCGCGCTACAAGTGCAGGCCGCCGATGTTCAGCAAAAGCTACAAGCCGGTGAGACCGCGCGCTACGCCGTGGACTGCCAGCACAGCATCCGCAACCTCGGTAAAAGCGTAGCCACCGCTTGGCTGGTGGTGGTGCATCCGGCCTGAAAGCCGCACCCTCAAAAGCGCTCGTACTGCGCCAGATAGCGCCACTGCCCCGGCGCCACATCGCCCAGGCTGACGCGGCCTACCCGCATCCGGCGCAGGGCTTGAATTTCTAAGCCGGCCAGCTCGCACAGGAAAGCGGCCAAACCCGGATGCGCACCTTTAACCGCCAGGCGCAGGATGCTGCGGGCTTCGCTGGCGCTGCTGATGCTGATTTTGGCCACCGGCAAGCGCTGGCGCGGATCGCGCAGCGCACGCTCTCTGGGGATGAGCGCCTCGGGTTTTACTTCGCCACGCACCTCCACCATGAGCTCATGCTCCATCTGCGCCATGTCCTCTTGCAATTTGCGATGCACGCGCCAGTCCTGGGTAAACACCACTAATCCACTGGCTGCGCTTTCCAATGGCACGCTCGCTTGAAGTTGCTTGAAGTGGCGCAGCAAAGGGCGCTGGCCGCTGGTGTCGTGCAGGCTGTGGTTCGCGCTTGTAAGCAGTTCGCGGGCACAGACCATGGCCGGTGCACGCGATTGCCGTCC
>CAMBFN010000135.1 GCA_945865425.1 Comamonas sp. lk | reverse complement strand
TTTCTGTACAAGTGGTACTGGATGCAAGACGAGCTTTAATAGATGGGTCACATGGTCACAATTCTCGATGGCGGCATGGGCCGTGAACTCAAGCGCATAGGCGCACCTTTTCAACAACCCGAATGGTCTGCGCTGGCGCTCATGCAAGGGCCGCAGTTTGTGCGCCAAGCGCACGATGCGTTTGCCCAGAGCGGCGCGCAAGTGCTGACGACCAACAGCTACGCAGTGGTGCCTTTTCATATCGGCCAAGAGCGCTTTGAAGCGCAAGGCGTGGCCCTAGCCCGCTTGTCCGCCGAGCTGGCCCGCGCCAGTGCCGATGCTGCCGGACACAAAGTGCTGGTAGCCGGTTCGCTGCCGCCAGCCCTGGGTTCTTACCGGCCCGATTTATTTGTCCACGCGCAGTCGGTGGCGATACACCGCAAACTGATTGAAGGCATGGACGCGCTGGTCGATGTGTGGCTGGCCGAGACGCAAAGCTCGATTGCCGAAATCCGCGCCGCGCATGAAGCACTGGGCACCAACACCAAACCCTTGTGGATTTCATTCACCCTGGACGACGAGCCCGAAGGCGACGCCGTTACGCTGCGATCCGGCGAAGCGGTCGATGTGGCGGTGCGCGAAGCCTTGGCCCTAGGCGCCAAAGCAGTGCTGTTTAATTGCAGCCAACCCGAGGTGATGGAAGCAGCAGTTGTAGCAGCACGCAAAGTGATTGGCGACACGGGCGTAGACATTGGCGTGTATGCCAATGCCTTTCCACCGCAATCCAAAAAAGCCACGGCCAATGCGGTGATTTTGGACATCCGCGCCGACCTGGACCCGCTGTCCTATACCGGCTGGGCACAGCGCTGGGTGGACCAGGGCGCCACCATGGTGGGGGGCTGCTGCGGCATTTCGCCCGAGCATATTGCCGAGCTGTCACGCACATTTTCTTAAAGCGAGCGCTGCATGCGTATCTGGCAAAAACCTATTAGCGTTGAGCTGCTCACTGCGGGCACACGCAAAACAGCGGACGAACACCTGGGAATTGAGTTTGTAGAAGTGGGTGACGACTACATCGTGGGCCGCGTTCCGGTGGATGAACGCACACGCCAGCCCTACGGCCTGTTACATGGCGGCGTGTCGGTGGTGCTGGCCGAAACATTAGGCTCTTGCGGGGCGGCTTTTTCTTGCCCGCCGGGCTACCGCGCAGTAGGCCTGGACATCAACGCCAACCATTTGCGCGGCGTGTCCTCCGGCTGGGTTACCGGTACTGCCCGTCCGATGCACCGGGGCCGCACTACGCATGTGTGGCAAATTGAGTTGCGCGACGCGGCCGGCAATATGACTTGCATCTCGCGCATCACGATGGCGATTTTGGTGCCGGCGGGTTAAGGCGCGCGCGCTTGCAGTCAAGGGTTTGGGGGAATTCCACCTTGATCTTGTTCCCTGCAAACCACCGCTGTTAAGTACCAAAAGGGCTGCTAATCTTGGCTCGCGGGTCTCTCCGACGGCATAGTCCAAGCCAAGACCATTGATGGCATGCAAGCTAACCACATAAAGTAAGAAACGATAATTTGCGAAAACCCAGTTTCGCTGGTTGGAAGGGGGAGACTAAAAATTTCAGAGGCAATCAAAAAATAGGTGAAAACATAAACTACGCAAATACCCCCCATATTGCGATACGCGTCCAAGTAGCCAGCATTGCGGATCGCGATGAGTCTTTCATCCAATAGTTCGTCCGGCGCATCTGCGACATGGCGAACTGATGCTCTTAATTTGAAATACAGAATCAGCACGCTTGCCAAAGTCGCGATTTCCAAATAGGAGCGCACTTTTGGCTGCTCAATAAAGACGGACAAAGCCAAGACAATGATGAGGAACGAAATGAGCAGAATCAATATTCTTCTGTTTTTTTGGTTTCTGAAAACAGAGGGGTTGTTGTCGGCAAGACTACGAACCACTTCATCGCGGGTGATGCCCTCTACCCAATAAAAAGTTTTCTCGTTTTTGTCACCCATTTCATTTGCCTTTCTTAAAAGGTTTAATTGAAAATAAACGCTGAACATCCGTTTCAAATGCTTTGGCGATACGAAGTGCCAAAGCCAAGCTCGGGCTGTATTCGCCACGCTCTAGATACCCTATGGTTTGATAATGGACACCCACAGTTTCCGCCAATTGCTGGCGAGACATTCCCAGCAGTTCACGCTGTTCTGCGATGCGGTTATAGACCGGGACTTCCTCGTTTCTACTCATGCGAGATAGTATAAATACTACATAGTATTCATACAACAAATATTCCTATTCCCCTGTCAATATTGTGGCTATCCCAATCCCGCGCCAGCCCGATGGCTTCCCGCATTGCGAGGTGTCCTCCGGCTGGGTTAGCGGCACCGTACGTCCGCTGCAACGGGGCCGCACGACGCATGTGTGCCAAATTGAGTTGCGCGACGCGGCCGGCAATATGACTTGCATCTCGCGCATCACGATGGCGATTTTGGCGCCGGCAGCTTAAGGCGCGCGCCCTTGCAGTCAATGGTTTGTGGACACCGCCATGCGGCTGGCCCAAGCGCGCAGGCGCGCATTGCCACGCTGTCGGGCGAGCGCCAGGTTTTCCCCCAAATTAGGTAAGCGTTGACGTATGGGTTCGCAATGGGCCATCTACGGTCATTCTGACGGATGTTCCTGTCGCGTAACCGGGTTAGCACATTTTGAGATCCGCCAAGGTAATCATTAGCAGTTTGGGGTCCAAGGGGGATGACTCAAAGCCCATGTGTTCGTAAAAGATCTTGGCATCATCAGACAAAGCTTGAACAGTCAGACCGCGAATGCCAATTACGTCGACAGCCTGGAGGATGCGCAGCGCAGCATCACGGACCAGTGCACGGCCCAAACCCTGCCCATGCAGACTGATGTTGACGCCCAGACGGCCCGGAACCACAACAGGAATGGGGTCAGGCATGTTGCGGCGCATGCGGCCAGTGGCTTCGTTGCAGTTGACGGCACCAGAAGCAATGGCGTAATAGGCCATGACTTGATCACCTTTGCAAACCACGTAGGTTCTAGAGGCACCCTGAATTTGATTCTTAAGCGCACGACGCTTGAGCCATACGTCCAGAATTTCCACGCCGCAAAAAAATTGCTCAGTCTGGTGCTGTTCAGAAAGCAGAACAGGCGCAAGTATCTTCGTTAATCAACGATCCCATGGAGGCGGAGTTTGCATCGTTTTGCGCAGGCGCTGGTTAGTTTTTGGCGGCATGTCAAGCCGCGCCAAGAATTGCGAGTAGGCCTTCGAACTTACCGAAATGATGACCTGGTCAAGTAGTGCCTCTTGCGCAGCCAACCTGGCCGCATCCAAAATGAAATCCGTGCGGTTCTTGCCGCGCGTCTTGGCAGCGCGATCAATCAGATTGCGCTCCTCGGGCTTAATTCGGATGTTGGGGGTCTCGCGTTTAACTTCGAGCGTGGCTGGCATGGAGATTTCCCCTACAAAACCCGATAGTAGCGCGATGTAATGACAATGTCATTGTTGTATCCCCGGTGCTGGTTCGGGTTAGGTGCAGCCCTTGGCCGAACCTGGCTGGGCAGCTGCAATAGGCTGTTTGCAGACAAACACTGTGTTCTTTGGTTTGTCCGCTTCGGGCCAGAAGCGGTCACAGGCCGAACCTTGCCGCAGGACTGCGTTGGACTGAAAGCTGACAATTCCAGCGCTCCAAAGCTGATTTCATCGCGGCCGCGGTTGCAGCACAAAGAAGCCGATATTTCCTAATTTAGTAACAAGCAACCGATGTCGCGGTAATCGGGCTACAGAGACGAGTGGGGACCAGAGTAATTCTGTTGACTCCTCTTAAATCAAACTCGCTAACTCTTGTGTCAACTGAGCAGCAGAAACTTCCTTGCACCCTGACGTATTCTGACCGGCCCATAGCGGTGAAAAATCCCCCTTACCCAACCCTTCCAATTTTTGTCGTAACTGAAATGATGCAGCGGTTGCCTTTGGAAACTCTGGCGCCATAGAACACATAGGGCCTAACTCGCGCACGATACGATTGACAATTCCACGGGCAGGTCGCCCCGTAAAAACATTTGTCAGCACGGTGAGCCGCGCTTCATCAGATTGCAAGGCAGTGCGATGCACCGTGCTTGTCGTCGCCTCGGGGCATAGCATGAAAGCGGTACCGATTTGTACGGCCGATGCTCCAAGGTCTAAAGCCGCCTTGACACCGCGAGCGGTGGCAATGCCGCCCGCAGCAATGACGGGCACCCTTACTGCTGCAAGGACTTGTGGAAGTAGCGCGAACGTACCTAACTGTGAATTGATATCAGTGGTCAAAAACATGCCCCGATGACCGCCGGCTTCGAGTCCTTGTGCGATGACAGCGTCCACGCCGTGGTCTTGGAGCCAGAGGGCTTCCTCGACAGTAGTCGCGGAGGACACTACTTTTGCGCCACAAGCTTTGACCATTCCCAATAGTTCGGGTGACGGTAAGCCAAAGTGAAAACTAACTACCTTGGGTCTAAATTCGCAAACCAAGTCCGCCATTTCTCGATTGAAAGGCAAACGCGCCACTCCAGTGGGAACTGTGTCCACGTCGATTCCAAATTCTGTGTAATACGAAGAAAAAAGTGCCTGCCAAGCTCTTTCTTTTTCCAAATTGGGCGCGGGTAGATTGTGGCAAAAGAAGTTGGCGTTGAATGGTTTTGAGGTTCGACTAAGAATGCTCTCGAAATCCCTTCTGATGGCATCAATTCCAAGCATTGCACACGGCAAGGAGCCGAGTCCGCCTGCATCAGAGACAGCAATTGCGAGAGCGCTACCTTGCACGCCGGCCATTGGAGCCTGAATAATTGGTAGTTCCGTGCCTAGTAGGGAATTGATTGCCATGCGGTCCAAAAGAAGTGAATTTAGGAATTTCAGAGAAATGGTAGCAAACGGGAGGCAAATCAAATGTCAGTAATCGCGGCATAGCAGTCATCCACTCTGTTGAGCCCATTGATCGCTATGGGTCTAAGGCATACCTACAATCCAAAACTTTGGAGCGACAGCGCTCCAGTCGCGCCAGATCGGTGTCTCAATTGTGTGTGCTGCAGTTACTGGATGCTAGGTACTCGCTCCTAAAGCAAACGAGCAATTTTGATCGTCGCCTCGCGCTGCGCTACATGGCGGCAATAACAAAAAGCCCATCAGAACGATAGGCTTTTCAATTTGATGGCATTGAGGCGATGCTGTTTACCCCCCCTGATCTGCCCGCGCCAGCCGCTCACTTTTCCAATACACATCATCCCCCACCGTGCCATCGGTGCGAAAGCGATTGAGCACGCGGGCCAGTACAAACATCAGGTCGGACAGGCGGTTGAGGTATTGGCGTGG
>CAMBFN010000134.1 GCA_945865425.1 Comamonas sp. lk | reverse complement strand
CCATGGGTCTGGTGGCAGGCTACGCAGTTTTGCGCATAGACTTTTTCACCGCGCTGGGTGATTTCAGCCAGGGTCCAGACTTTGGAAGGATCGTCCGCCAAAGCCGCCATTTTTTTCCTCTCACCATCAACCCATTTGCTGTAGTCCTCAGCCGAAACCACTTTCACATGGATGGGCATATAGGCATGCTCTTTGCCGCACAACTCCTGGCACTGACCATGGTAGTCACCGATTTTTTCTGCGCGAAACCAGGTATCACGCACAAAGCCAGGAATGGCATCTTGCTTGATACCGAAGGCCGGCACGGCAAACGCATGGATCACATCGTTGGCAGTGGTAATGATGCGGACTTTTTTGTCCACTGGCACCACCAGCGGGTTGTCGACTTTGAACAAATAGTCATCCACTATCTCGCCCTTTTTGGGGCCACCGTTATTGGACATTTCACGCTGATCGGCATCTATCGTAGAAACAAAACCAATGCCCTCGCCCTCACCTTTGATGTAGTCATAGCCCCATTTCCATTGCATGCCGGTGGCTTTAATCGTCACGTCCGCATTGCTGGTGTCCTTCATAGCGACCACGACTTTGGTGGCCGGCAAGGCCATCAAAATCACGATGATGAAGGGAATAACGGTCCAGATAATTTCGACAGTAACCGACTCATGGAACGCGGCCGGCTTGTGGCCCCGCGATTTGCGGTGTTTCCAGATGGAATAAAACATCACCGCAAACACGGCCACAAAAATCACCGTGCAAAGAATCAGCATGAACCAGTGCAACCATTGCTGCTCTCGTGCGATGGCAGTCACCGCAGGCGGCAGGTTCAACTGAAGTACCGAAGGCCCACCCGGCAGGTCATTCACGGTTGCGGCCAGGCTAAGGGAGCCCGTGCTGAGCCACGCTCCTGCTGTCGCCAACAGTGAGGCTGATTTATTCCAAATGCTCTTCATCGTTTTCACTTTCAATGCCTCAAAGTTTGCAAAATTACTATGTCAAGGGGCTTACACGGCGCTTTGGCCCATGCGCACAGCGCGGCGCAATTCATTGGCCAAGGCCTCACGCCGCTCAGGGCGCACGTAGCGCCCCACCTGTATGGACTTGCCCTGGCCCGACACCGCGATAAGCGAATGTTCACCGCCCAGCGGCTCAATCCTGACCCATTGCCGGTGGAACTGTGCCCGCTCACGCACACCAGCGGCCTCATGCTCCACCACCACTTGCAATCCGTCCACCACGATGCGCTCCTGATCGAGGACATGCCTGGAAAAAATCAAAAAACAAATACCAACTGCCACCGTCTCCAAGGCCGCGAAAGGCAGAACCAGCAAGGCCCCTTGCAGCCAAAAGAACAAGCCGATGCACAAAGAAACTAGACTCAGCGAGGCGAAAAACACCAGCATTTGGGCCGGTGTTAGCGGCGCATGGCGCCGCAAAACCCACTCAAAACGAGGGTTTTGCGCATCGGCATCAATGGAGTGACTAAAGCTCACGCGGTTTGGAGTTGATGGCGCGGCCCCGACAGCAGGGCCACAAAAGCATAAAAATCGGGTCAATAAAACCTGACAATTGTAGCCCATGCCCCTGCGGCGCTGGGCTTGCTGCGCCCCATGCAACCGAGCACCCAAAGGGCTTCCCCAGACAGCCCTTAACTCATACAGGCTTTGGGGCGCGCAGGCTGGCCCGCATTTGCTCTAAGGGAATCACCGTTTGTTCCTGCAACACCATGCGCGGCGCAGGTTTAAAGGCATGGCCGTAAATAATTTCAAAAGTCAGGCTTAAGCGCCCGCTTTGGGCGGGGTCAGTAAGCCCGGCGGCAATTGAATGGTGCAAAGCGGCACGCCATGCACGCCCCCGCAAAGCGGCAAAGCGCTGGGGGTGTAAATTGCGGCCCAGGCCGCGCAATTCGGCCAAAAGCGTCGCAGGCGAGGAAAAAGACAGCGTAATGCGCTCCATATCCATCACCGGCTCCGCAAAACCAGCCTGCACCAGCATATCGCCCCAATCGTGCATATCGGTAAATGCATGAGCGGGGGCATGCCAGCCCTGGCGGGCATACAAATCTCGCAATTCACGCAGTGTGTCCGGGCCCAGGCAGGAAAACATCAAAAAGCCATCGGATTGCACCAAACTGTGCCAGCACTGAATCAAGGCTTGCGGGTCCGGGCTCATATGCAAAGCCATATTGGCCCAGAGCAAGTCCACGGGCGCGGCGGGTGTCTCAAAGCGCGTCGGGTTTCTCCATCGCTGGGCAGACCACCAGGGCGGGCGCAAGGCTGCGCGGGCCAGCGCCAAGGCTTGTGGCGGCTCCTGTTGCACAAAACTGGTGGCCGCGGGGTAACGCCGGCGCAACAGCGCGTGCGCCGCGATCCCACCGTGCAGTGCCTGCCAATGCAGCCAGCTGCGCGGTTGCTTGAGCATCCATTGCAATCGGTCCTCCATGCGCCGCGCCACCTCTTCGTGCAGCCAGGGCGATGCTTGTTGACCCGTCAGTCCCGTCGAAGCAGCCAAAGGCATTGCGGCCCAGCGCCTTGCAGCTTGGGCATCGATGGTGGGTGGGCGTTGGTTGGTCATCAAGCGGGAAAATGGGGGCAAAGGAGCAGACGAGCCCCGTTAAATTCGACAGTCAGCCCGCTGGGCAGCGGTAGCGGCGCCAAGGCCCAAACCGAGCTGCGGCAGTATATTGGCAGTATGTTCACTGCCTTGTTTCACGGACTGGCAGCGCGCCTACCGAGCCGCTGCGCAGTCTGCCATGCCTGGCCCGGCCAGCCCTTGTGCGAGGCCTGCATCGGACTGTTTGCGCAACCCAGGCCACGCTGCAAGCGTTGCGCACTGGCGGTCGCCGATTCCATACAGCCCTGCCCGGCCTGCCTGACTGCGGCCAGCCCACTGGATGCGGCTCTGGCCGCAGTCAGCTACGGCTATCCCTGGGCGGGTGTGGTGCAGGAATTCAAATTTCGGGCACAACCGTCCTGGGCACGCCATTTAGCCGTACTGATGCGCAGCGCCCCCTGGGTGGAACCGGCGCTAGACGCCGCCCACTGGGTGCTGCCCATGCCGCTGTCAACGCAAAGACTGCAAAGCCGGGGCTTTAACCAGGCCTGGCTGCTGGCACAGGCCCTATCTCCCGCCAAGGCACGCGCCCAGTGGCTCTTACGCGTTCGCGATACCCCAGCACAGAGCAGTCTGGCAGGTAAAGAAAGGCTCGCCAATGTAGCCCAAGCCTTCGCTATCGACCCGCTGCGCCAGCAGGACCTAGAGGGCAAAAACGTGCTATTAGTGGACGACGTGATGACCAGTGGGGCCTCTTTGCGCGCCGCCGCCCTGCCCTTGCGCCAAGCAGGGGCAGGGCGCGTCACCGCGTTGGTATTCGCCCGCGCCGAAAGCACGCAATAAAAGCGGGCCCAGCGCCTTGGGGCCACGCGACAATATGAGCATGTTGCATATCGTTTTGGTTCATCCGGAAATTCCGCCCAACACCGGCAATGTGATCCGCCTAGCCGCCAATACCGGTTGCAGCCTGCACCTGATCGAGCCACTGGGCTTTTCCATGGACGACAAGCACATGCGTCGCGCCGGCCTGGACTACCACGAGTACGCCAGCGTCCAAAAACACGCCAGCTGGCAAGCCTTTATCGACGCCGCCAGCCCAAAGTCCGATCGTATGTTCGCGCTGACCACGCGGGGCAAGCGCAGCCCCTATGCGGTGCAGTTTGCAAAAGGTGACTGGTTGGTCTTTGGCTCGGAAACCGCAGGCCTGCCGCAGGCTGTACGCGACAGCTTTGACTCCAGTCAATGTCTTAAATTGCCTATGCAAGCAGGCCAGCGCAGCCTAAACCTGTCCAACGCGGTGGCGGTGACCGTGTTCGAAGCCTGGCGACAAATGGGTTTTACCGAGGTTCAGCCGTAGAGGCGGGAAATCGATTCGGCCACACACACCGGCTTGGCGGCGCCTTCGCGTTCGGTAGTCACTTCCCAGGTAAATTGGTAACCATCTTGGTCGATCGCATCAGCGGCCAGCAACTTGATATGCGCCCGCAAACGGCTGCCCACCGGCACCGGGCCGACAAAACGCACCCGGTTGAGGCCGTAATTGACGCCCATGCGCACCTGGTCGATGTGCATAGCAGACGCAAAAAACAGGGGCATCAGCGACAGCGTCAAAAACCCATGGGCAATGGGCGCGCCAAAAGGGCCGGCCTGGGCGCGTACCGGGTCCACATGAATCCACTGGTGATCACCGGTCGCCTCGGCGAACTGGTTGATCTGCTCTTGCGTGATGGTGACCCAATCGCTGGTGGCTATAGCTTGTCCGGCCAGGACTGCTAGCTGCTGTAAATTTTCAAAATTTCTCATAGAAAACGCTTTTTCCAAAAAAGACACCAACAGACCATCAAGCCTCTAGCCACTTGCCAATGGACTTCCATTGCTCGCGGTCTTGTTCCATGCGGCTGGTCTGAACATCAAACACCGTGAGCCCATTGGCGGCCAGGTGCACATAATTTTGGGTGTCGCGTAGCGTGCCAACTTTGGGCAAATTAAGCGATTTGACAAACGCCGACAATTGATCTGCCGACAGTGTGCGTTCATCCACCCGCATGGCCACGACACCCACTTGCACATTCTCGGCGTGTCGGCTGGCGGCCAATTCATCCAGAAAACTGCGCGTGGCGTAGATATCAAAAATACTGGCCTGCAAGGGCACCAGCACCTTGTCCGCCCACTTGAGCACGTCTTTCAGTGGCTTGCCCGCCAAGGCGGCAGGGGTGTCGAGCACATAGTGGTCCGCACCCTTGGGTGGTTTACTGAATTCTTCCGGGTCCAGGTCCCAATAGCCAATCGGCTTGACCGATGGCGGGCGCAGCGACAGCCACAGACGGGCGGAGTGCTGGACGTCCGCGTCGCCCAGCATGACAGAGTAGCCTCGCGAGGCCAGGTAACCCGCAACGTGGGTGGACAAAGTGGACTTTCCAACTCCACCTTTGGGGTTGGCAATGGCAATACGTGTCATGTAGTGTTACCTTTTTGCAATGGGTTTGCTGGCCAAGGAGTGACTGCCATTATGGAGTGCCTTGGCATCGCGAGAATTGCAATTTTGCACCACGCCGATCCGTGCGCTAAAGCGCTCAGGCAAATCCATCCCAGACCAGTTTGATACCGGTAAGCAACATGCCGGTGTACACCAGGCGGTAAAACAAGACTTGGCTGACATGGCGCGCCAGGCGTACACCACTCCACACGCCTAAGGGGGCCAGCGGCATCAACACCAGGGCGGTCGCCATATTGCGCAGATCGAGCAGGCCCAGGTAGGCGTAGGGAATCCATTTGCACAAATTGAGTACGAAAAAGAAAAACGACATGGTGGCGGCAAAAGTCACTGGCCTGATGCGCAGGCCAATGAAATAAGCGTTGATAGGCG
>CAMBFN010000133.1 GCA_945865425.1 Comamonas sp. lk | reverse complement strand
GCGACCGATAAGGTCCTCGGACGAGTAGCCAGCGAAGTTGCTCTCCGTTTGCGCGGCAAACACAAGGCCATTTACACGCCTCACGTCGATACCGGCGACTATATTGTCGTCATCAATGCAGCCCAGCTGCGCGTCACGGGCGCCAAGGCTCTGGACAAGGTGTATTACCGGCATTCGGGTTACCCCGGCGGCATCACAGCGACCAATTTCCGCGATATGCAAGCCAAGCATCCAGGCCGCGCATTGGAAAAAGCCGTCAAGGGCATGCTTCCGAAGGGGCCCTTGGGTTACGCGATGATCAAAAAGCTCAAGGTGTACGGCGGCGCCGAGCATCCCCATACCGCTCAACAGCCCAAAGTGCTTGATATTGCAGGAGTCGCAAAATGATCGGTGATTGGAACAATGGAACCGGCCGCCGCAAGTCCAGCGTCGCCCGCGTTTTCTTGAAAAAGGGTTCGGGCCAAATCGTTGTCAACGGCAAGGCGATCGAAAACTTCTTCGGCCGCGCAACCTCCATCATGATTTGCAAGCAGCCATTGCTGCTGACCAACCATGCGGAAACCTTTGACATCATGGTCAATGTGGCGGGTGGCGGCGAATCGGGTCAGGCCGGTGCGACACGCCACGGTATTACCCGTGCGTTGATCGATTACGATGCTAGCCTCAAACCTATGCTCAGCCAAGCTGGCTTCGTGACGCGTGATGCACGCGAAGTAGAACGCAAAAAGGTCGGCTTTCACGGTGCACGCCGTCGTAAGCAGTTCTCCAAGCGTTAATCCCTTTCAGGATTTACCACAAGGGCCGCCCATGGGCGGTCTTTGTGTTTGTGGAAGGTTCCTCCAGTGCGATTCAGATTATTACGACGCAGGCTCACTATCAGTGCACCGCGCATGTCGGTGCGCAGCGCCATGCCCTGGCCGCTGCGCTGGGCGGTTGCGGCCATCATGCTGGGGTTTTGCGCCGCCATTGCGCTATGGGCCTTCGAGTTTGGACGGGATATTGCTGGATTGGAAAATGGTGGCCAGGCCGATATGCAGCAACTGCGCGCCCAGGTCGAGGCCCTGAAGGCGGAACTCGATAATGCGCACGAGCAGCGCGACCAGGCCCAATCCATTGCCAACACGGCGGGCACCCTGGTCGCGGCGGAAAAAGCATCGAGCGAAACCGTCAACGCGCAGGTCAAGCATTTGGAAGCTGAAAACCGGCGCCTGCGGGACGACCTGGGTTTTTTCGAAAAACTCATCCCCGCCGACTCCACGGATGCGGTTGCTATCAGGGGACTGCAAGCGGAGGCCATTGACAATGGCAAAATCCGCTGGCAGGTGTTGGTCATTCAAAGTAAGAAAAATGCGCCCGAACTGGTGGGCAAACTAGAGATCATGCTCACCGGCTTGTCCAATGGCAAGCCGTGGACGGGTTCGGTGAGCACCATGCCGCTGAAAATCACGCAGTACGGGCGCCTGGAGGGGTCTTTGGATATTCCGGCGCAAGTGACGGTCAAGGGACTGACGGCCAAGGTGGTGGACGGTTCGACGGTCAGGGCCGGCCAGAGTATCAAGTTGTAAGGGCTGCCGTCAGGGCAATAACTCCAAAAGGAATGCCATGTTTAACAAGAAAAAACAGCCGCCCTTAAAAAGCTTGGTTGCCCAGGGTGCCCGCGTCGTGGGAGATATCTTTTTTACGGATGGTATTCGCATCGAATGCGAGATCACTGGCAATATCGCCGCGATGGTGCACCAGCCCAGCATACTGGTAGTAGCTGAGTCCGCTGCGGTGACGGGCAACATCAGCGCTGACCACATCATCATCAACGGCTCGATCAAGGGCGCGGTCACGGCCCGCCTCATGCTGGAGCTGCAGCCCAATGCCCGCATTGAGGGCGATGTGGCCTACGGGGCTTTGGAGATGCACCAGGGCGCGCTGATTGCCGGGCGTTTGACGCCCATCCTGGCGCATGAGGAAAAAGCCACACTGTCAACCGAGTCAAATCTAGGTTAATTTGAATTCCGACTGAAATACTGTACTATTTAGAAGTCGCCATTTTCCTGGAAACTTACATGAACGCAGTTGCCCAATCACTCCCGACCGAAATGCCCTCGCCGATTCTGTTTACCGACAGCGCGGCGGCAAAAGTTGCAGATCTCATTGCCGAAGAAGGCAACCCCGAGCTGAAACTACGGGTTTTTGTCCAAGGTGGCGGTTGCTCCGGCTTCCAATACGGTTTCACGTTCGACGAAATCACCAATGAAGATGACACCACCATGAGCAAAAATGGGGTATCTCTTTTGATTGACGCCATGAGCTACCAATACCTGGTAGGCGCAGAAATCGACTACAAAGAAGACCTCCAAGGCGCGCAATTCGTCATCAAAAACCCCAACGCCACCACTACCTGCGGCTGCGGTTCTTCGTTTTCCGCCTGATCAGGCGCGGTAAATCGCCCCCAAAATCCGCGCACCACGCGCACCCGTCACAGCCGCAACGCTCGCAGGCTTTGCCTGCAGCGCATGCTGCGCCAGCCAGGCGAAAGCCAGTGCCTCTACATCCGAAGGTGCAAAGCCCCAGTCCTGGGTGCTGCTGACCTTGACGCTGGGCAGCAAAGCCGAAAGCCGATGCATCAAAAATACATTGCGCGCACCGCCGCCGCACACCACCAGGCGCCGGTAGTTAGCACCTGCGGCGGACAAAGCCTGCGCGCAGGCCCACGCCGTCAGCTCGGTTAAAGTGGCTTGCACATCTACCGGCACGCAGGCAGGAAAAGCTTCTAGGTGCTGGTCCAACCAAGCCGCGTTGAACAAATCGCGCCCGGTGCTCTTGGGAGGCTTTTGCCGGAAGAATGGTGCTTGCTGCATCGCAGCAAGCAAAACTGCATCAAGCTGCCCTTGCGCCGCCCATTGCCCTTGGTCGTCGTAGGCCACGCCGGTGTGGCGCTCGCACCAGCCATCCATTAATGCGTTGCCGGGGCCGCAATCAAAGCCCAGCAAGCCCGCACCATCGGACTGCGCCGCGCCTGCTGGCAACAGGGTGATGTTAGAAATTCCCCCTATATTAAGCGCTGCCCTGGATTCGTGCACATCGCCGAAAACGGCCAAATGAAAGGGCGGCACCAGCGGCGCGCCTTGGCCACCGGCGGCCAGGTCGCGGCTGCGAAAGTCGGCCACGACCGTGATACCGCAGCGCTCTGCCAGCAAGGCGGCTTGGTTGAGTTGCAGGGTGTAGCCTATGCCGTCAAAGGCCTGCGGTTGGTGGCGCACGGTTTGGCCGTGCGCGCCAATCGCCTGAACTTGCCCGGCCGCCACGCCAGCACCGGCAAGCAATTGCCCGACAACCTCGGTGTATAAGCCGACCAAGGCATTGGCGGCGAGGGCAGCGCGGTGGAGTTCGTCCGGTCCCGCGCTATTAAGGGTAAAAAATTCCTGCCGCAAGGCTTGGGCCATGGGAATATGCGCTGACGCAAGAACCTGAGGCTGGGCGGGTGCTTCACCCGGTTCTGCCAGTTCGGCCAGGACGCCGTCGACGCCGTCGAGCGATGTGCCCGACATCAATCCTATGTACAGGCCGGGCATTGCGCTACGGCCAAGCGCCTTACTGAACGCTGCCGACCTGCACCTGGGCGGCGGCGGTCAATTGCTGACGCGCAAGGTCTGCCACCCGCTCAAACGCGGGTCGCAATGCAGCGGTGACCGGCGCAGCCTGCGCTTGGCGCGCAATCGTCATCGGGTCTTTGTGTGCGCCGTTGACGCGGAATTCAAAATGCAGGTGCGGGCCCGTGGCCCAGCCGGTAGCGCCCACCAAGCCGAGGTTGTCGCCTTGCTGTACACGCTGGCCGCTGCGTACGTGGATACGGCTCAGGTGCGCGTATACCGTCGTAGTATTGCCGCCGTGCTTCACTATCACCACATTGCCATAGCCACCTTGCACACCCGCAAAATCCACCACGCCATCGGCCACGGTGCGCACAGGAGTCCCGGTCACCGCGCCGTAATCCACGCCCAGATGCGCGCGCCAGGTTCGCAAAATAGGATGGAAACGCATGGCAAAACCGCTGGTAATACGCGAAAACGCCACCGGCGAGGCCAAAAACGCACGGCGCAAGCTCTCGCCACGCATGTTGTAGTAGGCGCCTTTGAGCGGGCTCTTGCCGTTTTGGGCGGTTTGCAGAGATTCAAACCACAAGGCCTGGTAGGACTTACCGGCGTTGATAAATTCGGTGCTCAGCACCCGCCCGGCTCGCAAGGGTTCACCGTCACCTTCCAAGGTTTCGTAAACCACCACAAAGCGATCACCCTTGCGTAAGGCGCGGTGGAAATCGATGTCCCCTGAGAAAATTTCGGCCATCTGCATGGCCACACTATCCGGAATACGCGCATCGTCGGTGGCGGCGAACAAAGAAGTTTGGATACTGCCGCTGGCCATGCGGGTGCTGGCCGTGAGCGGCAGCGTTTCCATGATCGATTTCCTTGCGGCGGCAACGCCACGCACCGACAGGCGATTGAAAGTGCCGTCTTCTTCGGGACTCCAGCGTGCTGTCAAGGAGACCAAGCGGCCGTGCTCGTCGACCTCGGCCTGCACATTGCGCCCAGCCCGGCCCAGCAGGTTTTTCTGTGTATTACGGTCGGCGCGCAAAAACGCAGATGCAGCCGGGTCGCTCACGCCAAGACGGCGCAACAGGCTATCGGCGGTATCGGTGCTGCGGGTCACATCGCTGCGGTACAAAAGCATGGCCTGCGCGGCCAGCAAGTCACGCTGGGGCTCAATCGATAGGGGCTCGACCGCCTCGACTACGGTGCGCATCGGCAATTGGGATGCCTCGGGGGCCAACGAGACTAGCGCGTAGCTACCACCGGTTGCTCCAATGAGCAACAGGGCCAGGCCCGAGAGAAAACGGGCCGGATGGCGGCGCACGGTAAGCAGCGCCTCAAGGGCTGCGTTGCGCGTGGCAGTAAGAATGTCGGACAACAAATTCAGCCTCTCTGAAAAGTGCGCAAATCGGCTCTGCGGACGCACCGGGCATTCGGGGGCGGGGACTAAAATACGCTGGCAGCCCGCGCCCGGACCTTTGAAATAGAGGTGGGAGTATATCGGCCCCCGTCCCAGGCCCCCTTATTTTCTTTATGCACCCTGCTTCGCCCCCCTCCTCTCCCGTGTCCGAGCGTGTCCAAGAGGCTCTGGCCGTCACCTTGCGGGGCTGTGAAGAGTTGATTCCGCAGGAGGACTGGGTCAAAAAGCTGGTCCGCTCCGAGGCCACCGACACACCGCTGCGCATCAAACTGGGCCTGGACCCGACGGCGCCTGACATCCACGTCGGTCACACCGTGGTCCTGAACAAAATGCGCCAGTTGCAGGACTTGGGGCACCAGGTGATCTTCCTGATAGGCGACTTCACCACCATGATTGGCGACCCGTCTGGCCGCAACAGCACCCGCCCGCCGCT
>CAMBFN010000132.1 GCA_945865425.1 Comamonas sp. lk | reverse complement strand
GGCGCACGCAGCATGCGGGTGTGGGGCCGCGTCGGCATACCCGACGCCGCACGCGCCCGTGCCGACCAGCAGTTTTGTTATGTGAACGGCCGCTTTGTGCGGGACAAAGTGCTCACCCATGCCGCGCGCAGCGCCTACGAAGACGTGCTGCACGGTCAGCGCCAACCGGTGTATGCGCTTTACCTGGACATGGACCCAACGCGGGTGGATGTGAATGTGCATCCCACCAAAATTGAAGTGCGCTTTCGGGACAGCCGCGAAGTCCACCAAGCAGTGCGCCATGCTGCCGAAGAAGCGCTGGCTTTGCCGCGTACTGGCCGAGCTGCCCAGCAGGACGCAGATACAAGGGGCCAAAGCGCTTGGGGCAACTTGCTCAAGCCCGACGCGGGCTTTGCAGCTGGCAGTCAAAACGGCTATGGCCCGGCAAACAATCGCAGCGCACCTGGGGCGATGGCGCCACCAAATTCGCCCTTGTTTATGCGCCAGCAAGGCATGCGCTTTGCGCCGCAGGAAAGCGTGGGCCACCGGGTGAGTGATGTGGCTGCTTTGTGGCAGAGCACACCCTCCGCTTTTGACAACGCAGATGCTTTTGCCATGCGCGCTGAAAGTGCAAACGCATGGGCACAACCAAGCGCAGCAGATGCACCGCACACGGGCGCCACCTACCCTGCGCAGCAAGCGCCGCATGCGGACGCGCAAGACTGGCCGCTGGGCCGCGCCCTCGCACAATTGCAAGGCATTTACATACTGGCAGAAAACGCGCAGGGCCTGATCGTGGTCGATATGCATGCCGCGCACGAACGCATCGTTTACGAGCGCCTCAAAGCACAATTCAATAGCGACCCAGCAAGCGCCGCGCAGACCAGAGCAATGGCCAGCCAGCCCTTGCTGATTCCCGCCACCTTTGCCGCCACGCCTGAAGAAGCGGCTACAGCCGAGGCGCATGCCGACACGCTGCAGGCGTTAGGCCTGGAGGTAAGCGCCTTTTCGCCCACCACGCTGGCGGTGCGTGCCGTGCCCACCACGCTGGCCCAGGGCGATGCCGTTGCCTTGGCGCGCAGCGTGTTGGCCGAACTCGCTCAGCACGATGCCAGCACCGTGCTGGCGCGCGCGCAAGATGAAATTTTGTCCACCATGGCCTGCCACGGCGCAGTGCGCGCCAACCGCCGCCTGAACATCGACGAGATGAACGCCTTGCTGCGCCAAATGGAACACACCGAGCGCAGCGACCAGTGCAACCACGGTCGCCCCACCTGGCGGCAAATCAGCGTGGCCGAATTGGACAAATGGTTTATGCGCGGTCGCTAAGGCGCATCCCCTGAGCATGCATCCCCCATCGGCCGAACCGGCAGTTCCCTCTTCCCAACCCGTTTTGCGCGATGAAGTGCGTGCGCTATGGACTTTGGCCTGGCCGATTTTGGTGGGGCAGTTGGCCAACATCGGCATGTCGGTGGCCGCAGTGGCGATGTCGGGCCATGTATCGGCGCAGGACCTGGCCGGTGTGTCCCTGGGCGTCTCCTTGTGGAATATTGTCATCATCACCTTGATCGGCCTGTTGATGTCGGTCAACCCGACGGTGGCCCACCATGTGGGTGCGCAGAACTTGGGGCAGGTGCCGCATGTGGTGCGCCAGGCGCTATGGAAAAGCTTGTTGCTAGGGCTGATTGCCACCGCGATCTTGCAATCCACCCAACTGATTTTTGCTTGGATGACGCTGGAAGTACACACCCGCGCTGTGGCGCAAGACTTTGTGCTCGTTACCAGTTTTGGCCTGCCCGCTTTTGCGGCTTACCGCGTGCTTTACGGCTACAGCGCCAGCATCAACCAGACCAAACCCATGATGGTCGTGGCGCTGCTGGCCCTGGCGCTCAACGTGCTGCTAAGTTGGATATTGGTGTTCGGCCACCTCGGCTTTGCGCCTATGGGCGGATTGGGTTGCGCTTGGGCCACCTTGGTTTCGGTGTGGTTCAACTTGCTGGGCATGTTGCTCTGGATTAGCCGCAGCGCTGCGCACCGCGCCACCTTTCCGTTTACCCATTTCGAATGGCCGCACCGGCCCATGCAAGTGACTCTGTTTCGCTTGGGCCTGCCCATTGGCTTGACGTTTTTTGCCGAGACAAGTGCTTTTGCTTTGATTGCCCTGCTGGTGGCGCGCTTTGGCAGCGCGCAAGTGGCTGCGCACCAGATCGCGCTCAATTTTGCGTCGCTGCTGTTCATGGTACCCATGAGCCTGAGCGTAGCGGTGCTGACCCGGGTAGGGCAATCGCTCGGCGCGGGCGATCCCAGAGGCGCCCGCTACCGCGCCTGGGTGGGCTTGGGCACGGCCATGGTGTTTGCCAGTGCCTCCGCCTTGTTCACCGGCATATTCGGCACGCAGATCGCACAGTTTTATACGGAAGACGCAGCGGTACTGGCGGCGGCGATTCCCTTGCTTTTTTTCGCGGCGGTGTTTCAATTTTCTGACTCGGCGCAAGTAGTGCTCAGCGGCGCTATACGCGGCTACAAGGTCACGCGCGCGCCCATGCTTTTGCACCTGACGGCCTTTTGGCTGGTGTCCTTGCCGCTGGGCTATGTGCTGGGTGTCGCGCCCGATTGGGCCCCCTGGCGCCCGGCAGAGGCGATGCAGGCCACGGGGTTTTGGATCGCGCTGGTCGTGGCCTTGATGATTGCAGCACCAGGCTTGCTGATCATGCTCAAGGTGATTGCCGACCAGCGTTGTGCCGATGCGGATGCTATGTCAGGCAGCGAAAAACCGCATCCGCTTTGACCGTCAAATACGCATGCAAGACGCCCTGCCCTTTTACCTGTCGATTGCCGGCCCCACTGCGGCGGGTAAGACGGCAACGGCGCTAGCGATTGCGCGTGAATTTGACTGCGAAATCGTGAGCGTCGATTCGGCCCTGGTCTATAGAGGTATGGACATCGGCACGGCTAAACCGGCAGCGCACGAACTGGCGGCCGTGCCCCACCACCTGATAGACATTCGCGACCCGCTGAATGCTTACAACGCCGCCGAGTTTGCGCGCGAAGCGGCCACGCTGATTCGCGCCATCAGCGGGCGCGGCAAATTGCCACTGTTGGTAGGCGGCACCATGCTGTATTTCAAAGCATTGCGCGAGCCGCTGGATGCCATGCCGGCAGCCGATGTGCACATCCGCGCCGCCATAGAACGCGAGGCCCAGTCCATCGGTTGGCCCGCCATGCATACCCAACTGGCGCAAGTGGACCCCGCGACGGCAGCGCGCCTGGCCCCGGCCGATAGCCAACGCATTGGCCGCGCCTTGGAAGTGTGGCGCAGCGCGGGGGTGCCGCTATCGCAATTGCAATTGCGCAGTCAGCAAAGCGCTCACAAAGACGTGCAAAGCAAGCCGCATCCCCCGCTCATTTCGCTGGAGCCGCAAGACCGCGCCTGGCTGCACGCGCGCATCGCCGAGCGCTTTGACGCCATGCTGGCGCAAGGCCTGGTGCAGGAAGTAGAAGGCTTGCGCGCACGTGGCGACTTGCATGCCGCCCTGCCCTCTATGCGCTGCGTGGGTTATCGCCAGGTGTGGGACGTGTTAGACGGGACATCGCCGCTGGCGCAGCTGCGCGACAAAGGTATTTTTGCCACGCGCCAACTGGCCAAGCGCCAAATCACCTGGCTGCGCTCTATGCCGCAGCGCGATGTGATTGCCTGCGACCGCAGTGATGCACTGGAGATCGCCCTAGGCACCGCCCGGCGTCTGGTGGAGGGCGGTGCGCCATGACCCTGGAAGTACAAAACCTGAGCAAACGCTACGGCGACAAAGCGGTATTTAGCGACGTGTCCCTGCGCGTGCAGCCGGGTGAATTTATCGCCATCATGGGCGACTCGGGCGTGGGCAAATCGACACTCCTAAATTGCATGGCCGGGCTCGATAGCTGGGACAGTGGCCGCGTGCTGCTGCAAGGTCAAGACTTGGGCCAACTCAATGACACCGCCTTAGCGGCGGTGCGACGCCAGCACATTGGTTTTGTGTTCCAGGCCTTTCATGTGCTGCCGCACCTGGACGTGGCCCAAAACGTGGGCCTGCCCTTGCTGCTATTGGGCACGCCCGACCCACAGCGTGTGCAGGACATGCTGGAAGCCGTGGGCCTGGGCGATATGGGCAAGCGCTTGCCGCAAACCCTGAGTGGCGGCCAGTTGCAGCGCGTCGCCATTGCCCGCGCCCTGGTGCACCGCCCCGCCCTGCTACTGGCCGACGAGCCCACCGGCAACCTGGACCCCGACACCGCCACCCTGGTCATGGACGCGCTGCTCGCGCAAACCCGGCAACACGGCGCGGCCTTGGTGCTGGTAACCCATTCGCAGACGGCCACGCTGGGGGCCGATCGGGTGATTAGGCTAGAGACGCATGGGCATCCGCCATCCCCAGCTCCGAGGGGTGCCCGATACCAGCCGGGCTAAATGGCGCTCCGGCGAATAAAAAAACTAATCCAATAATGACAAGCTTTTTCAGCTTGCAGGCTATAGTGCACGGATAGCATCCGCTTGCGCAATGGGGCGAGCAAACGGGAGGCTGCAAAGAAGGAGCACCGGGTTTCATGAAAAATTTATACCTGCACGAAAAAACAGCCTATGGCCGTCCAAGCCATGCTGCAAACGGTTTTCAGCCATTTCAACAACAGGATGTATCGACTGGGCCCGGATGTATTCACCGGGTTTTGCGGTCTACATTGCGTTAGGCGTCACAACCCCTACCATTCGCCATCCACCACCAAGAACTTCCGGAGGACCGTATGCCTGCTGCCCCTACCTTTGACCTAGCAGCGGCGCACGAGTACTTCGCGGCGGACTGTTTCAACAAGGCATGGGATCTGATCGAGAAGCCAGAGCGCACGCCCGAGGAAGACCGGCTGATGGTCGCGCTCAACCAAGCCTCGATCTTTCACTGGCTGGACAGACCCGACTGCACATCTGAGAACCTATCGGTCGGCTTCTGGCAGGCATCGCGAATTCAGGCGCTTCTCGGAAGATCTGATGAAGCAAGACGTCAGGCCGAGACCAGCCTCAACTACAGCCACTCTCTTGAGCCCTTCTACGTCGGGTACGCCTACGAGGCACTCGCTCGCGCAGAGTTCATGGCTGGAGATTCAGCGAAGGGACATGAGCATCTCCAGAGCGCACGACGTCATGCGGCGAGTGTCGAAAACAAGGATCACCAGGCCATGCTGTTGAAAGACCTCGACTCACTCATGCCCTGACGCGCAGTGACGCCTAACCCCTCGCTCAAGCGGAGCGCCAACGGCAGGGCACCAGGCCCGGTCTGGCGGTACGCTGTACATTTTCGCCAGCCCGGGCCTGGTGCCCTGCCGTTGTCGCCCGCTTAGCTCGAACGTTAGGGCGCATCGCTAAGCACCGCGATCTCACTTTTTGGAGCATGTCAAAAATGGACAAGGCTTTTGTCGAACATTTCGCTGCAGA
>CAMBFN010000131.1 GCA_945865425.1 Comamonas sp. lk | reverse complement strand
AGAAGCCCTCCGCTACAATCTCGCGCAGTATAAAGGCGGCACTTTCGTTGGCCTGTATCTTTAAGAAATTGTCACGCTCTCACCATGCGAAAAAGTCCGCGTTTTGCTGTATGCCTGCTGTCACTTCTATTGACAAGCTTTCTGGCCGGCAAGGCATGGGCAGATGACTTCAGCGAAGTTGCCCAACTCAGTCGCGAGGGCAAGTTTGTCGAAGCGCTGGCCAAGGCAGAGGTCTATCTAAGTTCACGCCCCAAAGACGCGCAAATGCGCCTGCTCAAAGGCTTGGTGCAACGCGATGCGGGCAAGCCGGCCGATGCCATTAGCACCTTCACGCGCATGAACGAAGACTTCCCAGAATTGCCCGAACCCTTTAACAACCTGGGCGTCATTTACGCTGATCAAAACCAGTTGGATAAAGCGCGTACCGCGTTTGAAATGGCGCTGCGCACGAACCCGAGCTACTCGACGGCGCATGAAAACCTGGCCGACGTGTATGGCCGCCTCTCAAGCGCGGCTTATAACAAGGCCTTGCAAATTGACCTGAGCAATGCCGCGGTAGCACCCAAACTGGCCCTGGTGCGCCAAATCATCACCCTCAATCCGACCAAACTCAGTGCAGCGCAGCTAGCAGCGCTGCCCAAAGTGCAGCCCGCACCGGCAGCGCCGGCCACGCAGATGGCCATTGCCGCCACCAAAACCAGCCCCGAACCGGCACCCAAAGCTGCGCCCTTGCCTGAACCCACAGTTAAGCCGCCGCGCGAACCCGCTCCCGCAGCACGCAAACCGGTGGACGATACCCCCTCAGCGACTACCAAAGCGGCGCCTGCCCCGCTGGTCGACACCACGGCCAACCGCGAAGTCGAAAAAGCGGTGCAACGCTGGGCCACCGCCTGGAGCGACAAGGATCTCAAGGCCTATTTTGCCGCTTATAGCCGGGACTTTGATCCGGCGGGCAAACAGGGCCGTAATGCATGGGAAGAGGAAAGGCGTGCGCGCATCGAAGGCAAAGCCAATATTTCCATCCAACTGAGCGATTTGCAGACGCTGGTGCGTGGTGACACCGCGCTGGTCAAATTCCGCCAGAACTACCGCGCCAATGGCATTGCCATTTCCAGCCGCAAAACCTTGGAAATGGTGCGCCAGGGCGACAACTGGAAAATAATCCGCGAGGCGGTCGGTGGGTGATTTTGCGCATTACCGCGCATGTCAGTCCCTGATCAACCCGAACGGGTGGCGCAGCGGTTCCCGGGCCATTGCCTATGTGGGCTTGGCCTTGACCTTGGTGACGTTCACCCTGGCGCATGCGGGCACCGCCATTGCCGCCAACACTACAGCCGGCTTATCCCGCGCGGACGGCTATTCCGAGCAAAGACTTCTGGAAGTATTTGCGCTGATGGCACGTGGCCAAAGCCGCGAGGCCTTGGCCAAAGCGGAAAAGCTGGTGCAGGACTACCCCCATTTCCAACTCGCGCAATTGGTCTATGGCGATTTGCTGGCGGCACGCACACGCCCCTTGCAAACCTTGGGCGATATGGCGCCAGATGCCGCCCGTGCCGGTGCAGCCAACTTGGCGGACTTGCGGGAAGAAACCAAACAGCGCATCGGCAATGTCAAAGAGCGCCCACCCGAGGGTTTTGTGCCCAGCCAGTTTTTAAAAATGGCGCCGCAAACGCGCAGCGCCATCGCCATTGATGCGTCCCGCTCCCGCCTGTATTTGTTCGAAAACACGCCCACGGGTTTACAACTGCAAGCGGACTATTACGTATCGGTAGGCAAAGCCGGCGTGTCCAAATCACAGGAAGGTGACCAACGCACGCCGCTGGGGGTTTATTTCATCAGCAGCCGGCTCGATCGCAAAACCCTGACAGACTTTTACGGGATGGGTGCCTTGACCCTGAATTACCCCAATATGTTGGACGTGCGACGCGGCAAATCGGGTAGCGGAATTTGGCTGCATGGCACACCGCCCAACCAGTTTGCGCGTGCCCCCCATTCGACCGACGGCTGTCTGGTGCTGTCCAATCCTGATATTCGCAAACTCATGGAAACCACCACAGTGCGCAACACGCCGGTGGTAGTGGCCTCGCAATTGGTCTGGAAGTCACCCAAGCAACTGGAAGACCCAGCGAAGTCATTTGCCTCTACGCTGGAAAATTGGCGTGCCGCCAAGTCCTCTGGCGATTTGAAAAAAACTCTCGCCTTTTACACACCGGATTTTTCCAGCTACGGCAAAAGCCTGGACCAGTTCACGCCCCTGCTCAAAGCCGAAATGAAAGCGTCCAAAGGCCGTAATGTAGAACTCAAAGATTTGTCCTACTTTCAGTGGAGCGACTCTGCTGAAACCATGGTGGTGAGCTTTGGCGAAGTAAGCGCGGGCAAACGTACCGGTATGCGCAAGCGGCAATACTGGGTGCGTTCAAGCAATGAATGGAAGATATTTTTTGAAGGGGTGCATTGATGGTTACCAAACTAGCAAAACAAGCGCGCTGCGCTTTCATGGGGCTTGCGATGGCGGGTGCATGGTGCCTTTGTGCACATGCGCAGGCAGCGCCCTCGGTGCAATTTCAAACCAGCGCGGGCGATTTCGTGATCGAACTCAACGCAGAGAAAGCACCTAAAACGGTTGAAAATTTTTTGCAATACGTGAACGATAAGCATTACGAAGGCACGGTATTTCATCGCGTGATTGATGGCTTTATGGTGCAAGGCGGTGGCTTTACCGTGGCCATGGCGCAAAAGCCCACGCGTGGACCCATCCCGCTGGAGGCGGCCAATGGACTGCGCAATGACCGGGGCACGATTGCCATGGCCCGCAGCGGCAACCCGAACTCGGCCACCGCGCAGTTTTTTGTTAACGTGGTGGACAATCCCGGCCTCAATGCCCCCCAACCCGATGGCTTTGGCTATGCGGTGTTCGGCAGAGTCAGCAGTGGGATGGAAACCATTGACAAAATTCGCATGCTACCCACCGGCAATAAATCCGGTATGCAAAACGTCCCCCTCACCCCTATCACGATTAACTTCGTCCGTATTCTTAAATAAAGCGAATCTTGCATGTCAAACCCTATTGTTGAAATTCATATCGCCGACTACGGCGTCATCGCGCTGGAACTCGATGTGCAAAAAGCACCCAAGTCGGTTGCCAATTTTTTAGCCTATATCGAACACGGGCACTACGACAACACCATATTTCATCGGGTCATCCCCAACTTCATGATCCAGGGCGGTGGCATGGAGCCCGGCATGGTGCAGCGCAAAACCGCTAAACCGATCGACAACGAAGCCAACAACGGCCTGAAAAACAACAAATACACCGTGGCTATGGCGCGTACCAGCCAGCCGCACTCTGCTACGGCACAGTTTTTTATCAACGCAGCGGACAACGGTTTTTTGAATCACACCGCCGAGACCACGCAAGGCTGGGGTTACACCGTGTTTGGCAAAGTGATAGAAGGCAAAGACTTGGTGGACAAGATTCAAAAAGTGGACACCGGCCATAAAGGCCATCATGATGATGTGCCCGTCGATGACTTGATCATGACCAAGGTTGTGGTCCGCTAACAAGGCAGCCGGTACGCGGCATGGAAATCAGCGCCCCCGCCCATTGGCAAACGGTAGATTTCCTGTCGGACCTGCACCTGGACCGGCCTGATTCACCGACGCTGGCAGGCTTTGCGCGCTACCTGCAGAACAGCCCAGCGCAAGCCTTGATGGTGCTGGGCGATTTGTTTGAAGCCTGGGTGGGTGATGACGCACTAAATCTCAGCGATGGCGTGGAGCAAGAAGTGGCCGCGCTGCTTCTCCAGGCATCAAAGCGCATGGATGTTTTCATCATGTGCGGCAACCGCGACTTTTTCATGGGCCCTTCTCTGATGCATGCCTGCGGCGCGCGGGCACTGGCAGATACCAGTGTCCTCCAGTTTGCGGGGCAGCGTTACCTTTTGACCCATGGCGACGCACTGTGCCTAAGCGACTCTGACTATCTGGTATTTCGCAAGGTGGCGCGCAGCTTAGCGTGGCAACAAGACTTTCTCAGCAAGCCGCTAGAAGAGCGCCAGGCACTGGGGCGGCAAATGCGGGCGCAAAGCCAAGCCCACCAAGCGGCTACACGTCATTTAGGCGGTAGCGCATGGCATGACCTCGATACGCCGGCCTGCTTGGAAGTTTTGCAAAGCGCGCAAGCCGACACCATGATTCATGGGCATACGCACCATCCGGATACCCACCTTTTGTCAGCGGGCAAAACCCGCTGGGTACTGAGCGATTGGGATTTTGAAATCCAGCCACCGCGCGCCGACTTGCTGCGACTGTCGCGGCCCGGCGATGCGCCTGGCTCAGCAGGCTGCAAACCAAGCTTGCAGCGCCTAAGTGCGCTGCCACTTAGCGTTTGAGCAAGGCCTTTAAGGTATTTTGCAAACGCCGCGCCCGATCCGCCGCATAGGGCGTTGCCAGCACCGCGGCCACATCCTGCGTCCAGGTTTGTTGGGGCGAAGGGTCGTTGCGGCGGGTTAGTAATTGCAATTGCATAGCACGCCGCGCATCCATGTGTTCGGCCGGTGTGGGTACTTCGGCTGCCATTTCCAGGCGCAGCAGCGCTTGTTGCCCAGCTTCTGCGCTGGCGCCTTGCGCCAATGCAGCAACCCAGGCATTGCGCCCCGCCGCTTGCACCCGTGACCCGATTTCTTGCAAGCTGGGCAAGGCCTGCGCCTCGCGCCGTTCCCATGCGCCCAGTAACTGGGTCAGTGCCTCACCATGCGCCTGCGCGGCAAGTTTCTTGAGCGCCATCTGGGCGCTTTCCATGGCATCTCTTTGGGCACGAAAAGCTGCATCACCCAAGCGCGGCTGCGCAGCAGCATACGAATCCGAGCGTGCAACGTAACTATCGCTACGCGGGCCGGCGTCGCGACGCGGGCTGTCGCCAAATCGCGCCTCCCTTCCAGGACGCGGCGCACCGCTCCCAGCCGGGCCCTTGCTGCCGGGCGCGCCATCCTTGCGATCGCCCCATTTGCCCGGACGCGCTGGCGCGCTAGCGGCCTCGCGCTGCATGCCAGGACGGTCATCGCCACGCATCGCCACCACCGGCTTGGCTGCGGGTCGCACGGGTGCGGCTACGGAGACTACCGCTGGCACAGCATCGGGAGTAGCTTGCGGCGCAGGGTCCTCAGATGCGCTGGCAGCGTCTGGCGCGACCACTATGTCGTCGCCAGCTGCCAAAAGGGCGCTGTCATCGCTAACTGCTGCGCCCTCCTCCAATGCTGCTTCGGGCTTGGGCGAAAGGCTGTCTGCCGCTTGTGTCGCCGTCTGGGCTTGCGCCTCTTGTGCACCTGCCGCACTCACCTGGGCCTGGGCCTGGGCCTGGCCTTGCAATGCCGCTTCCAGCCCTGCCATGGCTTTGCGGATCAGGTTGGCATCGCCACCGGCATTGGCCGCCTGCAAGGCCTTGGACGCGTCCAGCACCGCGCGATCACGCTGGCCCAACGCAGCTTCGG
>CAMBFN010000130.1 GCA_945865425.1 Comamonas sp. lk | reverse complement strand
ACGCTGTCTCCGCGTCGGCTAGACATGCTGCGCCACGTCCGCCAGCATGGCGCCAGCAACGTACGCGAACTCGCGCAAACTCTGGGGCGCGATTACAAAAACGTCCACCAAGACGTGGCCATACTGGAAGCCACGGGCTTGCTGGTGCGTGATGGCCGCAAGCTGTCTGCGCCTTGGGACGAATTGCAAGCGAATGTTTCTTTGCTGCCCTTGTAGCACTTCGTCGTCCGCGCTACGGTTTGCGCCGACGCCGCCACTGAATCACCCGCCCCTCCCCCCGCCGGACCTGGCGAATCAACTCCAATAAATGGCGGCAAAAACTGCGAATAAACAGTCGAGAAACTACTTATTTTGGCAATGGATTGGCTTGACACCCTAATCCGCGACAATCTTCGCCCATGTCCCACCCCAGCCCCAGCACCCCGCTGTTTTCCGCGCAGCATTTATCCAAGCGCTTTGGCGCCAACACCGTTGTCGATGACTTGTCATTTGAAATTGCGCCGGGCGAATGCCTGGGGGTGATCGGGCCTAATGGAGCCGGCAAGACGACTACGGTGCGCATGTGCTTGGGGCAGACGGCGCCTGATGGCGGCAGCATCAGCGCGCTGGGGCTGCAGATGCCGCGCGATGCGCTGGCTATCAAGGCGCAGATTGGGGTGGTGACGCAGCTGGACACGCTGGACCCGGACTTCAATTGCGAAGAAAATCTGCTGGTTTATGGCCGCTATTTCGGCCTCAAGGACCGCGATATTAAAAAACGCATTCCGGCGCTCTTGGAGTTTGCCTCGCTCACCAGCAAAGCCAAGGCCAAGCCGGGCGAGTTGTCGGGCGGCATGAAGCGCCGCCTGAGCCTGGCGCGCGCATTAGTCAACGACCCCAAGCTCTTGTTACTGGACGAGCCCACCACCGGACTGGACCCGCAGGCCCGCCACCTCATGTGGGAGCGCCTGCAAGCACTTTTGCAACAAGGCAAATCGATTTTGCTGACCACCCACTTTATGGACGAGGCCGAGCGCCTGTGTTCGCGCCTCTTGGTACTGGACCATGGCAAAAAAATTGCCGAAGGTAAGCCGCGCGATTTGATCGCCCAGCACCTAGAGCCCGACGTGGTGGAAGTCTTTGGCGTGGGCGCGCTGCAAGTGCGCGATAGCCCGCTGCGCGCACTTGCAGCGCGCGTTGAGGTGAGTGGCGAGACCGTGTTTTTCTACACAGAGCAGGCTGGCGCGCTTTTGCAATCCCTAGCGGCCTATCCGCAATTGCGCACCTTGCACCGCCCGGCCAACCTGGAAGATTTGTTCCTGAAACTGACCGGACGCCAGATCCGCGAGGACGCTTGATATGACCGACACCACCGCTTTCACCCCCCAAATCCAAAGCCCCTGGCGCGCACCGCGCCTCAGCCTGCGCTTTTGGCCGGTGTTTCAACGCAATTTGCTGGTCTGGCGCAAGCTGGCTATTCCCAGCCTCTTAGGTAATATCGCCGAGCCGCTGATGTGGCTGGTGGCCTTTGGCTATGGCATGGGCGCGCTGGTGGGGCAGCTCACCATCGACGGGCAACCGGTGCCCTATATTTTGTTTTTGGCCAGCGGCAGCATCTGTATGAGCGCGATGAACGCCGCGTCCTTTGAGGCGCTGTATTCGGCCTTCTCGCGCATGCATGTGCAAAAGACCTGGGACGGCATCATGAACGCGCCGGTGGGCCTGGACGATATCGTGCTGGCAGAAATGCTGTGGGCGGCTTTTAAGGCGCTGTTTACCGTGACGGCGATTTTGGGCGTGATGCTGGCCCTGCAAATTAGCCATAGCCCCAAGCTGCTGGTAGCTTGGCCAGTGTTGCTGGGGGTAGGTATCACCTTTAGCTCGATGGCGCTGGTGTTTAACGCGCTGGCCAAGGGCTATGACTTTTTTACCTATTACTTCACGCTCTTCCTCACGCCCACCATGTTTTTAGGCGGTGTATTTTTTCCCTTGGAGCAACTGCCGCCTTTGGTGCGCGCGGTGGCCGACTGGCTGCCGCTGGCCAATGCGGTGGCGCTAGTGCGGCCTTTGTTTATGGACCAGTGGCCTAGCAATGTGCTGCACCACGGTGGCGTGCTAGTGGCCTATGCGGTGGTGTCGTTTTGGCTGGCGCTGGCGCTCACCCGCAAACGCTTCGGGCAATAGGCCCTGGCCGCTATGCGCATCGCCTGCATTGCCGATGTCCATAGCAACTTACATGCGCTAGAAGCCTGCCTGGCACACGCCACAGCACAAGGCGCAGACCGACTGGCCTTTTTAGGCGACCTGGTGGGCTATGGCGCCTACCCACAGCAGGTAGTGAAGCGCATCATGGCGCTGGCCGACGCAGGCGCGCTGGTGGTCCAAGGCAACCACGATGGGCTGGCAGTGCATCCGCCTGCCCAGGTGAAACAAGTGGGCGACCAGGGCGCGGCCTGGACGCATGCCCAACTAAGCGGCGCACAGCGCGATTGGCTCTCCACGCTGCCCCTGTCACTGCGCTTGGAAAGTCTGTTGATAGTGCACGCCAGCGCCGACAAGCCCGAGCGCTGGCACTATGTGCATGATGCGATGGCCGCACAGCGCAGCCTGGACGCGGCCAGCGCGCAGTGGCCCGCGCTGCGCTATGTGGCCGGTGGCCATGTGCATGCGCAATCGCTGTATTACCGTGGTGTGGGTGGCGCATTGATGCCTTTTGCCCCTTGGCCAGGCACCGCGATTCCGGTGCCTGCGCACCGGCAGTGGTTGTTTACCGCTGGTTCGGCCGGGCAGCCGCGTGATGGAAAAACCGGCGCGATGTACGCCTTGCTAGACACCGACCATGCGCAGCTGCGGTTTTTCCGGGTGCCCTATGACAACGCGGCAGCGGCCGCAGCCATTCGCGCCGCAGGCCTGCCAGAGCAATTCGCAGCACGTTTAGAAGGCCCGGCATGAAACTACTAGAAGCCGGCAGCACCCTGGACGGCTTTCGCATCGATAGCTGCTTGCACAGCGGCGGCATGGCGCATATTTACCGTGTCAGCTATGCCGATGGCCGGGCAGATCCCGGCTTTCCCATGGCGATGAAAGTGCCGCGCATGGCCAGTGGGGATGGCGCGGAAAACATTGTCGGCTTTGAGGTGGAGTGCAACATCTTGCAAGCCCTGAGCGGGCCGCATGTGCCGCGCTTTGTGGCGGCGGGGGATTTGCAGCGTGTACCCTATTTGGTAATGGAATATGTGCAGGGCCGCACCTTGCAGTACTGGGTGGAACAACACGCTGCACTGGATATCACGACGATTACCAGCCTGGGCATAGGGATGGCGCAGGCGGCCCAGGCTTTGCACCGGCAAGACGCGGTGCATCTCGACCTCAAACCCGACAACTTACTTTTGCGCAGCAGCGCGCCGGTGCGCACCGTAGCGGCAGGCGCACAGGCCTATGCGGATTCGCCAATGGATGCAGCTGCAGATTCGGGCGCGGTCAAGGATACGGCAGATCTGGCCGTGCCTGCCAGCCCCATGCTTTTGCTGGACTTTGGCCTGTCCTTTCACGCACATTACCCAGACTTGCTGGCCGAGCAATTGCGCAAAGCCGTGGGCTCGCCGGCCTGGATTGCGCCCGAGCAAGTGGTGGGCGTACGCGGCGATTTGCGCAGCGATATTTTTGCCATCGGCGTGATGCTCTACCAACTATGTACCGGCCACCTGCCCTTTGGCACGCCGCGCACACCCGCAGGCCTGCGCCAGCGCCTATGGGTGGACCCGGTGCCACCGCGCAGCTACCGCCCCGAGCTGCCGCCCTGGCTGCAGGAAGTGGTGATGCGCTGCCTGGAACCCGAGGCTGCGCGGCGTTACCCGTCGGCGGCGCACCTGGCCTTTGACCTGGCGCACCCGGCGCAGGTTGAAGTGAGCGCGCGCGGACGCAACACCCAGCCCACCAGTTTTTGGACCCACACCAAGCGCTGGCTCAAGGCCGCCGGCATGCACTACCAGCCCAGCCCGCTGGTGTCCGAGCAAATCAGCCAGGTGCCTATCGTGATGGTGGCCCTGCCCTACGACAACGCATCGGATGCGACCCTGTACTCGCTGCGCGAAGCGGCTGCGCGCTCTTTAGGCATACGCCCCGGGGCCCGCCTGGCCTGCGTCACTGTCATCCCCGATAACCTTAGCAATAGCAGCGTCGATGCCCACAGCGAAACCAGCGTGCAACGGCGCTACCTGGCCTGGCTGCACGAATGGGCGCGGACACTGAACCATCCGGGCCAACAAACTAGCTGCCATGTGCTCGAGTCGGGCAATGTGGCCCAGGCCCTCATTAACTATGCCCTTGGCAACCATGTGCACATGATCGTGATGGGCGCCGCCACCCATGGCCTGAAAACCCAGCGCCTGATGGCCACCGTCCCGATCAAAGTAGCCATGGCTGCGCCCTGTACGGTCATCCTCGTGAAACAGGCTTTGCCCTTTGCGCACTTGGGCGAGGTGGGTGAGGACTTAGCGCAGCTCGGTACGTAGGGCGCTGGCTAGCGCTTCATAGTCCGACGCGCTGTTATATAACTGCCCGCAAACCCTGAGATAGTAGGCGCCCGCACACGTCGTTATCGCACTTTCGACCCGATACACCTCACCCAAACGCTTTTGCAAGGCGGCGCAGGCGGCGCGACCACCTTCCATGTGGGGTAATGGCACCAGGCCCATGGCGATGGCATCGGGCGGCAGAGTGTCTTTTGAAAGGCCTAAGGCGGCCAACACCATTTCACGCCCGTAACGCATACGTTCTTGGTTCGCTGCTCGCACACGCTGCCAGCCCAGGTGAGTGAAAAAATTAATTGCCGCAGGCGCAGCCAGCCAGGCGCTGACATCCACCGTGCCCAGCATGTCCCAGGGCGCGGGATAGCCCTCCGCATCGCGCCAAGAAACTATGAGCGGACGTATGCGCGCCTGCCAACGCGGCGCGATGCGGTACACCGCGCTACCCAATGGCGCACACACCCATTTGTGCAAATTTCCAAACCAAAAATCGGCATCCAGACGATCCAAGTCCAGGTCGATTTGTCCAGGCCCATGCGAGGCATCCACGGCGATCGCAATACCATACGCCCTGCATAAATCCGCCAGTTGCTGCACCGGAAGTATGCGCGCGGTGGCGGACGTAATGTGGTCTACCACCAGCAAGCGGGTCTGCGAGTTGATCGCCGCCTCGACCCGGGCCACTATGCCTGCCGCATCATCGTCCATGGGAATGGCAACTTCCCGCAAAATTCCGCCTGCGCTGGCCAATGCCCTTTGTACGGCGTACACCACGGCGCCGTATTCTTGGTCCAGCACAATGGCCTCGTCACCCCGCTCAAATGGAAATCCGCGCAAGGTGGTGCTGGCCGCTTCGGTAGCGTTGCGCACCAGGGCGATCTGTTCGGGCTGCTGACCTAAAAATGCTGCAATTTGTGCGCGCGCAGCGGCCACTCGGTCTTGCGCTTCGCGGGCAAAAAAGCGCACCGGGTTTTGTTGTACCTGGTCCTGCACTGCACGCTGAATT
>CAMBFN010000129.1 GCA_945865425.1 Comamonas sp. lk | reverse complement strand
TCGATGAATACGGTTAATGAGGAGGAAATTACAATGATTCAAAACAGATTGAATAACAGACCGAGGAAAAGACTTGGATTCAAAACACCTTCAGAGGTGTTCCATCAATCTTTAAAGCGCGTTGCGCTTCGAACTTGAATCCGCCATGTGGAAAATGGCAATTTCATTTACAAAGGGGCAATTCAATTTGCTTAGATAATCATTTTTTGCTTAACGTTAAGACATTGCCTTGCGTTTCGTCAACCAATAGCGCTATGCTAGCTTTAACATGATTTACAAGTTCAAATCCAAAGTAAGCGGCGACCTCATCATGCTCGAGGAAAACGGCCGGACTATTTTGGCCATTATTGGAAAAACCGATCCGCAAAACCTTATAAAAGGCATCCTGCTACCGCAGGATATGCCGGCAGCTATCGCTGCCCTTCAAGACGCCGTCGTCAAAGAAGAAGCGCATGTGCAGGAAAAAGTCGATGCGGCGCGCGATGCCGGACGATCCTTAGCTTCGGGCGGACAAGCAATCAGCCTGCGCCAGCGCAGCCTGCCATTTATCCGGATGCTGGAGCGCTGCCACGCCGAAAACAAAGAAATCGTCTGGGGCGTATAGCCGCAGACGATTTCGGGTGGCCTTCGCTCGCTAGGCCGCAACCGGATCCCGCGAGGCGCGGGTCGAACGCTCTTTAATCGATATATTCCTTGGCAGCCGCGATCACCGGGCCCCATTTGGCAATTTCCGCAGCTACAAATTTCTTGTGCTCGGCAGGCTCTACGCGCTTATCGGTAACCACAACGGCGCCCAATGACTCTTGCTTTTTAATGAAGTCCGGATCCTTCAATGCCGCCTTAAGAGCTGTATTCAATTTAGCGACGACATCCGCCGGCGTGCCTTTGGGTGCGTATAGACCATGCCAAATGGTGACCTCAAAGCCTTTTAAGCCGTCTTCCTGCAGGGTAGGGATGTCCTTGAGTGCGGGCGTCGTCAGACGCTTGGCCGTAGTGACACCGTAGGCATTCACTTTCTTGGCTTCGATTTGTACAGAGGTATTGGTGGTCTGGTCACACAGCAAGTCGATTTGTCCACCGATCAAATCGGTCATCGCAGGCGCGGTGCCTTTGTAAGGAATGGTGGTCATATCCACCTGTATCGCATTTTGGAACATCAGACCGCACAAATGCGAGGCAGAGCCAATGCCGGCGTTACCCAAATTAATCTTACCCTTATTAGCGTTCAACCAATCGCGCAACTCTTTGAAGTTTTTTGCTGGCATGGAGGGACGCGTAATGAGAGTCATGGGCACATCATTGATCATGCCAAGGTACTCAAAGTCCGAATCGATTTTGAAAGGCATATTGCGCATCAAATTAGGCATACTGGCCATGGCAATATGGTTGAGCAAAATCGTGTAGCCATCGGGATTGGCCTTAGCTACTTTATTAGAGCCAATCGAGCTACCCGCACCTAATACGTTTTCAATAACGATGCTGGCATCACCCAGGGGTTTGCGCATGGCTTCTGCCAGGTCACGTGCCACGCGATCCGTGGGGCCGCCGGCCACAAAGGGAACCACGATGGTGATGGGCTTAGATGGGTATGTTTGGGCAAAACCGGAAAAACTCAGCAGCGCCAAACCGGCTAATAAAAGTCTCTTCATAATGGTCTCCGACGGATAAAAAGCAGAGTCTAGCGCCTATTGCCCAAGACATGTATAAAAAAGGCCTGATTTAGCGCAGGGCTGCGCCAAAGAAAGTTCTCGAAAATATCTGGCCACTGCGCTATGCGCTTATTGGTAGCTGCGGGCGTCTTCAATGACTTTGCCGTCATTGGGCAAACTGCCGGGCACCGCCAGTTCCACTGTGCCGCGCAGCTTGGTAACATCTCGGATGGCTTCGCTGATGCGGGCCGACAGACCCTCGCTGGCGTTGGCGCTTTCAACTTTAAGGGTCATCTCGTCCTGGGCCATCGCCCCGCTGACTACCAATCGGGCGCGCAAAACCTCGGGAAAGCGGCGCACTATGTCCGCCACTTGTTTAGGGTGTACAAACATGCCACGGATTTTGGTGGTCTGGTCGGCGCGGCCCATCCAACCGCGGATACGGGTGTTCGTGCGTCCGCTCGGGCATGGGCCGGGCAGCACCGCCGACAGGTCGCCGGTTCCAAAGCGGATCAAGGGGTAGGCCGGATTCAGACTGGTGACCACCACTTCGCCGACTTCACCGGCAGCCACCGGGTCACCGGTGCCTGGTCTGACGATCTCGACGATCACGCCTTCGTCCAGTACCAAGCCCTCACGGGAGGCGGTTTCGTAAGCGATCAAACCCACATCGGCCGTGGCATAACACTGGTAGCCCTGCACGCCACGCTCTGCCAACCAGTCGCGCAAAGAGGGAGGGAAGGCTTCGCCCGACAGCAATGCTTTGCGCATACTGGGCAGAGCCACGCCCATCTCGCTGGCTTTTTCCAGAATTATTTTCAGGAAACTGGGCGTGCCGATATAGCCTGCCGGCTGCAACTCCGCCATCGCACCCACCTGCTGCTCGGTTTGGCCGGTACCGCCGGCAAACACGGTGCATCCCAGAGCATGGGCGCCGGTCTCCATCATCGAGCCGGCCGGCGTGAAGTGGTAGCTAAAACTGTTATGAATCAGCTCGCCAGGGCGGAAGCCCGCGGCAAAAATGGCGCGCGCCATGCGCCAGTAATCGCGCTGCGTCCCTTCGGGCTCATAGATCAGGCCCGGGCTGGCAAATACGCGCGGCATGTGCGCACCAAAGCGCAGAGCGCTAAATCCGCCGAATACATCGCCACCTGCAGCGCGCGAGGCTTTTTGTAAATCTAATAGTTCTTGCTTGCGCACCACTGGCAAGCGGGCCAATGCGGCGAGCGAGTTGACGGCACTGGCCTGCACACCTGCCAGGCTGCTGGCCAATGCCGGTGCGTGCGCTTGGGCGTGCGCTATCTGCAAGGGCAGTGCCTGCATCCAGGCCGCTTCACGCGCCTGATGCGTACGGGTTTCCAGTGCGTCGTAATACTCAGTCATAGACATTCCTGAAAATTTAAGCCAGCCAGCGCTTGCGGCGCTTATAACTCTTGACGTCTTTAAAGCTCTTGCGCTCTCCACCGCCCATACCGAGGTAAAACTCTTTCACGTCCTCGTTATTAGCCAAATCACTGGCCTGCCCATCCATCACCACCCGCCCGGACTCCATGATGTAGCCATAGTCCGCATAGCGCAGCGCCATATTGGTGTTTTGTTCGGCTAGCAAAAAGGTGACTTTTTCTTTTTGGTTCAGGTCTTTGACGATTTCAAACACTTCTTCCACAATTTGCGGTGCAAGCCCCATAGATGGCTCGTCCAGCAAGACCATGGTCGGACTGGCCATCAGCGCGCGTCCGATCGCACACATCTGCTGTTCACCGCCCGATGTATAAGCCGCCTGGCTGGTGCGCCGCGTTTTCAGACGTGGGAAATAGGCATAGACTTTTTCCAGGTTGGCAGCGATCTCGGCCTTGTTCTTGCGCGTGTAGCTACCGGTCAGCAGGTTTTCTTCGATGGTCAGGTGGGCAAAACAATGGCGACCTTCCATCACCTGCACTACGCCGCGCTGGACCAGATCGGCCGGCGTGAGGTTTTCGATACGCTCGCCACGCAATTCGATGCTGCCTTTGGTGACCGCCCCGCGCTCGCCTTTCAACAAATTAGAAACAGCGCGCAAAGTGGTGGTCTTGCCGGCACCATTGCCGCCCAAAATGGTGACGATAGCGCCTTGAGGCACCTGCAAAGAAACGCCCTTGAGCACCAAAATCACATGGTTGTAAATGACTTCAATGCCATTGACATTGAGGACGATAGTGGGAGCTTCAGCCATAGTGGAAATTTCCGTTAAACCTGGGGAAAGAGCGCGCCAGGACGCTCTTTCCCCAGGCCACTCTCGAGGAGCGGCCCGGGTGCTTGTTAAAGCGGTGAACGATCAGGTCTGGCAGTCCTTGGCATCGCGACGGGTCAGCTTTTTCTCAGCGGCGTACTTATCAGCATACTGGCGTACCAGCGGTTTAATGATGGAAGTGTCTGCTTCGATCCAGTCCGACGCGTACTGCCATTTTTTACCGTCCCAGGTATGCACACGCGCAGACCGTGAGCCTTCGTGGTCCACGCAAGTCGTGCTGATGGGTTTCATCACCGAGTCAAGCTTAAGCGCCTTCAAACGCTTGGCGTCCACGGCCAGGTTTTCCAGGCCCCAACGAATTTGCTCGCCGTCCATGACCTTGCCCTTACCGAAACGCTCCTGCGCACGTCGTACGGCCTCCACGCCAAGCGCTGCACTGACCATGCCCCGGTTGTAGAGCACGGTCGAAACTTCTTCAATAGGACCGGTACCCTGCCCTTTGCCGTGAACGAACTTCTTGATATCGTCAATCACAGCACCACCCTCGCCGGTAGCGACCAGTCCGCTGTAGCCTTTCGCTGCCTCACCAACGTCCTTGACATCAGGCTCACCAGCAGACCACCAAACGCCATACATTTTTTCGCGTGGGTAACCGGTCGCGACAGCCTCTTTCAAGGCCGCAGAATTCATCACGCCCCAACCCCAAAGCAATACATAGTCCGGGCGGTTTTGGCGAATTTGCAACCAGGTAGCCTTTTGCTCAATACCAGGTGCAGTCACCGGCAGCAAGCTCAAATCAAAGCCTTGCATCTTGGCGCGCTCTTGCAACAAAATGATTGGCTCTTTGCCATAGGGACTGTCGTGATATACCAAAGCAATTTTCTTACCCTTCAGATTGCCGCCTTCTTTGGTCGTGATGTGCTGCATCAAAATATCAGCGCCAGACCAATAGGTGCCCATGAGCGGAAAATTCCATTTGAAGACGCCGCCATCGCTGGACTCTGAGCGGCCGTAACCGCCGGTGATCAAGGCGTTCTTGTCGTTAGGCGCCTTCTCCGTCAAAGCAAAGGTGATGCCGGTGGAGAGCGGCTGAAAAATCGCTCCCGACGCTTTGCCTTTGAGGCGCTCATAGCATTCCACGCCGCGGTCGGTGGCGTAGGCGGTATCGCACTCCTCAAAGCTAAGCTTCACACCGTTGATGCCACCATCGCGGGCATTGATCAGCTTGAGGTAATCCACAAAACCGTTGGCCCATGGCACGCCATTAGGCGCGTAGGCGCCAGAACGGTAAGGCAGTACCGGGAAAAATTGCTCTTTCGCCTGTGCAAAAGACGCTGTGGGCACCAAGGCCGAAACAGCGCCAGCCACCAAGGCGATAGCCAATGTGAGCTTACGAATCGTCATACATGTCTCCTTGAATATTGAAACAAACTACCAACAAAAAACCAACCCAAACAAACCAAGCTCAATGCGGGAAAGGCCAAATACGCATCTTTTGCTTACCCACGCTCCACAAGCGCGCCAAACCGTGCGGCTCCACAATCAGGAACCAAACGATCAGCGCTCCAAACACTATAAATTCGGCATGGGTCAATGTCGCCGTATCCACATTAAATCCAAACAAATGGCCCAAGACGGGCAGGAACTGGTT
>CAMBFN010000128.1 GCA_945865425.1 Comamonas sp. lk | reverse complement strand
CGCGCCCCCCGAATGCTGATGCTGGGCTGGCGCAAACTGCGGCCCAGATAGGTGCCGGCCTCCTCGCCCAGTTCGGCAGCCAAGTTGATCGGAGTGTGTGGAGTGTTCAAAACGTGCGCGCCCAGCCAAACCGCGCATTATCGCCAAGTGCGGGTTTGCCAGGCCCCCAGCCCCGGCTTTGCCCTTGGGCGGTGCCCGCTAGCTCCCTAAGCACTTTCCCGCATCGCCAGCGGTGTTCAAAGGCGAGATAATGGCCCACTATTTTGGAGAAAACCCATGGCATCCGTCAATAAAGTGATCCTCGTCGGCAATTGCGGCCGCGACCCCGAAATCCGTTATTTGCCCTCCGGCCAGGCCGTGGCCAATGTCAGCATAGCCACCAGCAGCCGCCGCAAAGACAAAAACACCGGTGAGTCGATTGAAGACACCCAGTGGCACCGCGTCACCTTTTACGACCGCTTGGCGGAAATCGCCGGGGAATACCTGAAAAAAGGCCGCCCCGCCTATATCGAAGGCCGCCTGAAATACGGCAAATACACCGACCAGGCTGGCGTTGAGAAAAACACGGTGGACATCATCGCTACCGAACTGCAGTTGCTCGGTGGCCGCGAAGGCATGGGTGGCCCTAGTGAAGGCGACGACGGCGGCCAGCGCCGCGCCGCACCGGCAGCGCGCCCCGCCGCCCCCGCCCCGGCCCGCACCGCGCCCGCCGCGCGCCCGGCCAGCGGCTTTGACGACATGGACGACGATATTCCGTTTTAGGTTGCCTCTCAACCTATGGCAGTAGCTCCCAAGGTCCAAGGGCCTGCGTCCTACTTTCCCTCCATCGAAAAGAAATACGGCCATCCCATGGCCCATTGGTTCGCGCTGGTCGAAACCCGCAGCGGCGCCAAGCATATGGAAATTGTGAATTGGCTGAAGGCTGAGCATTGCATGGGGCACGGGCATGCGAATGCCATCGTGGGGCATTGCTTGGCGCAAAAGCGCTGAACGCTAGGCCCTTACCCCTTAAACCCTCAACGTAAAAACTGGCTTGAAAGTCTGCGGCATCGCGGGTAACGCAGCGACGCGGTGATCCATCAGCGGCTTGACTGCGAATCCAAAGAGGGTGCATTAGCGGCAACTTGGCGTCGATGGGTGCGCCAATGAAGCGCGGGATTTAAAGCCGTCCTGACTTTCATAGCGTTTCATTTATTCAGCATTGATATGTTGCTAAAAAACATATACTTGCCGAAATAGTATTTACATCAGCTTGATGTATCAACCCGATCTGGATGTATCAATCGGGTTTTACGATCTAAATTACGTTAGGCGTCATAAACAGACGTTTAAGCACCGCAGGAGTCTGAATGCAAATTTCCACTGGGCAGCAGTTGCGCTACTCGAACCATGACCCACTGCCTATCGAAGATGTAGCTGACTCATTGTTGGCTATGAAGGCACTAATTGAGGCCGCACCAGAGGTATTCATCGGACTATTCCCGACAGTCAGCATTCAGGGACTGAGCATTTACGTCAATGAAATCAAGAGCGGTAGTCTGCTTGAAGACTTGGCCGTTCGATTTGTTTGGGGTAATCAATCTAAGCTTGAATCAGACATCGATAGCGCGAGATCGTAGCTAAATGTCGAGGGGCTACTGCAGAATAAGCCACTCCTTTCATGCATTATCCTGGCACTAATTTTGGGTGGCGGAAAATACCTGCTCGAAAAGCAGAACGCGTCGGAATCTCAGAAAGCGATTCTTCAGGGGAACCAAAATAACGTTGTCATCATTGGCTCAAAGTTGACTGAGGGAGATCCTAGAATACTGCAGGGAATTATTGATTCTGTAATTTCAAAAAATCCATCTTTGGCCAAACATGCTGTCAAGGCAGTACGCCCAGCAAAGAGGGAGGATGGCGCATCAATAGTGATGGAAGGAAATCCTGATATTTCTATTTCCTCCGCTGCAGTTAAAGCCATGCCTTCTTTGGCGCCAGATGAGGAGCCACTAGAGTTTGTTGAAGACTTCAAGAATCTTGAAGTGCAAATCCGGGCCTGGGATATGGACAACACGAAGCGCGGATGGGCAGTAATCATTCCAAGCCTGAGTGAAAAGCGTTCTAGATTGCACCTTGATCCTGGCGTAAAGCCGACAGACCTTCAAGGAAAAACGAAGATATTCGCGGACATCACAGTTGTTTTTAAGTTGGACGAAAAAGGCGTACGTTATCCAGGTCTAGTTCTGCTTCGGCGCATTTCGAAATGACACCTACCCCTCGCTCAAGCGGCGCGCCAACGGCAGGCCACCAACGGCAGCGGAAAAGTCAACGGGGCGCCCTCGCCCGACCAGTTAATGGCGGTCCGCTTAGCTAAGAAGTTCGCCCCCCAAAGTGGTGTCCAGCACAAAAGGTTGACAGGCTCATTTATTGTAGCTACAGTAAAACATGCGTATCGAGTTCGATTCCGCTAAAGACGTGGCAAACCAGACAAAGCATGGCGTGTCCCTGTCTGTCGCAGGCGAACTCGATTGGGAAGCTGCGCTGGTGTGGATGGATGACCGGTTCGAGTACGGCGAGACCAGGATGATTGCGCTCGCTCCGAAAACCCAAACCCTGTATTACGTGGCATTTGTAGACCGAGGCGAAGCGCGAAGAGTCATTGGTCTGCGCCGCGCCAATCGTCGCGAGGTAAAACACTATGTCGAAAATTTCTAAACGTCCCACTATCCTCTTGCCGACCGCGGAGGAGGACAAAGCCATTACGGCGGCCGCCAAAAGTGACCCGGACGCACAACCGCTAACGCCAAAACAACTCAAGTCCATGGTTCCAATCCAAGCCTTGCGCGGCCGACCCAAATCCGAACACAAGAAATTGCTCGTGTCAGTCCGCTATAGCCAAGAGGTCGTGGAGTATTTCAAATCCACCGGCGACGGCTGGCAATCAAGAATGGATGGCGTGCTTCGCCAATACGTGGAGCGTCAGTCCCGAAGCGCGTGAGCAGGGGTTCGAACCCAGCCGGCTAGATGCGCCAGCGCCAGGTCGATAAACCGCTGGTCGTCCCGTTCAACCGTGTCCCAGTAATAGCGAGAAAAACAAAAACATATCTATTTGGAAACCCTGAACAAGATTGCCTCCATCTTTACCGTGCAGGTGGGTTTTTGCATTCCATCGAGCGGCGCACTCAGCGGCAGGCCTAAAGTGCGGGCCGCTTCAAGCCCAGACAGCGCGACTTTGCACGCAGGCTTACGTCAATACGGTGCCCACATATGGCACCCCCAGCGCTCCCAAACGCTTGGCCATACACAGCACCGCATGGTCCTTGCTAAGCAAACCCGCTTGGTTCGCCAGCGCCAGATCTATAAAGCACTGGTCATCTGGGTCTTTGCAGCGTAGCGGAGCGCGCGTGGCTACTTCAACCGTTTGGCTATTCGCGTCGAAGTCGCGCAGTAAGTCATCGGCGCTGCGCTGGTAAAAGTCCATGCGTTTGGCGATATGCGGGTAGCCCAGAACGCGGGCCAATTCCTCGCGCATGGGCGCGGTGCTGATCCAACGGATGCGCGCCTGTATCAAGGCTTCGCGCAGCGGCTGCGCCGCAGGGTCTGCAAAGAGAAATACGTCCAACACGATGTTGGTGTCCAGCACCCAAAGCGGGCGCAGTGCTGTCTCGGTGGATGCGGGTGGTTGGCTCAACTACGCGCTCGCGGGGTGGGCTAGGGTCGCCACTGGCGCAGAGGTTTCGGTTTTCGCGCTTTGCACTGAAGTGTTTAGGTGTGTTGCCATGCAATAGTGCAGCGCCGTGTCAGGCTTTGCTTTGCGCTTGGCCCGGAGTCGCCACAGCTTGCGCCTTGGTTTTATCCATGCGCCCAGCCACCAGGTCAAATTTGAACAAGCGGCATTCGATAGGCCCGTTCCACAGCGGCACGCGGCGCGATTCTTTCAGGCGCATCTTGCCTGGCAGTTTCAGGTCGGGTGTCAGCACCCAGGCGCTCCAGCCGCTGAAGTTCTTTTTCCAGTGGCTGGCCAGTTGCTTAAAAAACGCGCCGCCTTCTTCGGTCTGCGCCACTTCGCGGGCGCCAAAGCGCGCGCCTTCGCCTGCCACGCCGCCCACTTCAATCCGCTCGCCATAGGGCGGGTTGAGCAGCATCACGCCGCCGCCTTCGATAGGTGGCATGCGTTGCAAAGCATCGCCACCGCGAAAGCTGATGACCCCGGCCACACCGGCGCGCTGCGCATTGCGCTCGGCAAAATCGACCATGCGATGCGACACATCGCTGCCGTAAATCAGCGGGGCATCGCCGGGTTCGGGCTGGATGATGCGGGCCTGCGCCTCTTGGCGGATGGCTTGCCACACATGGGCCTGAAAGGGCAGGTATTTTTCAAACGCAAACTGGCGCAGCAGCCCTGGCGGAATATTGCAGGCGATCTGCGCCGCTTCAATCGCCACCGTGCCGCTGCCGCAGCAGGGGTCGTACAGGGGCAGCAAATCGGCGTCGCCATCGGCCCAGCCGCTGGCCGCAATCATGGCGGCGGCCAGGGTTTCTTTGAGGGGCGCATCGCCCGTGTCTTCGCGCCAGCCGCGTTTGAACAGGGCTTCACCGGAGGTGTCGATATACAGGGCGCACTGGTCGGTGGTCAGGTGCGCAAAGATGCGCACATCGGGCCAGCGGGTATTGACATCCGGGCGCACGCCGTGGGCTTTGTCGCGAAAGCGGTCGCAGACCGCATCTTTGATTTTCAGGGCTGCAAAGTTCAGCGAGGTCAGCGGACTGTGCTGCGCCGTCACTTCCACTTTGATGCTTTGCTTGGGCGTGAACCAAATTTCCCAGGCCACGGCAGCGGCGGCGCGGTACAAGTCCTGCTCGCTGCGGTAGTCGGTAAGTGACAGCTGCACCATCACCCGCTGCGCTAAGCGGCAATGCAGATTGAGCAGCAACACCGCGCGCCACGAGCCTTGCAGCATCACCCCGCCGCGCCAGCGCTGGATCGACTGTGCGGGCAAGTCGGTAATCGTCTGCACCTCGCCGCACAAGTAGTCTTCCACGCCGGCGGCGCAGGGTAAAAAAATCTGTAACTGGTTCATGCCATGGTGCTGCGCCGGGGCGCGTTGTGGAGTGCGTGGTGGGGTGCGCTCACAGCGCTTTGCGCAAGCTGGCCGGCGCGATCTTCAGGCCTTCGCGGTATTTGGCTACGGTGCGGCGCGCGCACTCAATGCCTTGCTCTTTGAGCATCTCGGACAACTGGTTGTCGCTGAGCGGCTTTTTGGGGCTTTCGGCCTGAATGAATTGCTTGATGATGGCGCGCACCGCGGTGCTGGAGGCACTGCCGCCGGACTCGGTATCCAAGCCTGAGCCGAAGAAATATTTCAGTTCAAACGTGCCATAGGGCGTGGCCATGTATTTGGCGGTGGTGACGCGACTAATGGTCGATTCATGCAGGCCCAGCTCTTCGGCGATCTCGCGCAATACCAGCGGGCGCATGGCCAGTTCGCCGTGGGTAAAGAAGTTTTTCTGCCGTTCCACCACCGCGGTACTAACGCGCAAGATGGTGTCAAAACGCTGCTGGATGTTTTTGATAAA
>CAMBFN010000127.1 GCA_945865425.1 Comamonas sp. lk | reverse complement strand
TCATGGGCAGCGTGACGGCAAACACCACAACGGCCAAGAGGCCCAACCACATGCCCAGGGTTTGCTCGCGCTGGCTCATTTGCCTAGCATCCATAGGGCCGTCAGCACCAGCAAAGCGGCCATGGCGCGGTTAAACCATTGCAAGCGCAAACCGCTGGGTAGCCCCTCGCGCACGGGCCCGCTCAGCCATTGGCGCGCCATCGAGCCGAGCACGGCATAAAACAGATTGCTGAAAAATCCAAAAGCCAGCATCACTGGCAAAGTGATAGCAAAACGCGCCAGCACATCTTCGCGTCCGGCCAGCCATCCGCCCACTACGGTCAGTGCCAGCATCCAGGCCTTGATGTTCACAAACTGCAAGAGCACGCCCTGGCCAAAGCCCACGTTCAACGCCGCTGCATCCGCCTGCGCCAGGCTTTTCGTGGTCGCCAGCTTAAAGGCCAGCCACAGCAAATAGGCCATGCCCAGGCCTTGAATCGCCAGGCGCAACATGGGCACTGCCAGCACCACTGCGCCCAAACCTGCAGCGCACAAACTAAATAAAAGCCCCCAGCCAACAGGCACCGCGCAAACAAACTGCATGGCTCGGCGCAGCCCGAAATTGGCGGCCATGGCGGTCGATACCGTGGTATTGGGTCCGGGGGTGAAGCTGGTGACGGTCGATAGCAAAAGTAAAGCGAAAAATTCGGTCTGAGACATGGTCGCAAATGTAATCCCAATCAAACGACTGGCAGGTAAAGCAGCCTACACTTCTCCCCTTGTGCGCTTTCCCCGCGACATACCCGGACAGCCTTACCGTGCTCTCCCCAAGGTTTCAGATTTTGTTTTTCTCCAACCCCCTATTGCAAATCCCCGGCTACCGGCGACTCTGGTTCTCGCTGCTGGTCAGCGGGCTAGGCGGTCAAATCACCATGCTGGCGCTGCCCTTGACCGCGGTGGTTTTGCTGCAGGCCACGCCCAGTCAGATGGGCATGCTGACAGCGATGGAGTTGCTGCCCTTTGTATTGTTCTCTTTGCCCGGCGGTGTATTTTTGGACCGGCGGCGCAAGTTTCCAGTCTATATCGCAGGCGAATTGCTGATGGGCGCATGCTTGTTACTGATCCCCCTGGCCTGGTGGATGGGGCTCTTGTCCATGCCATTGATGTACCTGGTGGCTTTCTGCCTGGGCTGCGTGTACACCGTAGCAGGCTCTGCAGCGCAAATTGTGCTCATCCAACTGGTTGGGCGCGACCAGCGGGTGCGCGCCCATTCCCAAAACGCGCTGGCCAGCTCGCTGGCCGAAGTTACGGGTCCGGGCCTGGCGGGGGCACTGATACGCGTACTGGGCGCACCGCTGGCCATAGTGGCTGACGCCTGCTTGCTGGTGGGTTCTGTCGTGTTGTTGCGCGGTATCCGCATCGAAGAGCCTGTGCCCGGCGTTTCTACACGCTCGTTTCGGGCCGAATTGTTCGAAGGACTGCACTTTGTGCGTACCCACCGCGTACTGGTGGAACTGGCCGCCATGCTGGGCAGTTGGCAGTTTTTTGCGCAAATGGCCATATCCGTCCAGATCGTGTATGCGGTGCGTGAATTGGGCTTGAGTGAGGACAGCACCGCCATGACCTATATCGCCATGGGCGTCGGCTCGATCGCAGCGGGTGCAGGCGGGCCAGGTCTGAGCCGCCGATGGGGCGTGGGCCGCTCTTTGCTGTTGGGCATGGGTTTGACTTCGGTGAGCTGGCTGGGGGCGCTCGCGCTGCGCGAATGGGTCGATGCAGTGCTTTTATTTAGCGCCATGCTGTTGTGCTTTAGCCTGGGTGCTACGCTGATGTTCATCAACATGATTTCGCTGCGCCAAAGCAGCACGCCACAGCCCATGCTCGGGCGTATGAATTCGACGATGCGCTGGCTGGCCCTGCTTCCATCGGCGCCGGGCGCACTGATCGGTGGCTGGGTCGCCGAACACTGGGGCCTGTCCTATTCGCTGGGCATGGCCGGCGGCGGTTGCCTGTTGGTGACCCTGGTCTTTAGCGCTCGCCTGCTACTTCGCAGCATCATGGTGTTACCGCAAAGTCCACCGACCGATCTGGTGCAAGCTGCGTCGACGCAAGATGTAGGTTAAAAAACTGTTCCCGGGTCGCGAAGCCATCACGCTTCGTAGGCAACACTGGGAATGTCTTCAAGCTAGGCCCCTGGCCTTGGCTGCGCTTGATGTGGGTCAAGCTTTCACGTACAGCTGGAATGCAGCATCTAGGCTATTGCGCGGCCAAAAGGCCGTGGCAATCCATGGCCTTAAGGCCTACGCGCTTAGGCCTCTATACCTGCTGCGATGGAGGGTTTGCGTGCTCACCCGTTTGTAACTGCCGCAGTGCTTCAAGCTTGGCCGCATAGTCAAAGCCCTCGGGCTCCTCAAACTCCACATAAGGTACCGCGCTGGCTATTACGGCGAGCTGTTTGTGCTGGTGCTTAATGGGACAAAAATAGGCTTCGGTGGCCTGTATCACGGCCGAGGCAAATGCAGCCACGCCCATGGCGTAGGCGCAATAGCTGCAATGCGCTTTGGACACCCAGTCCAGGTATCGCAGTTCCTGGCGGTCAAACGCATTGAACGGTGCCCGCGCAATGCGGGGGATTTTATAAATCGGAAAACATACAAACTGGTAAATCCACACCGACACTTCCAAAAAAACCAGTGGTACCACCATGCCATAAATCAAGGGGCCAGTAATGATGTTGACGGGACGCAAGCGCAGTACCAGCGCCCATAAGCCCAGTGCGTTGTTGGGCGCTTGCTGCGGCACCTGCTCGGTCACGGCAGCGCCTCCTACTTGATCAGGGTGACCGGCAACTTGCTGGCGCTGGCCACGCGCTGTGATACCGAGCCCAGCAACAGGTCGCCAAATCCAGAGCGCCCTTTGGCGCCGAGCACGATCAAGTCAAACTTGCCCACCTTAGCGGCCCGCATAATTTCTTCTGCCACGTGCCCGGTTTTGATAATCATGTCATGCGCCACTTCGGCCTTGTCCAGCAATTGACGTGCTCGCGATAAATCTTTATCACTCAATTCGCGCAAATAGTCCTCCAGCGCGCCTTTGGGCGTGAACTTCTTTATACGCTTGAAACCGGTGTCGTCATGCACCGAAACCAAGGTGATCTTGGACTTGGATCGCAGGGCAGTGGCCAACTGGGCAGCAAATTCGGTGGCGCGCAGCGAGCAAGCGGAGCCGTCAACGGCTACAAGTATTTTCATGGTGATATCCCTGAGTCTGAGTTATAGGGCCACAGCCTATTTGCCAAGGTAATCCTGTTGTTTGCGCTAGATCAAACAAAGGGCCACAGACAGCACAATTTGCTTGGCGGTACAGCGCTCCAAGCGGCGCCTGCCAAACGCTACCATCGGCATTTTTCAAAAGACGAACCCAAGCCTATGCACAGCTCTCCCAAGGCCCCCAATATCCTGTTCATCATGACTGACCAGATGGCCGCGCCCCTGTTGCCGCTGCACGACCCGGCGTCCATCATCCAGATGCCCCACCTCAGTCGCCTGGCGCACGAGGGGGTAGTGTTTGACTCGGCCTACTGCAATAGCCCGCTGTGCGCCCCATCGCGCTTTAGCCTGGTGACCGGGCAACTGCCCTCGCGCATAGGCGCGTATGACAACGCGGCCGATCTGGCGGCTGATATTCCGACCTATGCGCATTACCTGCGTCAACTGGGCTACCGCACGGCTTTGTCGGGCAAGATGCATTTTTGCGGGCCGGACCAGTTGCATGGCTACGAGGAGCGCTTGACCAGCGATATCTACCCCGCTGACTACGGCTGGACGGTGAACTGGGACGAACTGGAAACACGCCCCAGCTGGTACCACAACATGGCCTCCGTGCTGCAAGCGGGACCCAGCGTGCGCACCAACCAGCTGGACTTTGACGAGGAGGTGGTGTTCAAAGCACGTCAGTACTTGTATGACCATGTGCGCAACACCCCGGCCCAGCCGTTTTGCCTGACGGTGTCCATGACACACCCGCACGACCCTTACACCATTGCCGCCGAGTTTTGGGATTTGTACGAGGGCCTGGACATCCCCATGCCGCGCCACCCAATACCGCAAGAGGCGCAGGACGCGCATTCGCAACGCTTGCTCAAAGTCATGGATTTGTGGGACAAGCCCTTGGCCGCCGAGGCTATTGCCCGCGCCCGCCGCGCCTACTTCGGCGCATGCAGCTATGTGGACAGCAAAGTTGGTGAGCTACTGCAAACGCTGAATGCTTGCGGCCTGGGCGAGGACACCATCGTGGTCTTCTCCGGGGACCATGGCGATATGCTGGGCGAGCGTGGACTTTGGTACAAGATGCACTGGTTTGACATGGCCGCCCGCGTGCCCCTCATCATCCACGCGCCTGCGCGATTTGCACCGCGCAAAGTGGCGCACAGTGTGTCCACCATCGATTTGTTGCCGACATTCGTCGCCATGGCCGGTGGCGCGGTCGATGCGCAATTACCGTTAGATGGTCGCTCTCTGATGCCCCATTTGCAAGGCACGGGCGGCCACGATGAAGCCATTGGCGAATACATGGCAGAGGGCAGCAAGACGCCGCTCTTCATGATCCGGCGCGGCCCCTGGAAATTTATCTACAGCCAGGACGATATCTGCATGCTTTACCACCTGCCGGATGACCCGCAAGAGTTGCACAACCTGGCGGGCAACGCTGCCCATGCGGATACCTTGCAAGGCTTTATGCAAGAAGTGGCGGCGCGCTGGGATATCCCCGTGTTGCATGCGCAAGTGCTGGCAAGCCAACGGCGTCGGCGCTTGGTGGGCAGTGCGCTGGCCAAAGGCAAACGCACGTACTGGGATCACCAGCCTATGGTCGATGCGACGCAACAATATATGCGCAATCACATGGACCTGGATGATCTGGAGCGGCGAGCGCGCTACCCGCAGGTGCGTTCTTAAGCCCGTCCCTGCAAAGCAAAGCAAGCGCTGCGCGCGCCTACGCGCAAGCCACGGGCGTTAAGGATGTCCGCGCCGCGCCACGCATCGAGTTCTGCCGCTTGGACCTCGTCCATCCAGCCCAGTTGCTCCAGCACCGAGATGGTGGCCGCATACAAAGCAGGTTTATTACCGTCACTAATCTTGATGGCAAAGGCCTCACCCCGGCTTTTACTCGCCATGACTTGCACGCCATCCGCGCCTATCTTGCTAATCCAGTCGCCGCGCCCGGCGCCCATGAAGGCAAGGTCATTGCGGCCCGTGCCGCTTACCAAGTCCGGGCGCGCCGTCATGGCCTGGCCCAGCAGCGCAAAGCTGTCACCCAACTCTGCATCTGCTGCGCCCGTGGCCAGGCGCGCATAGCCGTAGGCCAGGCGGGCCAGCGGCATGGCGTAATTGGGCGCGGAACAGCCATCTATGCCCATAGGCATATCCTCTTGCTGCATGCCTACCGCGCGCGCCACCGCGCTGCGCACCGCTCGCTGCAAAGGATGCGCAGGCTCGGTGTAGTCCTGCACCGGCCAGCCCCGCTGCACACATAGCGCCACAAAGCCTGCGTGCTTGCCGCTGCAGTTGTGGTGCCGCTCGTCATAGACCAAACCCTCGGGCGGCGCTTTGTCCAGCAGGGTGAACAAACCCGGCACATGGCAGCCGCAGCGCAACACCCGGTAGTCCTGCCCGGCCTTGGCCAGGATGGACTCTGCCGTCTGCACATGCATGGG
>CAMBFN010000126.1 GCA_945865425.1 Comamonas sp. lk | reverse complement strand
TGATGTCTTGGTTATGAAAGACGGGCAGATCGTTGAAATGGGTCCAACAAAAGACGTATTGGATGCCTCGCAGCACCCCTATACCCAGACCTTGATCGCCGCCAGTACTTGAGACCTGCGGGTATTGGCGGGCCATGCGCCGGGCGGATACCTCATTGCTTCATCTGCGCAGGTGACCGAAAAAATGCCACCGCAAGGTGGCATCCTTGTATCGGGTTTTAGTTAAGCCAACGATTTGTGGGCACCGTCACAAAGAGGCTTGGCAGCGCTGTGTTTGCAACCGCAGAAGTACACGGTCTTGGTTTCTTCGGCGTGGTATTTCACCGGGGAAAATTCACTGCCTTTGTGCGAACCGTCGCAAAAAGGTTGGGCCTTGCTTTGTCCGCAAGAGCACCAGTAGTAATCTTTCCCTGCCTCGACATTGCTAGCGTAGGGTGACTTTTGGGCGATATGGGGTTCCATGGTGTTTCCTGGTAATTGAACAATTTCTAACGATGTCGGCCGCAGTGTCTGCTTGGGCTGAAGCAGGCTTGGGACAGATCCATTATCCCCCTGCCCCGGGCTTGATGCGCTGAGCCAAAAAGGGGGTCAGGCGCGCCACGAAATCGGGCAGATCCTCAAAATAGGGCAAAGCGCCGCCTGGCACTCTGTGCGTGTGCCACGCACCTGCGTTCGTGACCAAGGCCAAACCCCGGTAATCGGTGAAGTCACCGCGCGTCGCCATAGAAATCCATACCGGACATTGCAGCGCTTCGTACACCGTGTGGATATCTTGGCTGAACAAGACCATGGACAAGAAGCACAAGGGCGCAAAGCGTGCGCCTTCTTCACGTGCCGTGCGCACGCAATAAGGCCACAGCTGGGGGTCGATATGCGGCGAGCCCCAGGTCTTACGCAGAAAATAGCGGATGACCGCTGGACTGGTCAGCGTATCGAACAAACCCTGCGACCAGCGCGGCCAAAGCAAGGCCGCATGTACGCGCGGCTTGTAGCTGGTGCTGCCCGGCGGGCCCCTGCGCGACTTCAAGCGGCTCAGTCCGGTGGGGCTGACCAGGGCAAGGCGGGCGATGCGCTGCGGCGCCTCGGTAGCGGCGCGGGCCGCAAATTCGCTAGACAGAGACAGGGCCAGCACATCGATGGGCACAGGCCCGTACTCGCGGGCTAAAAGATCCAAGACCGCGTGAATGGCATCGGTCATGAGGCGCGGCGTGTACATGCGTTCGCCGCGCTCAGAAAAACCATAGCCAGGCAACTCTATGGCTACCACTACCCGCTCGCTGCGGTAGTGCTCGAACAAAGGCCGCACTTCAGCAGCCGAGGCAGCAGCGTTGATACTGTGTATCAGCAACAGTGGCGGCAAGCCCGGTGCAGGCTCTTGGGGCGTGGATGTATAGAGGTTGATACGTCCTACCACGGTGCCGATCACCCGCTGGGTAGCTTGCAGCGCGGGCGGCAGGGGTGAGGTAGGCTTCAAAGCGGCGGGCATGGCCAATCTTAAGCCGCCGCAGCGCTTTGGCACCCGGCCGCTGGCGCCTTCATACTTTTTCTATCACTTGCTCAGCTACCGCCTGCAACTCTTGCGCGCTGACCAGCGCCGGCGCGATGTCCGCTAAGGGGCGAAGCACGAATGCTCTTTGGCGCATGCGCGGATGCGGTACCGTCAGGGTCGGGCTGTCGATGCGGGCTGCGCCGTAAAGCAAGATGTCCAGGTCCAGGGTGCGCGGGGCGTTACGGTAGGGCCGTTCACGCCCTGCCCCGCGCTCCAAATGGTGCAAACGGGCCAGCAAATCCGGCGCACTCAGGCGGGTGGAAATTTGTAGCACTGCATTGAAGTAGTCCGGCCCGCTGGAGTCCACCGGCGCGCTGCGGTACAGGGGCGAAGCGGCATGCAATTGGCAATAATCAAAAGTGGCGATGGTCTGCATCGCCTCTTGCACGGCCTGTTGGGCATCGCCCAAATTAGCACCCAGGCCGATGGTGGCAATCAGGAACTCGCGCATGGGTTGGCTATTTAGATGGAATCGGTAGGGCCGCCCTGCCCTTGGCTATCGTCTGCTGGGCGCGCGGCGCCAGAGCGACGGCGACGGCGGCGCTTTTTCGGAGCATCGCCCACCTGGGCGTAGGCTCCATCTTCATCGGATGCATGCGGTGCGGGGGCGGGGGCCTGGGCTCTGTCCCCGTCCGAGGCTGCATCACCAGGCGCAGAGCGCAGCGCAGACGCAGGCCGAGGTGCGCGCACCGCACGCGGACGCTTGAGGTTTTCTTTGCGCACCTGGTCCACCAAGTCTTCGCGGATGGCGTCATCGCCGGTGGAGAACTCTTGCCACCAATCGGCCAGCACTTCGTCCACCTCGCCGATGTCTGCACGCAAGCGCATAAAGTCAAACGCGGCACGAAAACGCTCTTGCTGCACCAGACCAAATGGTGCGCTGCCCGCGCGCTTGTCAAAGCGCGGCTGCATCATCCAGATTTCGCGCATGTCAGCGGCCAATTTGCCGCGCCCCGAGACGTCGCCGATGCGGGCGTTAAACACATCGTCTATCGCATCTTGCAAGGCCGGATGCGCATGTTGCCCGCCGGCCTGGCGCGCAGCCCAGCCGTCGCGCACATCGGCCCACAGCACGCAAGCCAGCAAAAAGCTGGGCGCTACCGGTTTGCCCTCGCCCACACGCCGGTCGGTATCTTGCAAGGCGGTGGTAACAAATGCATGGTCAGCGCGCTCCACCACCAAATCGAGCAAGGGGTAAATGCCGCGCTCCAACCCCAGCTTACGCAATTGCGCAATCGAGGCCAGCGCATGCCCAGTTTGCAAGAGCTTGAGCATTTCATCAAACAAGCGGCTTTGCGGCACATCGGCCAGCAAAGGCAGGCATTTGCGCAAAGGGGCTGCAGTTTTACTGTCTACCTTAAAGCCTAAAGGCGCCAGCTTGGCCGCAAAGCGCACTGCACGGATGATGCGTACCGGGTCCTCGCGGTAGCGCACACCGGCGTCGCCAATCATCTTGAGGGTTTTGTTTTTGGCGTCTTTAATGCCGCCGTGGTAATCCACCAAAATTTGCGTCTGCGGGTCGTAGTACATAGCGTTGATGGTGAAGTCGCGCCGCACCGCGTCTTCCTCTTGTGGGCCCCAGACGTTATCGCGCAGCACGCGGCCTGTGGAGTCCACCGCATGCTTCATGCCGGCCAGCTCACTTTTGCTGGTTTTTTCATTACCGGCCACTTGCTCGGCGGCGGCGTTATCCAGGTAGGCACGAAAGGTAGAGACTTCAATCACTTCATGCTCGCGGCCCCGGCCATAGACTACGTGGACAATGCGAAAACGCCGCCCGATGATGAAGGCGCGGCGAAAGAGGGACTTCACCTGCTCGGGCGTGGCGTCAGTAGCAACGTCAAAGTCTTTGGGGCGCAGGCCCAGCAGCAGATCGCGCACCGCGCCGCCCACCACATAGGCCACAAAGCCGGCATCCTGCAAAGTACGCACCACATTGGCGGCGCGCTCATCGACCAGCGAGGGGTCGATGCCGTGGGTTTTCGCTGGCACATCCACGCGTTTACCCAGCGAGGGTTTGCCATCGGTACTGCTGCTGCCGGTGGCCTTAGCCAACAAGTTGGTAATAAAATTTTTGATCATAAAACTTTGGTTGCGCCGGGCCTGCGTGTGCGGGGCTAGGGCGCGTCGCCTTTAGGCGAAGAGTTCGAGTATGCGCCATCCGCGCGCCTGGGCAATCGCGCGCAGGGGCTCGTCCGGGTTGGTGGCTACCGGCACATTGGCTTTTTCCAAGAGCGGCAGGTCATTGATAGAGTCCGAGTAAAAAGTGCAGTGCACATCCTGCCAGCCTAAGTTGCGCGCGGCCAGCCAAGCCTCTACCCGCGCCACCTTGCCCTCGCGAAAACTGGGTATGCCCCGCACCTCGCCGGTAAACCAGCCACTGCCACCGGGCGCTGTGTCGCGCTCCAAATCGACGGCCATCAATTCGTCGGCGCCCAGGGCAGCGGCAATCGGACGCGTTATAAATTCATTGGTGGCCGTCACCAAGATCACGGTGGCGCCCGCTTGCTTGTGCTGACGCACCAAATCAAAAGCCTGCGGCAAAAGGCCAGGTTTGACGACTTCTTCCATAAAAAGCGCATGCGCTTGGAACGCAGCCTCTTCTCCGCGCTGCACGAAAGCGGCGGTGGCAAAGCGGGCGTATTCATAAATATCCATGGTGCCAGCTTTGTACTGGGCGTAAAAAGCATCGTTGCGCCGCATGAACTCCACCGGATCGGTCCAACCCAGGCGCGCGGTGAACTGGCCCCAGCTGTAATCGGAATCAAAGGGAATCAGCGTGTGGTCCAGGTCAAACAGGGCCAGCTTGGGCAAACTCATGTGTTCTCCAACATCGAGCGGATCAGCGGAATCGTGATAGCGCGCTGGGTTTGTAGCGCGTAGCGGTCCAACTCATCGAGCAGGGCTAGTAGGCTCCCTAGGTCGCGGCTGAATCGGCGCAAGGTGTAGTCCATCACCTCGTCGCTCAGGAACAGGCCCCGCGCGTCGGCCGCTTGGCGCAAGACCGCGCGGCTTTGCGCTTCGCCCAGGGGCTGCAAGACAAATATATGGCCCCAGCCCAGGCGGGTGCGCAGGTCTTCGCGCAAAAGCAAATCGGCCGGTGCGCTGCTGCCCGCGGCCAGCACCGGGCGTTGCAAGCTGTGCGCCTGCACAAACCACCCAAACGCGCTGTGCTGCTGCTCGGCGCAATACAGGTGCACATCGTCCATCAGCACCATGGCCCAGGATTCGTCGAAATCAGGCGGCGGGGCACCGGATGCGTCCATGCAACCGGCACTGGCGCCACGCGCGCGCAGGCCTTCTTGCACCGCCCGTAGCAAATGGGTCTTGCCACTTCCTTCGGGGCCCCACAGATAAGTCGGCACAGCCAAAGCGTCTGGCACTTGCTGACCCTGCACCATGCGCTGCAAATGCGCATGGACGGCGCTATTGGGGCCGGGGAAAAAATTATCCAACTTCGCCTGGCCAGGCATCGCAATGTCAAGAGCGATTTGCCGCATCACCATGCTTTAGCGCTGGTACAGGCCGCTGGCCATATAGCTGCTGCGCAAACGGCGTATGGCCACCAGCAGCACGGCGCTGGCCGGCAGGGCCACCAAAATGCCGACAAAACCGAAAACCTGTCCAAAAGCCATCAGCGCAAAGATGACCGCCAGCGGGTGCAGGCCGATGCGCTCGCCCACCAGGCGCGGAGTGAGGAAAAAGCTCTCGAGCAACTGGCCCAGGCCAAAGACCACGGCCACCATGGTCAGGGCATAGGTAGGGCCAGAAGTGGCCGAGAACTCCAACAACCCTGCCAGCAGCGCCAGCACCAGGCCCAAGCCAAAGCCCAGATAAGGCACAAACACCGCCAGGCCGGTAAACGTGCCTATGGGCAGCGCCAAGTCCAAGCCAAACAGAGCCAGCGCCACGCTGTAATACACCGCGAGCACGCCCATCACTACCAATTGGCCCCGCAAGTATTCGCCCAACACTTGGTCGGCATCAACCAAAAAGCTTTGGGTGCGTTCGCGATAGCGCGGCGGTATGAGGGTGCGCAGCCCCGTCATAAAGCGCTCCCAATCCATGAGCAAATAAAACAAAACTACCGGGATGAGCACCAAATTGCCCGCCACCGCCAAGGCGGCGCTGCCACCGAGCTTGAGCGAGGACAGGACCGAGCCCATGGCATCTTCCACATTG
>CAMBFN010000125.1 GCA_945865425.1 Comamonas sp. lk | reverse complement strand
ATGATGCCCTCTTTGCGCCGGATGTCTTTTTCCGCTTTGTCCATATCCACCTGACCGGCTTTGGCCGCCATGGCAGCAGGTAGTTTGTCCATGAGGCTGGACAGGCCGCCCATTTGTTTCATTTGCTGGATTTGGCCTAAAAAATCATTAAGGTCAAAGCTGGCGCCGCTTTTCACTTTGGCCGCCAACTTTTGCGCGGCCTCTACATTCACCCCGGCGGTAACCTGTTCGACCAGGGCCACGATATCGCCCATACCCAGAATGCGTCCGGCGTGGCGGTCGGCGTCAAAGACTTCCAGTCCATCTATTTTTTCGCTGGTGCCGGCAAATTTGATCGGTGCGCCCGTGACCTGGCGCACCGACAGCGCCGCGCCGCCGCGCGAATCGCCATCGGTTTTGGTCAGGATGATGCCAGTGAGAGGCAAAGCGTCTTTAAATGCTTTGGCGGTGTTGATGGCGTCCTGGCCTTGCATGGCGTCCACCACAAACAAGGTTTCAATGGGGTTCAGGGCCGCATGCAATTCCTGGATCTCGCGCATCAGAACCTCGTCGATGGCCAGGCGACCGGCGGTATCGACCAAAAGTACATCAAAGAAATGGCGCTTGGCATAGTCCAGCGCCGCCAGCGCGATGGCCACGGGTTTCTGGTCCGCACTGCTGGGAAAAAATTCGGCCCCCGCCTGGGCTGTGACGGTTTTGAGCTGCTCGATAGCTGCGGGACGGTACACGTCACCCGACACGGTGAGCACTTTTTTCTTGCGCTTGTCGATTAGGTGCTTGGCCAGCTTGGCGGTGGTGGTGGTTTTACCAGCGCCTTGCAGACCGGCCATCAAAATCACGGCCGGCGGCTGTACCGCTAGATTGATGTCACTGACACCCTGGCCCATAGTGGCTGCCAATTCCTGGTTGACGATGCTGACCAAGACCTGGCCGGGCTGCAAAGACCCCAGTACTTCACGGCCCAGCGCTTTTTCTTTGACGCGGGCGATAAAGTCGCGCACCACCGGCAGCGCTACATCGGCCTCTAGCAAGGCCATACGCACCTCCCGCAGCATCTCTCCTACGTTGTCCTCGGTGATGCGGGACTGGCCTCGCAAAGTCTTGACCAGGCGAGACAGTTTGTCAGTAAGGGCGGAGGCCATAGGTTTCCAGTGTGGGGTATTGGTAGAGGCTGCAGTCGCTAGCCAGTCGCCGGCGGGGGACAAAAGGCTAAACTCTCACCATGATTTTAGACAGCGCATTGTCCCCGGGCCTGGCCTTGAGCATTCTGGCGGTCCTGGCCTATCTTTGGCCGGCGCTGGTTGCGCGCAGCCAGGGCGCACCGGCCGCCCGCGCCTGGGTCGCCATCGCTTGGCTGGCGCACGCCGCGACGCTGTTAATGGCGTTTGTGGATGTACCGACGCGCTTTGGCTTTGCACCCGCCTTGTCGGTGACGGCCTGGCTAATTGCCACGAGCTATGCGGTTGAGAGTCAGGTATTTCCGCAGTTGCCGGCGCGCTGGGCCCTGAGCGCCTTGGGAGCCCTGTCGGTGGTCTTGGCCTGGCTCTTCCCGGGTAAGGTCTTGCCGGTGACGGCCTCGGCCTGGCTGCCGCTGCATATGGCGGTGGCCATTTCCTGTTATGGCTTGTTTGGCGTGGCGGCGGTCCATGCTTGGTTTATGACCCGGGCAGAAGCGCGTATGCGCATGGGCGTCGAAACCCAAAGCGGGCTGCCCTTGCTCACTTTGGAGCGGCTGACCTATCGCTTTGTTGCCGCCGGTTTTGTGTTGTTGTCTGCGACGCTGGTCGTGGGCTATGAATTCGGTGACTTGGTCTATGGCCATGGACATGCCTGGCGCTGGGACCACAAAACCGTTTTTTCTGTCTTGTCCTGGCTGACTTTTGCGGTCCTGCTGCTGGGGCGCTCACGCTTTGGCTGGCGCGGTAAGCGGGCGGTCTATCTCTTATATGCGGGAACTGGCTTTTTGTTTATGGCTTATGTGGGCTCGCGCTTTGTATTGGAAGTTGTTTTGGGCCGGTCGGTATGAAGTATTTGCTGCTGCTGCTGATCGCTTTGCTGATTGCATGGCAATGGCGTACCCACCGCGCCGCCAAAGACCGAAAGCCCAAACCCGGTTCGCCGCAACGCCCTATCGAAATGCTGGCCTGCAGCCATTGCGGTACCCATGTGGTCGCTCACGAGGCCACGCAAGGGGACTCCGGTGTGTATTGCAGTGCAGCGCACAAGCGGCTCCATGAGTCTTAAGCGCGTCGCTGGCGCTGCCTCAAAAAATTGACGCGCATGCCCTCGGACCAGAGCTTTTCCACGGACGGACTGGCCTGGGTGCTGGGTTGGTACGCAGGCGCCCGGCACTGCGCTTCCCCCAACTTCGGTGCAAGGCCGGCCGGTGCGGTGTTGGATCTGGTGCTGCTGCATTCCATCAGTTTGCCGCCAGGCGTTTACACAGGTGACGCGGTAGAGCGATTGTTTACCAATACGCTTGACTGGGATGCCCATCCCTATTTTCAAACCCTGCGGGGACTCGAGGTATCGGCCCATTTTTTGATTCGCCGTGATGGCGCCTTGTGGCAGTTTGTCAGTTGTGAGGATCGCGCATGGCATGCTGGAGCCTCTTCTTTTCAAAGGCGCGATAACTGCAATGACTTTTCGATTGGCGTTGAGCTTGAGGGGCTGGAGGGCGATACTTTTGAGGCCGCCCAGTACGCAGGCCTGCGCAGATTGCTGCGCGCCTTGTCTGAACAATACCCCGTGCGCCACCTTGCCGGTCATAGCGATGTGGCACCCGGCCGGAAAATAGATCCAGGGCCAGGTTTTGAATGGCATCGTTTGTCGGACCTCGCCTCGCAATTGAACTTGGAAATGCCGGGCTGATAAAAAGGTCGGCCCTTGGTTTTTTCGCAACAAGCCCAAAAACAGTGCAAAGGGCCCGGGGCTGTATTCGCAAAGTCAAACCTGTTGGCGCTGTTGCCTAGCCGATGCCTACAAAACCCCTGCGCCGCGCCCATTTTGTCGTTGAACATACCTCCCTACCAGGCCTTGCGGGCTGCGCAGGCGATGGGGGAAAATTTGTGCACAGGCCCCTGCTTGGCTTGACTTTCAGCTTCCGCACTATTTTTATCGAAATCATAGCCAGTACACTACCGGTAGTGGCTTGCCAGCCGGCCGCACACCATATATAGTGTGGGCAGGCGTCTGACTGTGCCCACCATGTATCCCGCCGCGCCTCATCCAGCCGGACTTCGTTGACCTCTATTCGGATCAAAAAAAGCAAATCATGCAATCAATTTCGACACTTCCCCAGGCGCCCGCGACGGCTTTACCGCTAAGCGCCCATTTTTCGAACGAAATCAACCCCAACCCGCTGACCAGTTACCAGATCATTCGACGTAACGGCTCGGTAGTGCCCTTCGAGCCGAACAAAATTGCGGTCGCCATCATGAAGGCTTCGCTGGCCGTGCATGGAACCCAAGGCGCGGCCTCGGCCAGTGTGCGCGAGACGGTGGATGGTTTGACGCAGCAAGTGATTCGCGCGCTGATGCGCTCGCGTCCCGGTGGTGGAACTTTTCATATCGAGGACGTGCAGGACCAGGTGGAACTCGGCTTGATGCGTGGCGGGCACCATGAGGTGGCACGCGCCTATGTCTTGTACCGCGAAAGGCGTACGCAGGAGCGCGCCAAGCAGCAGGTGCAAGCAGCGCCCGCTGCGCCTACTTTGCATGTAGTGGACCGTGGTCAGCGTGTCGCCTTGGATATGGAGGCCTTGACCGAACGCATCCGCAATGCCTGCTCTAACTTAGGCTCTGAAGTCAAGGCCGATCCCATCATTGCCGAGACCCTGCGTAACCTGTACGACGGCGTGCCTGTCGATGAGGTGTACAAGGCGTCTATTTTGGCGGCGCGTACCTTGATTGAGAAAGACCCTGACTACACCTACGCTACCGCGCGATTGCTTTTCCACACGATTTCGCGCGAAGTCTTGGGCCAGGACGTGCCCGCCGCAGACATGCAGCAAGCCTATGTCGATTATTTCCCTGACTTCATTAAAAAAGGCGTGCAACACGAGTTGCTGGACGAAAAGCTATTGCATTTCGATCTCAAGCGATTGGGTGGCGCCTTGCGAGCAGAGCGCGACCATCAATTTGACTACCTCGGTCTGCAAACCTTGTATGACCGCTACTTCCTGCACCACAACAAGACGCGTATTGAATTGCCGCAGGCCTTCTTTATGCGCGTTGCCATGGGCCTGTCGCTCAACGAAGCCGAGCGGGAATCCCGGGCTATTGAGTTTTATGAGATTCTTTCGTCCTTCGACTTTATGTCGAGCACGCCGACCTTGTTTAATAGCGGCACCTTGCGCTCGCAGCTGTCCTCGTGCTACTTGACCACCGTGCCGGACGATTTGGATGGTATTTACGAATCCATCAAGGAAAACGCCTTGTTGTCCAAGTTTGCGGGCGGCCTGGGTAATGATTGGACACGGGTGCGTGCGCTGGGCTCGCGTATCAAAGGCACCAACGGCGAATCACAAGGCGTGGTGCCTTTCCTTAAAGTGGTAAATGACACGGCTGTGGCGGTGAACCAGGGCGGTAAGCGCAAAGGCGCGGTGTGCACCTACCTGGAAACCTGGCATCTGGATATTGAAGAGTTTCTGGAGTTGCGCAAGAACACCGGCGATGACCGCCGCCGCACCCACGATATGAATACGGCTAACTGGATACCGGATTTGTTCATGCGCCGCGTCATGGAAAAAGGCCAGTGGACTTTGTTCTCGCCGTCTAACGTGCCTGATTTGCATGACAAATTCGGCATCGAATTTGAGACGGCCTATGTGGCCTACGAGCAACAGGCTGCGCGCGGTGAAATCAAACCAGTACGTATTTTGGAAGCCAGTGACTTGTGGCGCAAGATGCTGACGATGTTGTTTGAAACCGGGCACCCTTGGATTACCTTCAAGGATGCCTGCAATATCCGTTCGCCTCAACAGCATGCCGGTGTGGTTCATTCCAGTAATTTGTGCACTGAAATCACACTCAATACCTCAGATACCGAGACCGCAGTCTGTAATCTAGGATCGGTCAATTTGCTGCAGCACATCAAAGATGGTGCTTTGGACCATGAAAAGCTCAAGCGCACTATCACCACGGCCATGCGCATGCTCGATAACGTGATTGATATCAATTACTACGCTGTCAAAAAAGCCCGCGACTCCAACGTACGCCATCGCCCGGTAGGATTGGGTGTGATGGCTTTTCAGGACAGTCTGTATTCCTTGCGCATACCCTATGCCAGCGACGCGGCGGTGCAATTTGCCGATACCTCCATGGAGGCCATCAGTTATTACGCTTACTGGGCATCCACCGAACTGGCGCGAGAGCGTGGCAGCTATTCCAGTTTCAAAGGCTCTTTGTGGGATCGCGGAATTTTGCCCTTGGATACGCTGGACATGTTGGCCAAAGAGCGCGGCGGCTATGTCGAGGTGGACCGCTCATCGACCATGGACTGGGACGCGCTACGCCGCAAAATTGCCAAGGACGGCATGCGTAATTCCAACTGTGTGGCCATCGCGCCAACGGCAACTATTTCCAACATCATAGGCGTGGACGCGTCGATCGAGCCTTGCTTTGGTAATTTGTCGGTCAAATCGAATTTGTCGGGCGAATTCACGGTCGTCAACAGTTATCTGGTGCGCGATCTCAAGCGCATTGGCTTGTGGGATGACGTGATGGTGATGGACCTGAAACA
>CAMBFN010000124.1 GCA_945865425.1 Comamonas sp. lk | reverse complement strand
AGCCTGCCGGTGACAACGCATATGAAGGCCGTGATCGCACGACGGGCGCAACCAAGTGGACGGCCACACGGGTGGATTTGGCCTTTGGTTCAAACTCCCAATTGCGTGCACTGTCTGAGTTGTATGCCCAGGATGACAACCAGCAGAAGTTTGTTAAAGACTTTGTGGCTGCCTGGGTCAAGGTGATGAATGCGGATCGCTTTGATTTGAGTCAGTAATGGCATCCCCCCTGTCTTTGCAAAGGCGGGGGGGCAAAAAAGCCAAGCCTTCATTTTTGGCGCTGGTGCGAGTCCAAGATTTTTTGGCGCTCCTCCAGCGTTTTTGCTTTGGGATTACAAAGCTTTAAGTAAAAAGCGCTTCAAAACCGCCCGCGGGCTCAAAGCGCTTGTTGCGCCAGAACAGTTGCAGTGGTCCGGGCAGGGCGCGTTGGGCCACCGGATGGCGCGCGTGGCCGGGGTAGCAGATGACGCGTTCCTCGTTCTCTTGGTAGGCCTCGGGCATGATGACCGGTGGCATAGCCGCCTGGGCGGCTGCCATGGCTTGTTCTGCGCTGTGGTAGCGCGATAAATGCGCCAGGCTCATGATTTGTGGCGGCGCCAACTCAATCTCGCGCTCCCAATACTGCTCCAGCGCCGCGCGCGGACGCAGCCAGGCGCTTTCAGTGGCTTCAAAGTCATCATGCGCCGCGTTTTGGCCCGCAGGCATGACCGAGATAAAAAACCGGGTGTCAAAGCGCTTATTCGTTACCGAGGGCATGCGCGGCGTAATCCAGCGCGACCACGGGTGTACCGCCAGGGTTTGCAGGCGCAAGCGGCCGCTTGCTAATCGCTGGTGAAAGTCATTGCTCTGGGCTGGCGCCGGTGCGGCTGTTGTCGAGGCGGCTTGGCTTGCTGGTCCGTCGCTGTGGGCAAACAGCACGCCCGCCTCCTCATAGGTTTCGCGCAGCGCGGCGATGAAGAGGCCGCAGGCGGTGGCTGGCGCGGTGTCCTGCTCGCCCAGGGCGGCGTGCAGTTGCTCTGGGCTTTGGTCCAGGTAGCCATGGTGGTCCGGCGAACTGTCGGCTGCGTCCATCTTGCCGCCGGGAAATACATAGGCGCCCCCTAAAACGTCAGACAGACCATGGCGCTTGACCAAAAAAACCTCCGGACCTTGGGGGCCATCGCGCAATATCACAACGGTGGCTGCATCACGGGGCGGGGCGGTGGGGATTTCGGAGTTCAGTTCCATGATGTCGCTTTAGTTGCGTTTCTTGACTTATTAGCCCTGAGGCTTGCAGTAGAGTTGGCGCTTTGGCTGCGCGGGGTGCACAGCTCCTATTTCTTGCAGGACATCTTATGCCGATAGATTTCAAAGACCGTGTAGCGATTGTGACTGGCGCGGGCGGCGGTTTGGGCCGCTTGCACGCCTTGGCCTTAGCAGCACGCGGTGCCAAAGTGGTGGTCAATGACCTGGGCGGCGCCGTCGATGGTTCGGGCGGATCCGCTACCGCCGCTGAGGCCGTGGTCGCCGAAATCCGCGCTGCCGGCGGCACGGCTATGGCCAATAGCGCGTCGGTGACTGATTTCGCGGCGGTACAGGCCATGGTGCAACAAGCCATGGACACCTGGGGCCGCATAGACATCTTGGTAAACAACGCAGGTATCTTGCGCGACAAAAGTTTTTCTAAGATGGAAATAGACGACTTCCGCCTCGTGATGGAAGTGCACTTAATGGGCGCTGTGCATTGCAGCAAAGCCGTCTGGCCGCACATGATTGCGCAAAAATACGGCCGCATTCTGATGACCACATCCAGCAGCGGCCTGTACGGCAATTTTGGGCAGAGCAACTATGGCGCGGCCAAGATGGCGCTGGTCGGGCTGATGCAGACGCTGTCCATCGAAGGCGCAAAGAGCAATATTCACGTCAATTGCCTGGCTCCCACCGCCGCCACGCGCATGACCGTCGGCCTGATGCCCGAGCCGGTGCTTGCCGCCTTGCAACCCGAGGCAGTGGTGCCGGCCATGCTTGCACTAGTGGCCCAAGACGCGCCCACCCGCACGATTTTGTGTGCAGGTGCTGGCAGCGTCGAAGCGGCCCATATCACGCTGAGCGAAGGCAGCTGGATTGGTTTAGGCGAGGGTGCTGACGCGCGATTGCAAGCGCAAATGGCCCAGGTGGTGGACACCACCAAATTCAAAATCCCTGCCAGCGGGGCTGCCCAGGGCGCACACGAAATAGGCCGCGCCGGGCGACATCTGCGTTAATCAGCGCACAAATCCTTTGCCTTAGCGCCAAAAGCGCAGGCTTGCGCGCCTTCGCGCCTATTCCCCTGTGCGGCGCTCTTGCAATCGGGGGCGTTCACCCCAGTTAAATCTTACTGTGCTACCTTCAGTACGAGAGAAAAATCAAAAGGGCCGACTGGCATGAGTGAAAGCAATTGGGCCCGTGAAGGCTTCCCGGCGCAGCAACTGCGGGGCATACGTCGGGGTATTGAAAAAGAAAGCCTGCGCTCCTTGCCCAGCGGCGCATTGGCGGCCACGCCGCATCCGCAAGCGTTGGGCTCGGCGCTGACGCATCCGCACATCACCACCGACTTCAGCGAATCGCAAATCGAATTGATTACCGGCGTGCATGCGGGCATTGAAGACTGCCTGGGCGAACTGCGCCGCGTGCAGCACTACACATTGGCATCCATGGGCGAAGAAATGCTCTGGGTCTCCAGCATGCCCTGCGGCTTGCCTGCTGACGATGCGATTCCGCTGGGCCAGTACGGCAGCTCTAACGTGGGCCAGGCCAAAACCGTGTACCGAAGCGGTCTGGGCTACCGCTACGGGCGTCGCATGCAAACCATCTCGGGCATCCACTACAACTGGTCTTTGCCCGAGGTATCCAGCCAGGACTATTTCGCGCTGATCCGCAATTTCCGCCGCCATGCGTTTTTGTTGTTGTATTTGTTTGGCGCTTCGCCTGCGGTATGTTCCACCTTCGTGCAGGGCCGTAGCCACTCCTTGCAAGAATTGCACCCTGGAACCATGGGCCTGCCCTATGCCACCTCGCTGCGCATGGGGCGTCTGGGTTACCAAAGCGATGCGCAAAGCGCGCTGGCCGTCAGCTACAACAGCCTGGAAGGCTATGCCGCTTCGCTGCACCAGGCGCTCACCGAACCTTATGCGCCCTATGTGGAAACTGGCGTTCGAAATGCCGATGGCAGCTTCAAACAATTGGCCACCAGTTTGCTGCAAATCGAAAACGAGTTTTACGGCACCATCCGGCCCAAGCGCGTCATCTTCCAGGGCGAGCGCCCGCTGCATGCGCTGCGCGAGCGCGGCGTGGAATACGTGGAAGTGCGCCTGATGGACCTGGACCCCTTCGAGCCCGTGGGCATACGCGCTTCCACCCTGCGTTTTTTGGATGTGTTTTTGCTGCACTGCCTAAGCCAGCCCAGCCCGCAGGACAGCCCGACCGAAATCTCTGCCATGGCGCGCAACCAACAATGCGTGGCCGAGCGGGGCCGCGAACCCGGTTTGCAATTGCAGCGAGGTGATGACATGGTGGACCTGAGCACCTGGGGTCTGGATATCGTAGCCCAACTGCGCCCACTGGCCGAGGCACTGGACCAAACCCACGGTGGTAGCGAGTACGCGCAAGCGGTGGAGCTGGCGCGGCATGGCTTGACGCACCCAGATAGCCTGCCCTCGGCTCGCGTATTGCAAGCCATGCGCGAAGAACATGGCGGCTCGTTTTCTACTTTTGTGCGCAGTCTTTCGCAGCAAACCAAAGCGCAGGAACTGGCACGCCCCCTCGAACCGCACGAGTTGGCGCACTTCCAGCAATTGGCGCAGGCCTCGTTGGAGCGGCAGCGCGAAATCGAGGTGGCAGATACATTGCCTTTTGACCGCTATTTGCAGCAATACCTGTCGCCAGAGCGTTTAGGGCGACCGAAGACTTAGGAGATTACTGATTGCGGCTGCGTAGACCGAGCGATCCGTGACTTCATGCCTGCATGGGTCGCCGCGTCGCTGCGCTCCTCGCGATAACTGCAATGGCGTCGCTACCCCGGGCTGTAACGGATGCGGCGCCACTGGTGCGCGTCGATGTGACACGAAGGGGGGCATTGCGAGGCCGTAGGCCGTGGCAATCTATGTCTCCATCTTCAAATCGACTGCAAGGCCACCAACCGCAGTCGCAATCGGCAAAGTACCGGACAATCGCGCTTTCCCCTCGGCATAAAGAACAAGAACATGGCGATACAGTGGTTTCCTGGGCATATGCACCTGACGCGCAAAGCCATTGGCGAGCGCATCCGGGAGATTGACGTGGTCATCGAGCTGCTCGATGCGCGCTTGCCAGGCTCCAGCGCCAACCCGATGCTGGCCGAACTTACGCGCGGCAAGCCGGCGCTCAAAGTGCTGAACAAGCAAGACCTGGCCGACCCGGCCCGTACCGCCGACTGGCTTGCCCATTACAACGCAATGCCCGGCGTGCGCGCCTTGCCGCTGGATGCGGGCATTAGCACTCCGGCGCGCGCGCTGGTTGATGCCTGCCACCAACTCGCGCCTCTACGCGGCGGCATGGCCAAACCCATGCGCGTATTGATTTGCGGCATACCTAATGTCGGCAAGTCCACGCTGATCAATACGCTCAAAGGCAAGCGCGCTGCCAAAACGGGTGACGAGGCTGGTGTCACCAAAGCCGAGCAACGCATCACTATCGCCGATGACTTTTATCTGTACGACACCCCTGGCGTTTTGTGGCCACGCATCATCGTGGCCAAAAGCGGTTACAACCTGGCGGCCAGCGGCGCTATCGGTCGCAATGCCTTTGACGACGAGGAAGTTGCGCTGGAGTTGCTGGACTACTTGCGCCAGTACTATCCTCAAGCTTTGGCGGCGCGATATGGCGTGGACATTGCGGACGCGCTGAGTGATGAACAAGTATTGGAAGGCGTGGGCCGCAGGCGCGGCGCGCTGCAATCGGGCGGCCGGGTCAATGTGCAAAAAGCGGCCGAAATTGCGATCCACGATTTTCGTAGTGGCGTCTTGGGGCGCATCACCTTGGAAACTCCGGATGAGTTTGTCCAATGGCTGGCCGCCGGTGAAAAGCGGGACGCTGAACGACAGATTAAAAAAGACGCAATCGACCATGCGCGCCTGATTCGCCTTAAAAAAGTTCCGCGCCCGGCGCGGGTGGATGAGCCCGACGAGCCCTCGGATTGAAGCTTTCTTGAACGGCTTATGCAGGGATCAGTCTTTGGCGCTTGAGATGCGCGGCTCGGCGTAGCTGGGAGTGCCCGCGTGGGATACGCGATATAGTGTGCGACGACCTTTCCCAGCCACGCGCCGCTGACCCGGCGCCACCTTGAACAGCGAGCCTGCCATGCAATTGACGCCCGAGCAATTAGCCCAGTTTGACCGTGACGGTTATCTCTTTTTCCCGAGCCAGTTTTCGCCCGAGGAAACCCAAACCCTGCTGGACGCGGTACCCGCGCTCTACGCCAAGCGCGACGCTTTCAATGTGCGCGAAAAGGGCCGCGATGCGGTGCGCACCAATTTTGCAGCGCACATGGTGAGCAAGCCTTTTGGCAAGCTCGGTCGCCATCCGCGCATGATCGAACCGGTAGAAATGCTGTTGGGCGAAAAGCTCTACATGCACCAGTTCAAGGTCAACGGCAAGATGGCTTTTGAGGGCGACGTCTGGCAATGGCACCAGGACTACGGCACTTGGCTGAACGACGACATGATGCCCACCGAGCGCGCCATGAACGTGGCGATTTTTCTGGACGATGTGAACGA
>CAMBFN010000123.1 GCA_945865425.1 Comamonas sp. lk | reverse complement strand
CAGGGCGAAGTGCAAATTTCGGGCGCCAAAAACGCCACCCTTCCCGAACTGTGCGCCGCCTTGCTCACGCCCGAGCCAGTGCGCCTGCGCAATGTCCCGCGCTTGCAGGACGTCGCCACTATGCGCAAGCTCTTGCTCAATATGGGCGTGCAGGTAAGCGAGCAAGAAGGCGGCGAATTGTTAATCAACTCCGGCACCTTGCACACGCCCGAAGCCCCTTATGAGTTGGTAAAAACCATGCGTGCCTCGGTGCTGGCCCTGGGGCCTTTGCTGGCGCGCTTCGGGCATGCCAAGGTCTCGCTGCCCGGCGGCTGCGCCATTGGTTCACGCCCGGTGGATCAGCATCTCAAAGGCCTTACGGCCATGGGTGCTGAGATTGCCGTGGAACACGGCTATATGCTGGCGCGCATTGGTGGCGGGCGTAAGCGCCTTAAAGGCGCGCGCATCACTACCGACATGGTCACCGTCACGGGCACCGAAAACTTTTTGATGGCTGCAGCCCTGGCCGAAGGCGAAACCATTTTGGAAAACGCCGCACAAGAGCCTGAAATCCCCGACCTGGCCGAAATGCTGATCGCCATGGGCGCGCGCATCGAAGGCCATGGCAGTCGGCGCATCCGCATCCAGGGTGTGGATGCTTTGCAAGGCTGTACCCACCAGGTGGTGGCCGACCGCATTGAAGCGGGCACTTTTTTGTGTGCGGTCGCCGCTGCCGGTGGCGAGGCATTTCTGAAAGATGGGCGCGCTGACCATTTGGACGCGGTGATCGAAAAGCTACAGGCCGCCGGTGCGCAGGTACAGGCGGTTCAAGGCGGTATCCGCATCCAGGCGCAGGGCCGTTTGCAAGCGCAGAGTTTTCGCACCACCGAGTACCCCGGTTTCCCTACCGATATGCAAGCACAGTTCATGGCTCTGAACTGTATTTCGGAAGGTGCCTCGCGCAGCACTGAAACGATTTTTGAAAACCGCTTTATGCATGTCAACGAGTTGCTGCGCCTGGGCGCCAATATCCAGATTGAAGGCAAAGTGGCCTTGGTGCAGGGTGTACAACGCTTGTCCGGCGCCACGGTGATGGCGACCGATTTGCGCGCCTCGGCCAGCTTGGTGATTGCCGGTCTGGTGGCCGAGGGGGAAACTGTGGTGGACCGCATATACCATCTGGACCGAGGCTACGACCGCATGGAAAGCAAGCTGCGCGGCCTGGGCGCTGACATTGAGCGCATCCGTTAATTTGTTTTGCACATCTAAAGAAGCGCATCCATGATCACCATTGCCTTATCGAAAGGCCGCATTTTTGAAGAGACCGTGCCCTTGCTGGCAGCGGCGGGCATACACGTGCTGGACGACCCGGAAAGCTCGCGCAAGCTCATTCTCGATACCAACCAGCCCGATGTGCGCGTGCTGGTGGTACGCGCCACCGATGTGCCCACTTACGTGCAGTTTGGCGGCGCCGATATGGGCATCACTGGTAAAGACACTTTGCTGGAGCATGGCGTCGATTGGGGCGGGGGCAGCGCCGGTTTGTTTCAGCCGCTGGATTTGCAAATTGCCAAATGCCGCATCAGCGTAGCGGTGCGTGCGGATTTTGATTACGCCTACGCCGTGCGCCAGGGTGCGCGCCTGCGTGTGGCTACCAAGTATGTGGCCATTGCGCGTGAGTTTTTTGCCAGCAAAGGCGTGCACGTGGATTTAATCAAGCTCTACGGCAGCATGGAGTTGGCTCCCTTGGTGGGGCTGTCCGATGCCATCGTCGATTTGGTCTCCACCGGTAACACCTTGCGTGCCAATAATTTGATCGAGGTCGAGCGCATCATGGATATCAGCTCGCGCCTGATCGTGAACCAAGCGGCACTCAAACTCAAGCGCGAACCTATCCGTCGCATCATCGACGCCTTTGGCGCGGTCGTGGGCGCAAGCGGACCCAGCGGCGCATAAACGGCATGGTGCCCTCCAGTATGAACGCCCGCCCCTTGCGCCTGTCCACCGCCCAGGCAGATTTCGAGACCCTGTTTCAACAGCGCTTGCATTGGTCGGCGGACACCGACACTGCTATCGAGCAGCGCGTGGCAGACATCCTGGCCGATGTGAAAGCGCGCGGCGACGCCGCCGTGCTGGACTACACCGCACGCTTTGACGGTTTGCAGGCCGCTTCTATGGACGACCTGGAGTTGCACCAAGCCGATTTCAAAGCCGCCTTCGACCGCTTGCCCGAAGCGCAAAAACGCGCATTGCAAGACGCCGCCGCACGCATCCGTAGTTACCACGAAGCGCAGAAAAAAGCCTGTGGCGAAAGTTGGCAGTACCGCGACGCGGACGGTAGTTTGCTGGGGCAGAAAGTCACACCGCTGGACCGTGCCGGGATTTACGTGCCCGGCGGCAAAGCGGCTTACCCGTCGAGCTTGCTCATGAACGCCATACCTGCGCATGTGGCCGGTGTGGGCGAAATCATCATGGTGGTGCCTACACCGGTGCGCGGCAGCGTAGCCACCGGCGGCGCGGCCGGCAGCGGCAAGACAGCCACGCGCGGCGAGCGCAGCGAGCTGGTGTTGGCGGCGGCCTTTGTCGCCGGAGTCAGCCGCGCTTTCACCATCGGCGGCGCGCAAGCGATAGCCGCCATGGCCTACGGCACGGCGACGGTGCCCCGCGTCGACAAAATCACCGGGCCGGGCAACGCCTATGTTGCAGCGGCCAAGCGGCGCGTGTTCGGCACGGTCGGCATCGACATGATCGCCGGGCCCTCAGAAATACTCGTGCTGGCCGACGGCAGCACGCCGCCCGATTGGGTCGCCATGGATTTGTTTAGCCAGGCCGAGCACGATGAACTGGCGCAAAGCATATTGCTGTGCCCAGATGCGCACTACATTGATGCGGTGCAAGCTTCCATCGACAAACTGCTGCCCGAGATGCCAAGGCGTGACATCATCGCCGGCTCGCTCAACGGACGCGGCGCCCTGATACACACGCGCAGCATGCAAGAGGCCTGCGCCATCAGCAACCGCATCGCACCCGAACATCTGGAGGTGAGCAGCAGCGACCCGCACCAGTGGGAACCTTTGCTGATCCACGCAGGGGCGATTTTTCTGGGCGCCTTTACCAGCGAAAGCCTGGGCGACTATTGCGCCGGCCCCAACCATGTGCTGCCCACTTCCGGCACAGCGCGCTTTTCTTCGCCCTTGGGTGTCTACGATTTTCAAAAGCGCAGCAGCTTGATTGAAGTATCCGAGGCCGGTGCACAAACACTGGGTCAGACTGCGTCGGTACTGGCGCACGGCGAGGGCTTGCAAGCCCATGCACGCGCAGCCGAAATGCGTTTGCAAGGAAACAAAGCATGAACACGCCAACACCGGACTTGCGCTTTATCCGCGACGATGTGCAAGCCATGCATGCCTATGCGGTGCAAGATGCAGCAGGCATGGTCAAGCTCGACGCCATGGAAAACCCCTATGCCTTGCCTCTGGACCTGCAAGCGCAACTGGGTGAGCAATTGGGCCGCGTGGCCCTGAATCGCTACCCGGGCGCACGCATCCAAGATTTGCACGCCGCCTTGGCACGCTATGTGGACCTGCCGACTGGCTATGGGCTGACGCTGGGCAATGGCTCGGACGAGCTAATTTCCATGCTGGCTATGGCCTGTGCCCGGCCCGGCACTTGCATTCTTGCGCCCGAGCCTGGCTTTGTGATGTACGCCATGTCTGCGCAATTGCAGGGCTTGGGCTTTGTAGGCGTGCCCCTAAAGGCTGATTTTTCGCTGGACGAAGCGGCTATGTCCGCCGCCATCGCGCAGCACCAACCGGCTATCGTGTATTTGGCTTACCCCAACAACCCCACCGCCAATTTGTGGGATGCGGCCGTGCTGCGTCGCCTGATTGCGCAGGCTAGTGCTTACGGCGCTCTGGTGGTGGTGGACGAGGCCTATCAGCCCTTTGCGGACAGCACCTGGCTGGACGAAATACGCCGCGACCCGGCCGCTAACGCCCAGGTCGTGCTGATGCGCACCCTGTCCAAATTCGGCCTGGCCGGTGTGCGTCTGGGCTATGCGCTAGCCCCGGCGGCCCTGCTGGCGCAGATGGACAAAGTGCGCCCTCCCTATAACGTCAGCGTGCTCAATGCCGAATGCGCGCTCTTCGCCCTGGAGCATGCGACTGTGTTTGCCGCACAGGCGGCGCGCATCTGTAGCGAACGCGAGCGCCTGCTGGCCGCCCTGGTCGCACTGCCCGGCCTGCAGCCCTTTCCCAGCCAGGCGAATATGATTCTGCTGCGCGTGTCGGGCGAGCCTGGCGCGGCGGCGCGTCTGCATGAGGCGCTGAAAAAGCGTCAGATTTTGGTGAAGAACGTTTCTACAATGCACCCGCTGCTGGCCAACTGTCTGCGACTGACGGTGGGCACAGCCCCTGAAAACACGCTGCTACTCGCAGCGCTTGAGGCCTCTTTATGACTGACACAGCTTCCAGCCTGGTAAGCGTGCTGCCCCAGCCCCCTGGCGATGGCGGCGCCCGCAGCGCCGAAGTCACCCGCAACACCGCCGAAACCCGCATCCGCGTGGCCCTCAATCTGGACGGCAGCGGCCAGGCCCAGTTGTCCACGGGTATCGGCTTTTTTGACCATATGCTTGACCAGATTGCTCGCCACGGCCTGATCGACCTGGACATCCAGGCCCAAGGCGATTTGCATATCGACGGGCACCATACCGTGGAAGACGTGGGCATCACCCTCGGCCAGGCTTTTGCCAAAGCGCTGGGCGAGAAAAAAGGCATACGCCGCTACGGCCACGCCTACGTACCGCTGGACGAAGCGCTTTCGCGCGTGGTCATCGACCTGTCAGGCCGCCCCGGTTTGGAAATGGACGTGCCCTTTAAAAGCGGCATGATCGGCGGCTTTGACACCCAGTTGGCGCATGAATTTTTCCAAGGCTTTGTCAACCATGCCGGTGCCACGCTGCATATTGATAACCTCAAGGGCGAGAACGCGCACCACCAGTGCGAGACCGTCTTCAAAGCCTTTGCCCGCGCCTTGCGCATGGCGGTGGAGCGCGACCCGCGCGCCGCTGGCACCATCCCGTCCACCAAGGGCTCGCTCTGACGTGACACCCCGCCCGGAGGCTTGTGCCACCCCGCCATGAAATCCGTTGCTATCGTCGATTACGGCATGGGCAATTTGCGCTCGGTCACCCAGGCCGTTATGCACGCCGCCGCGCAGGAAGGCGTGCAAGCGATATGGGCACGCAGTGCGCAAGAAGTGATGGACGCCGAGCGCGTGGTACTGCCGGGCCAAGGCGGCATGCGCGACTGCATGGCCGAACTGCGCGCCAGCGGCATGCTGGACGCGGTGCTGCATGCTGCGGCGCACAAACCCTTGATGGGCGTGTGCGTGGGCATGCAAATGCTGCTGGACCATAGCGAGGAATTGGACACGCCCGGCCTGGGCTTGATGGCCGGCACGGTGCGCAAATTTTCTCTGGACGGGCGCTTGCAGGACGACGGCAGCCGCTATAAAGTACCGCAAATGGGCTGGAACCAAGTCTGGCAGGCGGATCACGGCAAGGGCGCGCACCCGGTGTGGGCAGGTGTGCCCGACGGCAGTTATTTCTATTTTGTGCACAGCTATTTCGCCGATCCGCAAGACGCGGCGCACTGCGCTGGCCAGACCGATTACGGCGGGCGCTTTTGCTCCGCGCTGGCCCGCGACAATATTTTTGCCACGCAATTTCACCCCGAAAAAAGCGCTGCCCAGGGCCTGGCCCTGTACCGTAATTTTTTGCGTTGGGCACCTTAATATGACTATTGCAGCCCGCTTGCGTGTATGGTTCGCCTAATTTTTCTTAT
>CAMBFN010000122.1 GCA_945865425.1 Comamonas sp. lk | reverse complement strand
TCCATGTCGCGAAAAGCTATCAATTTTATTGGTGAAAGTGATGCCATCCGGGCCATCCGGGACCTGCTGCCTGTGGTGGCGGCATCGAGTTCCACCGTGCTGATTACCGGCGAGAGCGGCACTGGCAAAGAAATTGTGGCGCGCTCGCTGCATGATTTGTCGCATCGGGCGAACGCTAATTTTGTGCCGATAAATTGCGCAGCCATCCCCAAAGATTTGATCGAGAGCGAGCTATTCGGCCACCGCAAAGGCGCGTTTACCGGCGCCGTGACCGACCGGGTGGGGCGCTTTGAGCTGGCGCACAACGGCTCTATTTTCCTGGATGAAATCGGCGATTTACCGCTGGAATTGCAAGTCAAACTGCTGCGCGTGCTGCAAGAGCGCGTGATCGACCCGGTGGGCGGCACCAAGCCGGTACCCATTGATGTGCGTGTGATCGCCGCTACCCACCGCGACTTGGAAGCGGAAATCGCCGCCGGACGCTTTCGGGAGGATTTGTACTACCGGCTCAATGTACTGCCGCTCAATACGCCGCCCTTGCGGGAACGCGCCACCGACGTGCCCTTGCTGCTGCAATTTTTTGCCAAACACCACGCCGGGCCCAGTGAAAAGCCGATCACTTTTGCGCCGGACTTCACCTACGCGATGCAGGCCTACACATGGCCGGGCAATGTGCGCGAGTTATCCAATTTGATCGATCGCTTTAGTACCTTGTTTGCCGGTCAGTGTTTGGAACTGAAAGATTTTTCCAAGAGCCTATTGCCCAAGGGCATGCTGGCCTACAAAGCGCTGGCCGATTCAGGGGATTTGCCGCAGATGGAGATGGCGCTGGCCGCAGGCGCTTTTCCCGATGGGCCGACTTCCGGAGGTTTGTTCGACGAATTGTCCGACGAGGACGAAGACCAAGATGAGGCCGAGCCCAACCAGGTCGAGCAAATGACTTTTATGTCGCAGGCCTTGCCGGTGTTGCCGCCCGAAGGCTTGTCCTTGAAACACCGTTTGGCCGAAATTGAGCGCGACCTGATTGCCCAGGCGCTCAGCCGCACCAATGGCAATGTGTCACAAACGGCGCGCATCCTGAACGTGCAGCGCACTACGCTGATCGAAAAAATCCAAAAGTTCGGCCTGCGCGAAGGCAGCTAAAAGGCCGTCGCAGTGCACCAAGCCTAAATACTTATTGGCCTTCGGGCGTCTTGCCGGTGTTTTGAATGCGCGGGTATTGCACCACTTTTTCCACCGGTTTTTCCGGCGTTTTGGGCGCAGCGGACGGTGACGTTGGGCTGGGCGTTGCGGGCTTTACGCTGGCTTCTGCGGCTTTGAGTTGGCGCACTAAGGCTTCTGCTTCCTTGCGCACTGCAGCCGGGTCGGGTCGGGCCGGTGCCGGGTTGCCTACTGCGCGCACCTGGCTGCTCAGGTTGTTGATGGCGCTGGCCTGGGCTTGCAGTTTGCCGTCCAAGTCTTTGATGAGCTTGGCCACATCGGGCGCCTTATCTTTGCCTTTGTCTTGGGCGACGGGTTTGGAAATCGTATCGACAGCGCCTTGCACGCCGCGCATCACTTCGTCCAGGCGCAGTTCAATTTTGGTTTGGGCGCTGATGATGGCCTCTTGCTTGCTGGCCACTTCGCGCAGGGCTTCTCCATGGCCCGTGAAAAGCTCCAGCCCCTCGTCCATAGCGATGACGCGCTTACCTACTGCGATCAGCATGGCATCGGCTTGGGTCACGCGCTGCTGCAGTCGAAAGGACATGAAGGCAAACACGGTGATGGCCAGCACCATCAGCAGGCCAAACACGCCCAGCACAACGATGAGATACATCTTTTGTCCGGCGTAGCTTTCGATCAGCTGGGTTGATGCACCATGCATATTGCCTGCCGCCTTGGCAGCCATGCCTGCGGCCCGATTGGCCAGCTCGGCTGAGTCCAACATGGTGGACTTCATCTCCGCCATTTCCGCGTCCTGGCCGTCTGGCGCCGGGTGCGCAGCATCATGGTGGTCGGCGTGATGTTCATCATCATGGCCATGATGATGGCCATGGTCGTGGTCGTGGGCTCCGCCGTGCAAGGCCCCGCCCTCGTTGCCGTGCTCGCTGGCCGGATGCGCAGTCTCAGCGGCAGCTTCCTCGTGCAGCACGGGTTCGCTGGCCGCATCATGCGAGACAGTCTCAGTCGGGGCTGCTGGTGCGATACCGCTAATGGCCTCAATCGCGGAGGCTTCGTCGGGTGTCAGTGCAGTGGGTTTGTCGGACATAGTTGCTTACCTCTGGGTGGCGCGGGGATTGGGGCTTAGCCGCCGTTGATGAGCGCATCGAGCGCTTTGAGTTCTTCACGCATCGCGTCGTTTTCAATCTTGAGTTGAATCACGCGGGCGGGGAAATCCATTTCGACCATTTCTTCGGTCTCAAATTCAGCTTCCAAGTAGCCCAGGTCGTCACCGGCGTCCGCTTGGGTGCCGGCTTTCGCGTCTTCTTCTGCGCTTGCAATTGCGACGGTTTTGAGCTCTTTCTTTTGCTGCGGCGGTAGCTTGACGATATTGCTGGCAGCAGCTGCGGCATTTTCCAAACGAACGATGTTGTCGGGCGCAATTTTCAGTTCTTCGTCGGCAATCGTTTCGCCTTTCTCAACACGGCGAATATCGGTGCCTACTTGCGCTGACTTGCTTTTGGCAACATTGCTGCCTTCGGGCATCTCCACCACATGGGGCGCATGGCTGGGGAAAAATTCTGGCTCTTTCATCGCTTGTTCTCCGCGCGCCGCGGGTTGGCGCCCACCATGTTGTCCTGCGAAAACTGCTCTTTCATAAAACGTGCTGAGCGGATTTGCGGGTCTTTGGGCACACCCGGGCTATCGGCATAGGCACTGGCATCGCCTAAGGAGCTAAAAGGGCCCGACACCACCGAGTACTGCAACGTGGGCAGGTTGGGCAGGTAATTGGCCACGATGCGTGCGCGGCGCAGCGCGGGGCGGGCTTGCAGCCAGCTATTGGCCTCGGCGTAGGTGGGAAAGATGGTGTGCTGGACTAAGAAGGTGCCTGCGGGCATCTGGCGCACCCAGGCTTGGCCCGCCTGGTTTTGCGAAATAGTGGCTTCGTCGGCTGCCTTGGGCGCTTCTTTCACTTCTTTGGCCACTGGCTCGGGCGTGGCCGCAGCGACTTTGCTGCGCGCGCCAGAAGGCAGCACAATGGTTTCCACTTCTTCGACCGGTTTGGGGGGCGCGGCCAAGACAGGTGCTGTGGTGGCAGCCACTGGTGCGGGGTTTGCCGCTTCGGCTGCCCGATTGGCATCGGATGGGGCTGGTGGCGCACTGACCGCAGCCGCATTGCTTGCGCTGCTGGCGGCACTGACGGCGGGGGCGCTGTTGCCACGCAGCAAGTCTTGCAGTTCCTGCACCGCCTTGGCCCCGGTGGGAATCACGCCGTAAAGCACCAAGACACCGAAAACACATACCAAAAGGAGCGCCGCTGCCAAGCTGGCCCAGAGCCAGAGTTTGCGCGACGGTGCGCTGTCTGGTGTTGCAGGCGCGTCCTGGGCAGGCGCAGCCGGGGCTTTGGCCTCAGCTGGCGGCGCCGTAGCGGGCGGTTCGACCACCAGCTCAGGCATGGCCATGGGGTGTAGTGCGGGCTTTTTCTGCGGTGAAATCTGGCGCAGCAGCGCGCCCACCACGCCTTCGCGGCCTTGGGCGCGGGCCTGTTCCAGCAAGATGTCGGATTGCTCAGCCGTAGGTGGCTCGATTTCCCAGCTGAGGATGCGTCGGCCAAAAGCGGCCAGTAGTTTTTGTTTTTGGCTGGAGGCGTTAAACAACATGACCACGCGGATATTGGCACCAGGGAAATGCTGCACCAAACGCGCCAGGAGCTGAATTTCATTGTCCGGCAGTGCGCCGGCGTCGTGCACGATCCAGATTTTGGGCGGCGCATTATGGAATTTGGCGCCCATCGCGTCTTCGATGGAGTAGTCCTGTAACACTTCGTTAAAACGGGTGATCAGGGCGTCTGCGCTGGCGGGAAAGCAGACTTCCAGACCGATGTGCGGTGCCGCTTCGCGCAGGCGGGCGACGAGCAATTTGCCATAGTGGTCCAAGATGGCGTCAAAGCCACTGACCAGGGACAGGCTCATATTGTCTTGTACCAGGGCAGAGACATAGCCCTCCAGGCGCATGCGGTCGGCGACGCGAAAAAGCAGCGGCTGCACGCCCGCAATGCTGTCGTCGCCAGGGAAGTGAAGTTCGGTCATGCGGCTACTGCCTCAGGGTGCAAAGGCTTACCGTTGGTATCAAACAACATGGACGCCGGAAGCTTGGGTGCCGGGCGGGCCATCGGGTCCACCCCCGGCTCGACCTGGGCCAGGCTGAACACGTACGCAATCACCTGGGCCACAGCGAAATACAGGGCCTCGGGGATGGGTTGGTCCAGCTCGGTGGTGAAGTACAGCGCACGGGCCAGTTCGGGTGCGGCAAAAATTTCGATGCTGTGCGTTTTGCCTTCTTCGCGAATCCGCGCGGCGCTGTGGTCTACGCCTTTGGCGAGCAGCAGGGGCGCACCGTCGGAGGTCGGGTCGTAGGACAGGGCTACCGCAAAGTGTTCCGGGTTGGTAATGATGACGTCGGCTTCTTTGACTTTTTGCATCATGCGTGCGGTGGAGACTTCACGTTGGCGACGGCGGATTTGCGCCTTGACCTCGGGGCGGCCTTCCATGTCTTTGTGCTCGTCCTTGATCTCTTGCTTGGTCATGCGCATGCGCTTCATGAAGCTGTATTTTTGGTAAGGCACATCGATCATCGCGACCAGCACCAGGCACAGCGTAAGCCACATCACCGATTCGGAAATCAGGCTGCCCGCTTTGGCCAAGGCCGGCTCCAGCGCCATGGATCCCAGGGCCATCAGTTCGGCAAAGTGGTTGCTCAGCAAATTGACCAGCACCGCACCGATCAAAACCATTTTCAATATCGATTTTAGTAACTCGACGGCGGCATTGACGCCGACGATTTTTTTCATCCCGCTAATGGGGTTGAGTTTGGAAAAATCGGGCAGTATGGATTTGAGCGAAAACAAGAAGCCGCCGGTGGCGCCCGAAGCCAATATCGCCACCACCATGGTGAGCAGCATCAACGGCAAGACCAATAGCAGGCCATGGAGCAATTGGCTGCCAAAGGCGGCCGGTAGCAGCATGGGCGATTCCAGTAACTTGCGGTCAAAAGTAAAGCCGGCGCCAAAATACACCGATAACTGTTTAAACCACACGTCGCCCAGCATTAGCAGCATGAAGACGCTGCATATCATGACGGCTGCTGCCGGTAGTTCGTTCGAGCGGGCGACCTGGCCGTCGTCGCGCGCACGCTTGAGGCGCCGCGCGGTGGGGTCTTCGGTGCGATCGCCGCTGTCATCCGCCATGGCTTAGCCCCCCGCAGGGCTGATCTGGCCCCGTATTTCCATAAAGCCCTGCAGCCAGAGCCATTCAATGCGTGCGCCCATGCTGGGCAGGGCGACCATCATGACGGCAAAGCCGGCCACAATCATGACCGGCAAGCCCAGTGAAAAAAGGTTCAGGCTGGGCGCGGCGCGGGTGGCCACGCCCAGGCCGATATTGATGAACAACATGGTCACCATGATCGGCAAGGCCAACAGCACGGAGCCCAGAAAAATCATGGAGCTCCACTTCACAAAATGTGCCCAGGCCGTGGCAGTGAGCAGCCCTTTACCAATCGGCAGGCTGTTAAAGCTATCGACAAGCAGCGCCAGCAGCATGGTGTGTCCGCCCAGACCGACAAAAATCAGCGTGGACAAGATGAGCACAAATTGCGCGACTACCGGCACATTGCCTAAGTTGGGGTCCATCAGCATGGCCATAGACAAACCCACGGCGGTAGAGATGGACTGCCCTGCCAACAAGATGGCGGCGGTAATGACTTGCAGCGACAA
>CAMBFN010000121.1 GCA_945865425.1 Comamonas sp. lk | reverse complement strand
CCGTACGGCCACCATTGGCTTGGCTGGCAGTTTCGGCGCCGTGACCATCGGTAACCAGTGGACCCCCGTTGACAATGCCATCTGGACTACGGACGCGCTTGAGTACAACGGCTTCACGCCTTTGGCTGCTGGCCTTTGGAATGCGGACGGCGGCAATACCGGAATGGGTAACGCAAAGAGCTCTATCCAGTACGCAACGCCTGCTATGAGCGGTTTCCAAGGTTTCGTTTTGGTCGCCAATAATGTGACAGGAAACACCCAAGGCGCTACCAACTACACCGGCTTAGGTTTGAACTATGGCGCTGGTCCTTTGGTTATCAACTACGCTTACCAAGCTTTTGACGGTTCTTTCGACGGCACAAAGCAAGTAAGCACGGTATCCACAAAAACCAACGTGTTTGCTATCAACTACAACGTTGGCGCAGCCAACCTGTATGGTGGAATGGTTAGCACAGAGTACTCTGCTACGTCCAAAGAAACCGGTTACACCTTTGGTGTGAAAGTGCCAGTGGCTAAAGATTCTGTGTCAGTTGGCTTCGCTTCCAACACAGCGACTGTTTCTGGTAAAGACACCACCAAAACTGGTTGGGGCGCTCAGTACATCATGCCAGTTACCGCCAAGACGGTTGCTTATGCCGGCATCCAATCGATCGACAGTGCTAACACTTTCAAAATCGGTACCCGCATCGACTTCTAATTCCCCTGCTGGCCTAGTGCCAGTGTGAGAGTTTGAAAACTCAAAAGCCCCGCTGTAGCGATACAGCGGGGCTTTTTCGTGAAAGCTTTACTTTGCCCAACTGGCACCAGGCCAGTTGCCAGATCAGAAGCTGTAGCGCACGCCAGCTTTGATTGTTGTGCTGTCTTTCGCGGTGGCAGGTTCTTTCATCATGGACGACACAAAACCACCATACAGGCGCGTTTGCTTGTTCCACTCTTTGACCAAGGCGGCACCCAGGTAGCTGTTGGTATCCGCCACTTTGACAGAGTAATAACCCAACTGGGCCGTCATTCCATCACCCAGCGGGATGCCAGCGCCCAGGTTCCAAGCGGTTTGTTTGTTGGCACCACCGTTCTCAGCACCTTGCAATGCAGCATACAAAGTGGCGACACCGGCGTTATAGGCACCAGCCACATTCCAGGCAGTCGTGGTGGTCGTGACCGATGAGACGGTTTTCTTGTCAGATTCCCATGCCGCATCCAGCGTAAAGGGGCCGGTCGCATAATTACCGCCCACCGAGGTGTAGGTGTTGCCCGAAATTGCCGAGTACATGCCACTTGCAGTCAAGCCGCTCATGTTGGGCGTCTTGTACAAAACGGAATTACTTTGCCACACTCGATCACTCTGCACACTGCCGAAATAGAAGGTGGAGAAACCATCGTACTCCAGCGGTTCATTGAACAAAGAAACCGCAAATGGCGTGAATTGGCGTCCCAAGGAGATCGAGCCAAAAGAGCCGCTTACGCCGGCCGAGGCGCCACGATTGCCCAACACGGTATCTACGCCGCCAGTTGCGGCATCGAGCTTGGTCTCAACCATGTAAGAACCCTTCAAACCGCCGCCCAAATCCGTGCTACCCTTCACGCCCAGGCGGCTGGTGCTGTAGCCGCCGGAGATGATCTCGGCATCCTTATCGGTGACCTTGCTGAAGCCCAAATCAACCACACCATAAAGTGTGGATTGAGCAGAAGCAGCGCCAACTGCAGCAATAGCTGCCAAAGCAATCAATGTTTTTTTCATATCAAATCCCTGAAAATTGTTAAACAAAACATGTTCTGTAAAAAGAACATGGTTCATTCGACCACGGCTGATCGCAAGCGGGCAAAGGAAACCTTATAAATTAGATAACTAAAGCCTAATGCGTAACATTTTTACAACAAACAGGCCTGCCTTAGCGACGGAGTATTGGCTTGGAAGCCCTTTGCGCTGAGGGGTGTGCGCCACCCACCCACACAGGGTTTAGGCGCGCGCAGTTTTGCGGTTGGCGCAGTCTGGCTTGGTGCAGCTGGCGTAGAGGCTAAGGGCGTGGTCGGTGATGGCAAAGCCTTTGGCTTTGGCGACCGCGTGTTGGCGTTTTTCGATTTCGGCGTCGTAAAACTCTTCGACTTGGCCGCAGTCCAGGCAGACCAGGTGGTCGTGGTGTTCGCCCTGGTCCAGCTCAAACACCGACTTGCCGCCTTCAAACTGGCTGCGCTTCAAAATACCGGCTTGCTCGAACTGCATAAGAACGCGGTACACCGTGGCCAGACCCACATCGGCGCGTTCTTGCAGCAGTACCCGGTAGATGTCTTCGGCCGACATATGCCGCTGCAGGCTGCGTTGGAAGACTTCCAATACCTTCAGGCGCGGCAGCGTGGCCTTGAGGCCGGTGCTTTTGAGTTCGTCGATGTTGCTCATGCGTAAAGCAGGTCTTACAGGGGCGGGGCTACAATGCCGCGATCTTACTGCCCCATGCAAACCATGATTTTTCTACCCACTTTGCGCCGTTTAGCGGCCTTGTTTGCGCTGGCCGCAATGCTGTGTTTGGCAGCGGGCTGCAGCAGTTTGGACAAAGCCAGCAATTCGGTAGCCGGGGTGCTGGAGCCCTACCGCATGGAAATTGTCCAGGGCAATGTGGTCAGCCGCGAACAAGTCGCCGCCATTCCTAAGGGGGCCAGCCGGGCCCAGGTGGCCGCCGTGTTGGGCACGCCTTTGCTCACCAGCGTGTTCCATGCCGACCGTTGGGTATATGCCTTCAGCCTGTACCAGCAGGGCCAGCCTGGTCAGTTGCGCCAAGCCACCGTTTTTTTTAAAGGCGACAGCATGGAGCGCATCGAAGCCGATGCGCTACCTACTGAGTCTGAGTTTGTAAGCAGTTTGCGCACCACGGTGCAGCTACCCGCACCCAAACCCATGCAAGCCAGCGCCGAGGCCCTGGCCAAGTTCCCCGCGCCCGCGCCCAAGGCAGCAGCGCCTGCGCTGCCACCGGCACGCACTAATTACCCGCCGCTGGAGCCTTAGGCTCGCCGCTGTATTCAGAGATAGGGAGCGCACGCATGACGCACGCGATAGCTATTGCCGGTGCCTCCGGGCGCATGGGCCAGATGCTAGTGGAGGCCGTGCGCGCTAGCGCCGATTGCCACTTGGCCGCTGCGCTAGACCGTGCGGACAGCCCGGCCATCGGCCAGGATGCCGGCGCCTTTGGCGGGCAAAGCACCGGCGTGCTGATTTCCCCGGATCTGGAAGCAGGCCTTGCGCAGAGTAAATTCTTGATCGACTTCACCCGCCCGGAGGGGACGATGGCGCATTTGGCCGTGTGCCGCCGCCTGGGCGTGGCGATGGTGATTGGCACCACCGGCTTTAGCGAGGCGCAAAAAGCAGAGATAGCCGAGGCGGCCAAAGATATCCCCATCATGCTGGCGCCCAATATGAGCGTGGGTGTGAATGTGACCCTAAAGTTGCTGGAGCTGGCTGCCAAGGCCATGGCGACGGGTTATGACATTGAGATCATCGAAGCGCACCACCGCCACAAAGTGGACGCACCCTCGGGCACAGCCCTAAAAATGGGCGAAGTGATCGCTCAGGCGCAGGGGCGCACTCTGGCCGATTGCGCGGTCTATACCCGCGAGGGCATTACCGGCGAGCGCGACCCGTCCAGCATCGGTTTTGCCACGATACGCGGTGGCGACATTGTGGGCGACCACACGGTGCTGTTTGCCGGTACCGGCGAGCGCATCGAGATCAGCCACAAATCATCGAGCCGCTCCACCTATGCCCAAGGCAGCTTGCGCGCGGTGCGTTTTTTGGCGGGCAAGCAAAACGGCATGTTCGATATGTTCGATGTGCTGGGTCTGCGCTAAGCAGGGTTGCGCATGTTCGAAGGCGACGCAGTGCATAAAGCGGTAGCGGGGCTGCTGCTGCTCATGTCCTTGGCCAGTTGGTCCATCATTGTGTGGAAAAGCTTTTTCCTGCGCAGCGCACTGGCGGGCTTGGAGCGCGGCATCGCGGCGTTTTGGCAGGCCCCCGATGTGGAGCAGGCGCTGCACAGCTTACCCACGTTTGACCGCGCCGGGCTTCTGACGCCCTTGATTGAAGCGGGCCGCAGGCAAATGCGCCATGACGAGCAGCCTCGGCTTTCGGCCCAAGGCGCTAGCGCCCAGCAATTGACGCGCGTGCTGCGCGATGCCTTGCAAGCGGGCGTGCGGCGTTTGCAGGCGGGGCAGGTCATTTTGGCTAGCGTGGGCTCGATGGCGCCATTTGTCGGGCTGCTGGGCACGGTGTGGGGTATTTACGTAGCTTTGGCGACGATTGCGCAGGCCGGGCAAATCAGTATTGCGCAGGTTGCCGGCCCGGTGGGCGAGTCCTTGATCATGACGGCTGCGGGCTTAGCGGTGGCCATTCCGGCGGTGCTGGGCTACAACCTACTGGGGCGGCTGATTGGGCGTATCGAAGCCGACCTGGAAGGCTTTGCCCGCGATGTGCGCGAATTGCTGGTGTACCAAAGCCAGGCGACAGCCTATCGGCCAGACGGCGCCTTGGACTGATACCTCGCCATGGCTTTCGGGCGCCTTCAAGCCAAGCGCAGCGATGCGCCTATGAGCGACATCAATATGACGCCGCTGATCGACGTGATGCTGGTGCTGCTGGTGATCTTCATCATCACCGCGCCCATGATGCTCAGCGCCGTGAAGGTGGACCTGCCCAAGGTCAGCGCCGCTGCCAGCAGCCAAAGCGATGCGCAAGCCCTGGCCGTGACCATCGACCAGGCCGGTGCGGTCTATGTGCAGGAGCAGCGCTTGCAAGGCGCGGCTTTGCAGCAGGCCTTGCAGCAAGCGGCCCAGCGCAACCCGGCTACCGAGGTGCAGTTGCGCGCCGACTCTGCCGTGCCCTATGGGCGGGTGGTGGAGTTCATGGCGCTAGCCAATGCAGCCGGTTTGAGCCGCATTGGCTTTGTGACTGAAAAGCCGCGCTAAGGGCTGAGGGCTGCGGGCCCTGGCTTGTGTGCACCTTGGGCCCTGGCCGCAGGCTTGGCACCGTGCGCGCCTAAAATGGTGCTCGCCTTCCACACCGCCCCCCAATGCAAGACAAGTACCAACACACAGCCATAGAGCAAGCCGCCCGTGACCATTGGGCGCAGCCTTTGTGGAACGGCCACGAGGCCTACCGCGTGCGCGAAGACGCCGGTAAAAATAAGTTTTACGCCTGCTCCATGCTGCCTTACCCCAGCGGCAAGCTGCACATGGGCCATGTGCGCAACTACACCATCAATGACATGCTGACGCGCTATTTGCGCATGAAGGGCTACAACGTCTTGATGCCCATGGGTTGGGATGCGTTTGGCCTGCCGGCCGAAAACGCGGCCTTGAAAAACGGCGTGCCACCGGCCAAGTGGACTTACGACAATATTGCCCACATGAAGCAGCAGATGCAGGCTATGGGCCTGGCCATCGACTGGAGCCGTGAAGTTGCGACCTGCGACCCGAGTTATTACAAGTGGAACCAGTGGCTGTTTTTGAAGATGCTCGATATTGGCGTGGCCTACCGCAAGACCCAGGTGGTGAACTGGGACCCGGTGGACCAGACGGTGTTGGCCAATGAGCAAGTGATTGACGGGCGCGGCTGGCGCACCGGCGCATTGGTGGAAAAGCGTGAAATTCCGGGTTACTACCTGAAGATTAGCGACTACGCGCAAGAATTGCTCGACCATGTACAAACCGGCCTGCCCGGCTGGCCTGAGCGCGTCAAGCTGATGCAGGAAAACTGGATCGGAAAGAGCGAAGGCGTGCGTTTTGCGTTCCCCCACACCATCCAAGACGCGAGTGGTGCCTTGATCGGCGAGGGGCGCATGTATGTTTTTACTACGCGGGCCGACACCATCATGGGCGTGACTTTTTGCGCGGTGGCGCCTGAGCATCCCTTGGCGCAGCATGCGGCTTCAAGCAACCCGGTATTGGCAGCGTTTATCGAGGAATGCAAAGCCGGTGGTACTACCGAAGCCGAGTTGGCGGTGAAAGAAAAGGCCGGTATGGATACGGGCCT
>CAMBFN010000120.1 GCA_945865425.1 Comamonas sp. lk | reverse complement strand
GATGGGCAAGGACTGCATGGGCTCAACAGCTCAGGCCACGCGCCTGCTGCCTGGACACCAGACTACTTTCACAACAAATACGGCAAGGCCCAAGCCACGCCACCCAAGCGCGGGATGGACGCGGTCACCGTGCCTGGCGCCGTCGCCGGTTGGGCCGCTATGGGCCAGCGTTTTGGAAAACTACCTTTCGCCGAATTGATGCAGCCGGCGATTGAGATTGCCGAGCGCGGCTACCTAGTGCCAGTGGCGGTCCAGCAAAAATGGGCTGCCGCTACGCCAGAGCTGCAAAGCCTGCCCGGCTTTGCCGAACACTTTTTACCCTATGGGCGCGCGCCCCAGGTCGGCGAGTTATTCCAGTTTCCCGCCGCTGCACGCGGCCTGCGCGAGATCGCGGCAAGCCAAGGCGAATCCTTTTACCGGGGCGAAATGGCGCAAGCGATGGAACGCTTTTCCAACGCACACGGCGGCAGCCTACGCGCCTCGGACCTGGCGGCTTTTCAGCCCCAGTGGGTGACGCCATTGGCGCATAACTACCGCGGTTACACCGTGCACGAAATACCACCCAGCGGCCAGGGCATTGCCGCGCTGATGGCGCTGGGCATGCTGGAGCACTTTGACATTGCAGCCATGGCGCGCGACGGCGTGGACAGCCAGCATGTGCAAATCGAGGCTATGAAGCTGGCCTTTGCCGATGTCTATCGCTACGTGGCCGACCCGCAAGCCATGGCGCTGAGTACCACGCAACTGCTAGACCCGCATTACCTGGCCCGGCGCGCCGCGCTGATCGATATGCAGCGCGCCCAAACTTTTGGCCCCGGCAACCCAGCCCAGGGCGGCACGGTGTACCTGACGACTGCCGATGAAAACGGCATGATGGTCAGCTTTATCCAAAGTAATTACATGGGCTTTGGTTCTGGCTGCGTGGAGCCGCAGTTTGGTATCAGTCTGCAAAACCGGGGCCACGGCTTTAGCACCGACCCGCATGCGCCCAATACCGCCAACCTGGTGGCGCCGGGCAAAAAACCATTCCACACCATCATTCCCGCCTTCCTGACGCGCGACGGCCAGCCGGTGATGAGCTTTGGCGTGATGGGCGCCAATATGCAACCCCAAGGCCATGTGCAAACCCTGGTGCGCATGCTGGACTACGGACAAAACCCGCAAGCCGCTTGCGACGCACCACGCTGGCGCTTTAACACCGGCCTGGCCATCAACGTCGAATCTGGCATGGCCACCGACACCGTGCAAGGCTTGGCATCGCGCGGCCACCAGATGGAAGTGATGAACGACAGCTACCAAGACTTCGGCGCCGGCCAATTCATCTGGCGCGCTGGCGATCCGGGCAAGGAAGGTTATGTGGCGGCGAGCGATGCGCGCAGGGATGGCTTGGTGGCGGGGATGTAAGACGCGGTGTTTTATCCCTGCCCCGCTAGCACTATCGATTATTTACCCATAACCGATCTGTGTTTCCAAAATCGAATCATTCAGCGCCGATACATTACTTTGCAGCGCTTGCCGCCAGGCGCTCAGCCATCCACACTTTGACAACCGATGCCGTGTCACGCCCATCCGGCTAGCTTCGCGATCTAAGGAGTCGATCATCCAGGTGGGGAAGTCCACGTTGACGCGTTTTTTGCGCATGCCGGCCACCCAAGCCGCGAACGGCCCGGTGCGGGTCGGCGTTTTAGTGGAACTGCTCTTCTTCGGTAGAGCCCGTCAGCGCGGTGACGCTGGAGCGGCCGCCTTGGATGACGGTGGTGATTTCGTCAAAGTAGCCCGTGCCCACTTCCTGTTGGTGCGACACAAAGCTGTAGCCACGGTCGCGGGCGGCGAATTCGGGCTCTTGCACTTTTTCCACATAAGCAGTCATGCCGCGCTTGACGTAGTCTTGTGACAGGTCAAACATGTGGTACCACATGTTGTGGATACCGGCCAGCGTGATGAACTGGTATTTGTAACCCATAGCGCCGAGTTCGCGCTGGAACTTGGCGATGGTGGCATCGTCCAGGTTTTTCTTCCAGTTAAACGACGGCGAGCAGTTGTAAGCCAGCATCTTGCCGGGGTGTTTGTCGTGCACGGCTTCGGCATATTTGCGCGCGAAGTCCAGGTCCGGCGTGCCGGTTTCGCACCACACCAAATCCGCATATTCGGCATAGGCTACCGAACGGGCTACGGCCTGGTCCATGCCTTTGCGGGTTTTGTAAAAACCTTCGGCCGTGCGCTCACCCGTGAGGAAGGGTTGGTCGATGGGATCAAAGTCGCTGGTTACCAGATCAGCCGCTTCGGCGTCGGTACGGGCGATCACCAGGGTGGGCACGCCATACACGTCAGCCGCCATGCGCGCTGCTTTGAGTTTTTGCACCGCTTCGGTGGTGGGCACCAGCACTTTGCCACCCATGTGGCCGCATTTTTTGACCGAGGCCAGTTGGTCTTCAAAGTGCACGCCGCCCGCGCCCGAGCGGATCATGGCTTTCATGAGTTCGTAGGCATTGAGTACGCCGCCAAAGCCGGCTTCGGCATCGGCCACGATGGGCGCGTGGTAGTCGATATAGCCTTTGTCGCCAGGGCCTACGCCTTTGGACCACTGGATTTCGTCGGCGCGGGTAAAGGAGTTGTTGATGCGCTCTACGACTTTGGGCACCGAGTCCACGGGGTACAGGGATTGGTCCGGGTACATAGCGGAGTATTCATTGCTGTCGGCAGCGACTTGCCAACCGGAGAGGTAAATGGCTTTCACGCCGGCCTTGACTTGTTGCATAGCTTGGCCACCGGTCAGCGCGCCAAGACAGTTGACATAGGGCTCGTCGTGCAGCAAATCCCACAATTTTTCGGCACCGCGGCGGGCCAGCGTGTGCTCGACTTGGAACGAGCCGCGCAGGCGGACGATATCGGCTGCAGAGTAACCGCGCTTGATACCTTTCCAGCGCGGGTTGGTAGCCCAGTCTTTTTCCAGTTGTGCGACTTGTTGTTCGCGGCTCAGTTGTTCCTTGAGTGCTTGCGGCATGAAAACTCCTTTTGATTGATCGGGCCCCGGCCACCGTGGCGCATGGTGCAGTGCGGCAATTGTAAGTCTTATATAAGACCTGGCAACAATCTTATGTCTTATATAAGACTAAATATTATTTGAATAAAATCAATAACTTAGAGACATTTTTTCACCATGAATTATGAATATTTCTTAATGCGAAATAATTCCTTGGTGACTCTGAAGCTCTATTTCCCACAATGCGAGAAAAGCTCCGAGCCAGCGAAAGGCCCACCACGAACGCGGCAGTTGGCTTTAAAACGCGTCTGCGTAGCGCTGCGTTTCCCAAGCGCTGACGTGCTGGGCGTATTCGTCCCACTCAGCGCGCTTAAGGGCTATCCACTGCGCGCAAAAGGCTTCGCCCACCGCAGTGCGCAGCGCGCTGTCGGCTTGCAGCGCGCCAATGGCTTCTTCTAGGTTTTTCGGCAGGCGCGACGGCATCGGCTGGCCGCTGGCCTGGCGGATATACAAGTCCTCGTTACAAGGCGCGGGCGCGGCCATGGCCTTGTCTACGCCTTGTAAACCGGCATGCAACACCCCTGCCAGGGCTGCATAAATATTGCAAGACGGATCGGGCAAGCGCCACTCCATGCGCCCGGCCACGGTGCGCAGCAAGCAGGTGCGGTTGTTGTCGCCGTAGGCCTTCCACACCGGCGACCAGGTGGTGCCTGATGCGCTAGGGCTGCTGGCCAGGCGCTTGTAACTGTTGACGGTGGGTGCGCACAAAGCAGCTAGCGCGTCGGCATGGTGCAAAAGCCCTGCCGCAAATTGGTGGCCCTCCGTGCTCAGGCCCAGGCTAGCGGCCGCATCGGCAAAAACCGCCCTGCCCTGTGCATCGGTGATGCTGATATGGAAATGCAAACCACTGCCCGGCGCATGCGCCAGCGGTTTGGGCATGCTGCTAAACACCTGACCGTGACGCGCCGCAATGGCATGGGCTGTCAGCTTGAAAAGCATATAGCGGTCCGCTGCGGCCAGGGCATGGTCGTGTGCATAGTTGATTTCATACTGGCCGCATGCGTCTTCATGGTCCATCTGTTGCAAGCGAAAACCTAAAGCGCCCAGCGCCACACGCATATCGTCTAAAAACGCATAGTTCCGGTGAATGGCTTTGAGGTCATACGACGGTTTGGCCAGCGTATCTTGCGCATCGGCCAGCGTCCACTGCCCTGCGGCATCTTGGCGCAATAGAAAAAATTCAGGCTCTATGCCCACCCACATCGTCCAGCCGCGGCGGGCTAATGCATCGGTGGCCGCTTTGAGCACCTGGCGTGAGCAAGTAGCGAGCGGCTGGCCGCCGGCAAAGCCATCGCAGACTGCATGCGCAACGCCAGGCATAAAGGGCAAGGGGCGCAGGCTCTCTGGCTGCACGCGGCCATAGTATTCGCTGGTGGCACCGTGGCGCGGTAGGCCCGTGCCCCAGATGCTGGGGCCAGCAAAACCGGCGCCCTGCTCCGCCCATTCTTGCAAATTATCCAGCGGCACCAGCTTGCCTTTAGCCACGCCATGGATGTCGCAAAACTGAGCCAATATGGAATGGATGCCTTGTGCTTGCAGCGCAAGCACGCGTTCTTCCAAGGAACTATTTGCCATACCCGCACTGACCTTCAATCAGGACAGTACCTGCGCAAGAATGTCCAACCCTTCGTCGAACACCGCGTCTTCGATCGTCAAGGGGAACAAAAAGCGCAGCACGTTGCCATAGACACCACAGGTCAATAAGAGCAGGCCTTTTTTCAGGGCCGCTTGCTGCACTTGTTTAGCTTTTTCGGCGTCGGGCGCGCCGGTCTGCGGGTTGACAAAATCACAAGCCACCATGGCGCCCAAGGCGCGCACATCGCCAATGCAGGCATTAGCGGCTTTGGCTTGATGCAGATGCGCCACCAATCGGTCACCCAAGACCTGGGCGCGGGCCGGTAGTTGTTCTTCGGCCATGACGTCAAGCACCGCATGCGCCGCGGCAATTGCCAAGGGGTGGCCGGCATAGGTGCCGCCCAAGCCTCCGGGGTTGGGCGCGTCCATGATGGCACTGCGGCCTACCACCGCAGACAAGGTGGTGCCCCCGCCCATGCTCTTGGCCAGGGTCATCAAATCGGGGGAAACACCATAATGCTCCATGGCAAACATCTTGCCGGTGCGGGCAAAGCCGGTTTGCACTTCGTCGGCGATCAGCACGATGCCGTATTCATCGCACAAAGCGCGCAGCCATTGCACCGCCTTGGCTTGGATGGGGTTGAAACCGCCCTCGCCTTGCACCGGCTCAAAAATAATCGCCGCCACACGGCTCGGCTCGATGTCGCATTTGAACAATTGCTCCACCGCTTTTTGCGTTTCCTCTAGGCTGGCGCAGTGGCAGGGGAAAGGCGCGTGGTAAATCTCAGGGGCAAAGGGGCCAAAACCGGCTTTGTAGGGCTGCACCTTGCCGGTCAGCGCAACGGCAAACATGCTGCGCCCGTGGAAGGCACCGCCAAACGCGATGACGCCGCTGCGCTTGGTGTACGAACGCGCAATCTTGATAGCGTTTTCTACGGCTTCGGCGCCAGTGGAGAAAAACGCGGTTTTTGTCGGGCCATCGATCGGCACGATAGCGTTGATGCGTTCAGCTAGCGACACATATTCCGCATAGGGCACGACCTGGTAGCAGGTATGGGTAAAGCGTTGCAGTTGGGCGGCAATTGCGGCCTGTACTTTGGGGTGGATGTGGCCGGTATTGAGCACCGCAATGCCGCCGGCAAAGTCGATGAAGCGACGGCCCTCGATATCCCAAAACTCGGCATTTTTTGCGTGGTCGATAAAAAAATCGCCCATCACAGCCACTCCGCGCGGCGTAGCGGCCAGACGTCGGGCGTGCCAGTCGGCATTGGTGCCAGGCGCAATTGCAGCGATTTCGGGCTTGAGGTGGGCGTTCATAGGGGTTCCTTTTTTGGCTCAGGCGGAGTTACGCCATTGTGCCTCGTCCGCAAGCGACCCAGCACGCGCACCAACCAGCGCTCCAGGTCGTCGATATAGGTAAACACCGCAGGCACTACCAGCAGGCTGAGCAAGGTAGAGGTAATCAGGCCGCC
>CAMBFN010000119.1 GCA_945865425.1 Comamonas sp. lk | reverse complement strand
CATGTCGGGCCGGTTGGCGGCCGCCACGCTGATGGCACACCACGATTCGACCAGCCGGTCGCGCCGGGTGCTTATCTCTGGTGGTATGTCGACGCGCTAAGCGACGACGGCCAGCACGGCCTGTCCATCATCGCCTTTGTGGGCAGCGTATTCTCGCCCTACTACGCGCTGGCGCGCGGTCTGGGCGGCGGCGTAGCCGAGGCTGAAAACTATTGTGCGCTCAACGTCGCGCTGTACGGCAAAGCCGGCAAACGCTGGACCATGACCGAGCGGGGCCGCAGCCACATCGAACGCAGCGCAGACCACTACCGCATAGGCCCCAGCAGCCTGCACTGGGACGGTCAGGCGCTGCGCATCGAGTTTGACGAAATCAATGTGCCCATCCCTATGCGCGTGCGTGGCCGCGTCACCGTGCGGCCCGAAGGCCTGTGCAATTTTGTCACCCCCCTGGATAACGCAGGACGCCACCGCTGGGGCCCGATCGCGCCCTGCTCGCGCGTGGAGGTGGAGCTAGACAAGCCCAGCGCACGCTGGAGCGGCCACGCTTACATGGACTCCAACGAAGGCGACGAGCCCGTAGAAAAAGGCTTTCGCGACTGGGACTGGGCGCGCGCCGAAATGGCCAATGGCGACACTGCGGTGGTCTATGACGTACGCCCCCGCGAAGGCCCGGGCCGCGTGGTGGCGCAACGCTTTGCCCGCAACGGAGAGACCAGCGCTTTCGAAGCCCCACCACGCCACGCCCTACCCACATCAGGCTGGCGCATAGCCCGCGCTATGAGCAGCGAAGCGGGCAGCACCCCGCAACTGGTCAGCACCCTGGAAGACACGCCGTTTTACGTGCGCTCCCTGCTGCGCACCCGCCTGCTGGGCGAAGACGTCACGGCCGTCCATGAATCTTTGGATGTACCGCGCCTGGTGTCGCTGCCGGTGCGCATGATGCTGCCTTGGCGGATGCCTAGACGGGGGTGAGAAAAAGACGCTGAACCTCACAAGCTTTAGCTTCGTAAGGCTGGAAGCGGGCTGGTCAAGCACCAGCTCGCCAGAGCTTCGTCCTTAACTAGGGCCTCGGATTCATATCGATATTGCGCGCCGTACCTAAAAGCGTTGCACACAGCGTCTCGCTTCCGTCTTCGGCCACGGCGTACACATCGGCGGCGCAAATCGTCAGAAGCTTGCCAGCGTCAATCACCCGCCCTCTGGCTCGTAACGCAACACCTTGGGCGGGGGCAATCAGTTTGAGGGTCGTGTCGATAGTGGCGTTGACCCAGCCGGGCTTGAGGGTGGTGCCGGCTGCGGCCACCGCCGCAAAGTCTGCGATGGCAAATACCGCCGTCGCCTGTAACTGGCCTGGCCGAAAGGTAAAGGCGTCCTGGACGGGAATTTCAAGCTCCACCTCGGATGGCGCTATGCTATTGAAACGCAAACCCAGCGTGCGCGCCATGGGCATAGACAGCACCATGCGCTCCAAGGCTTTAAAACTAGGGTTCGTGTCTGTAGCACCTGTGCTCATTTCTTACTCCGTTTGCGTGAGGGGTGGGAAGTGGCGCTTGCCGCCGTCTTTTTTAACAGTGGTTTTTGTAGCAATTTCATATGAGAGATAACTTGCGCGCGCAGGGCAGCAAGTGCGGCCAGCTCTTTATCTATTTCTGCAACACGCACCTCCAAAGCCTCCCCATGTCCGCGTTGCGCAGTCGCCCGGCGCGGTAGGTGGGTAGCCGCCCGGCAATCGCAGCCAAGGAAAAGCCGATCTTGCGCGACATGGCAATGAAGACAACTTCGCGCCGCATGGCTTCGGTGTGATCGCGATAGCCGTTGGCATGGCGCACCGGCTCCAAAAGCCCCAAGCGCTCATAGTGGCGCAAGGCGTGGGTGGAGACACCGGTTCGCTTGGCAAGCTCTGAAATCTTCATGGACCGAAGATTAGCAAGCTTGGTCTAAGGCGAAGCTTAGGAAGGTGTCGCCTACGCTACAAATTCGTTGCTCTCATTGCATGCAAACGCAACTCCCAGCCTTGCGGCTCCAATAATCCTGAACAGCAGCTATCAAACACCTCCGTGGTGAGTATCGAGCGCACATCCTGAAGTGCATTCATGGGGATACATACCCAAAGTTGGCGTTATTCCCCTCGCCCCCGCGCCAGCGTCCTCTCCCTCTCCCTTGGTCCAAACGAAGAAGCCAGCGCGCCTTCCGCTTCCAACCCCTCGATATAAATCGCCTCGATCTCCGGCGCAGCCCGGCGCAGTTCGCGTTCGGCAAAGGGCAGGTGCAGCAATGAGCGCAGGGCGTACAAGACGCGCAGCCAGCCGGGTATCCAGATGCGGCCTTTGCGCGCTTGCATGCCGCGCACGATGGCGCGGGCGGCGTCTTGCGGCGATGTTTCGCTATTGAGCGGGCCGGGCATGGTGGCGCGCAGGCGCACAAAGCCCGGGTGCAGCGCGCCCTCGGTGACCAAGGGCGTGCTGACCCAGCCGGCATGCACCACGCCCACACCCACACCATGCGAAGCCAGCTCGATGCGCCACGAGTTGCCCATGGCCTCTACCGCTGATTTGCTGGCCGCATAGGCTGACATCACCGGCGGGTGCGCAAACGAGGATACCGAGGCATTGATCAGCACATAGCCGCGCGCTTGCATCACCGCAGGAAGCGCAGCGCGCACGGTGTTGAACACGCCAAACACATTAACTTCCACACAGCGCTTCCAGGCCTGCGGGTCCACCAGCGCCAGCGGCCCGAAGGCGGCTACACCGGCATTGGCAAATACCACATCGATGCGCCCATGGCGCGCCAGGGTTTGCGCGGCCACGTGCTCCATGGCGGGCAAGTCGGTTACATCGGCCACCAGCTGCAACACATCGCCACCGCAGCGCGTGGCCATGGCGGCCAGCGGCTGGGCATCGCAATCTACCAAGACCGGCACGCCGCCTTGGGCCAAGACTTCTAGGGCCGTGGCCGCGCCTATGCCCGAGGCCGCGCCGGTGATGAGGACGACTTGACCGTTTAGTGAAGATGTGGAAGATGGCATAGCGATAAATGTGGAAGGGACAAAAGGCCAGTATCAGTGCATACAAGAAAGGCTGCGGTAGGTGGCTGAGTTGCGGCACAACAGCGTCATCGCGCGGAGCGGAGCGACGCGACGATCCATATTGGCTTGATTCACAAGTAACGCTGGATTGCTTCGCTGCGCTCGCATGACGCAAATCTCGTCACTGCGAGGAGCGTTAGCGACGCGGCAGTCCATTGTGGTGTGTAGTTACCTCCGTGCCAAAGCATGAAGTCATGGATTGCCACGGCCCACGGCCTCGCAATGACGGGCTTGCGATGATGCAGTCCTTGCCACGCTTAAACCGATTTATTCACCATGAAATACACAATCGGCAGGGGCAGCACGGTGGCAATCGCACCTGCAATTTGCCAGATACGCGAGAGGCGCCAGTAGTCTTCGCCCACGGTGTCGCTGGCGCGCAGCAAGGCGCGTTGTTTGAATTGGATAGGCACCAGCACCAGCAGCCATATCAGACCGGAAAAACTCAGCAGCCCATACGACCACTGTATCCACGGGTGGCCCGCGCCACCATCAAAATGCACCGCCATGCCGTGCCCGGTCCAGACCACGCCAATCGCCCCGGTCAGAGTGAATAGGCCATCGGTAATCAGCACCATGGTGTTGCTGAACTGGATGATGGCGTGATTGCGCGTACGCTCGGCAAGCAGCGCCCAAACGCCGCTGACGATAACATTGCCCAAAAACAATGCGGCGCATACCAGGTGGATGACTTTGAGCTCAGGGTGCATGCGGCGCTCTGTTTTGGGCGCTTGCGCTTGGTGGAGTTACTGGAGCGTCCGAGATGTCTTGGGCCCCCGCTGCGGCCTTCGTAGCCTGCTCGGCCAGCCTTTGCTGGCGCGTTTGTTCGCGGGCGATGCGCAGATCACGCATTTGCCACCACACGAACAAGACCCCCGCGCATACCAGTACCAGCACCTCGACGAGCTTGAGCGACACGGTGCTTTAGCGATTGGCCCGCTCGCGTTGCTCCAGGCGCCCGTACAAGTCCACCATCCACTCCACACGCTGGTCAAAGCTGCGTTTGGGAACGGTCCAGGGTTTATTGTCGTTGGCGGGGCGGCGGTCACGGCTGACCACATCGACCAAAAACGCAATCGCAGGCACCGGGCTGATGGCCACTGCCGGCCTGGCCGGTGCCTTAACGGCTACCGAGGCCGCGCGTGCAATCAGCGCAAGCTTGCGACTGGTGGATACCACGGTGCGGCGGTCTATCGAGTTGAGGCCTTCGCGCTCCAGCTGTTTGCCGATTTCGGCATACACCAAGCGCGCGGCCTGGATGGCGGGGCGGCAGTCCCAGGGCAGTTCGGCCAGGCCGAATTCGCCACGGCGGTAGAGCACATCGGCGCGCAGCAGCAGGCGCTGGGTAAAGCCGGCAATGCGTGCATCAAACACCGGATTGGCCAGCCAGGCATCCGCGTCCATACCGATTTCGCGGAACCAGGCACGCGGCAGGTACAAGCGGCCATTGCGTGCGTCCTCGCCCACGTCGCGGGCGATATTGGTGAGTTGCATGGCCACACCCATTTCGCAAGCGCGGGCAATGGCGGTGTCGGTGGATGCACCCATGATGATCGACATCATGGCGCCCACGGTGCCGGCCACGCGGGCGCCATAGGCCTCGACATCGGCTAGGGTCTCGTAATGACGGTCTTGGGTGTCCCACAAAAAACCATCGAGTAAAGCGTCTAGCAAGCCACGCGGAACACCATAGCGGTGCACCACATGGGCTAGGGCACGGTCAGCGTCCATGGTGCCGGGGCGACCTTCGTAAATTTCGTCCAGACGCTGTTGCAGGTCTTGCATGGCCAGCTTGGGGTCGTGGCCCAGGTCGATCGCATCATCGGCCAAACGGCAATAGGCATACAGCGCGATCGCCGGTGGGCGCAAGCGCGCGGGCAGCAGCTTGGAAGCCGCAAAGAAAGACTTGGAGCCACCGCGCATCAGCTCGCGGCAAGCCTCCAGGTCGTAGGCCTTGGGAACAGCAACGGGATGGTTTTCAGGCAAAGCTTGTGACATCGGGCACCACCTCTTGAAGCATTTTTGCAGACATCAACACACTGGGCACGCCAGCACCGGGTTGGCTACTGGCACCGACCATGAACAAACCCTGCACGTCTTCAGACCGGTTGTGCGGCCTGAACCAAGCGCTTTGCGTCAAGATGGGCTCCAGCCCAAAGCCCGCGCCTTTGTAGGACCACAAGCGGTCCTGAAAATCTTGCGGCGTGGTGACTTTGGACGACACCACGTGTTGCTTCAGATTGGGCAGCACACTCTCTTGTAAAGCGGTGGCTATCGCGTCGCGGTATTGCTCGGTGACGGCGGCCCAGTCGGTGCCGCTGCTGAGGTTGGGCACCACCGACAACACATAAAAACTATCGCATCCGGGCGGGGCCAAAGACGGGTCGGTAGCGGTGGGCCGGTACAAATACAGGCTAAAGTCTTTGGACAGTGTGTGGTTCTTAAAAATGTCTTGCAGTAGGCCTTTGTAGCGCGGGCCCAGCACCATCATGTGGTGCGGCACATCGTGGTACTGGCGGTCGGTGCCGAAGTACCAGACAAACAGGCCCGACGAATACTTGCCTCTAGCAATGCGCTTATCCGTCCAGTGCTTGCGGTGCTGCGGCTCTACCAGGTGCTTATAGGTCCAGGCCGCATCGCCATTGCTGACCACGATGTCGGCGGGAATAAATTCGCCATTTGCGAGCTCGACGCCTCGGGCACGCCCCCCCTCGACGCGGATGCGCGTAACCGGTGTGTTGTAGCGAATGGGCACATTGCGCGCTTGCAGCAAATTGACCAGTTCGCGCACGATGGCGCCGGTGCCGCCCATGGCCGAGTGCACGCCCCAGCGCCGCTCGAGTGCATGGATGAGCGCATAAACGCAGGTGACCGAATACGGATTGCCACCAATGAGCAGCGGATGAAAGCTCATCACGATGCGCAGCTTGGGGTGCTTGATGTGTTGGGCCACCAGGCTGTAAATGGAGCGCCACGCTTGCATGCGCGCTAGGTTAGGCATGGCTTTGACCACATCGCCCAGGGT
>CAMBFN010000118.1 GCA_945865425.1 Comamonas sp. lk | reverse complement strand
AAGCAATATCGGGTTGCAGCCGGCGAAAAAATTAAAGTAGAACAGATTGCTGCGGACGTAGGCCAAGAGATTGTGTTCGACGAAGTTTTGGCGGTCGGCAACGGCGCAGAGCTCAAAGTTGGCACACCCTTGGTGTCCGGCGCATCCGTTACGGTGACAGTTTTGTCACACGGCAAGCACGACAAAGTGCGTATTTTTAAAATGCGTCGTCGTAAGCATTACCAAAAACGCCAAGGGCACCGTCAGCAGTTCACCGAACTGCAAATCGGCGCGATTGTCGCTTAAAGGACGCAGGTCATGGCACAGAAAAAAGGCGGCGGCTCTACGCGAAACGGGCGTGATTCCAAGCCCAAAATGCTTGGTGTTAAATCATTCGGCGGTCAGTTGATCAGCGCAGGCGCGATCATTGTGCGTCAGCGTGGTACCAAGTTCCACCCCGGCACCAATGTTGGCATCGGAAAAGACCACACGCTGTTTGCGTTGGTTGAGGGCCATGTCCAGTTTGCTGTCAAAGGCCCATTGAACAAGCACACGGTGAGCATCACAACTGCGGCTTGATCTGCAGCGTGCTCCCCGCAAAACCCTGCGCCGAAAAGCGCGGGGTTTTTCATTTTTACCACCAGGAATGCCATGAAGTTCGTTGATGAAGCCTATATCGACATCGCCGCAGGCGACGGCGGGGCCGGCTGCGTCTCCTTCCGGCATGAAAAATACAAAGAATTCGGCGGCCCTAATGGTGGCGATGGCGGGCGCGGCGGCCATGTTTTTGCTGTGGCCGACTCCAACCTGAACACGCTGGTGGACTTTCGCTTCTCCCGCCGCCATGATGCCAAACGCGGCCAACACGGTATGGGCTCGGACATGTTCGGCGCTGCCGGCGACGACATCACCCTGAAAATGCCGGTGGGCACCATCATCACTGACGCCGAAACCGGCGAAGTCTTGTTTGAACTGCTGGTGCCCGGCGAAGTGATCACGATCGCCAAGGGTGGCGACGGTGGTTTTGGCAATTTGCGCTTCAAAAGCGCTATCAACCGCGCCCCGCGCCAGAAAACGCCCGGCTGGCCCGGCGAAAAACGCAACCTCAAGCTTGAGCTCAAAGTGCTGGCTGATGTGGGCTTGCTCGGCATGCCCAATGCGGGTAAATCGACCCTCATCACGGCGATTTCCAATGCCCGCCCGCGTATCGCGGATTACCCCTTCACCACTTTGCATCCCAATTTGGGTGTGGTGCGCGTGGGGCCCGAGCAAAGCTTTGTGGTGGCGGATCTGCCTGGTCTGATCGAAGGCGCGTCCGAAGGCGCGGGCTTGGGTCATTTGTTTTTGCGCCATTTGCAGCGCACACGATTGTTATTACACATCGTAGATGTGGCACCGTTTGACGAGGGCGTGGATACGGTTGCCCAGGCCAAGGCCATAGTCAACGAGCTCAAAAAATACGACCAAGGCCTTTACAAAAAGCCGCGCTGGCTGGTGCTCAACAAACTGGACATGGTCGATGGCGACGCCCGCGCCGCGCTGGTCAAAGACTTTGTGAAGCGCTTCAAGTTCAAAGGTCCGGTGTTTGAGATTTCGGCCCTGACGCGCGAAGGCTGCGAGCCCTTGGTCAAAGCCATTTACAAACACGTAAAAGCGCAGCAAATGTCTGAGCAGCCTTATGTCGAGGAAGATCCGCGCTTTATCGCTGCGTACCCAGATGGCGCTGAACCTGCGCCCTGATTTTTTTAGCGCCTTAACTCTACCCCTGCCCCTCTTTGCCGATACCGGTAAGCCGCATGCCCAGCACCCGCAAAACTCGTATTGTTCAAGATGCCAAGCGCATCGTGGTCAAAGTCGGCTCCAGCTTGGTGACCAACGAAGGTCGCGGGCTGGACGAAGCGGCCATCGGGCAGTGGTGCCGCCAAATGGCGGTCTTGCGGGCCCAGGGTATCGAAGTGGTGATGGTCTCCAGCGGCGCGATTGCCGAAGGCATGAAACGCCTGGGTTGGAGTTCTCGCCCCAAGGCGGTGAACGAATTGCAAGCGGCTGCGGCCGTAGGCCAAATGGGACTGGCGCAAATGTACGAAACCAAGCTGCGCGAGAACGCCCTGGGCAGCGCCCAAGTGCTGCTGACCCACGCTGACCTAGCCGACCGGGAGCGCTACCTCAATGCCCGCTCCACCTTGCTCACCCTGCTCAAGCTCGGCGTCGTGCCTGTGATCAATGAAAACGACACGGTGGTGAACGACGAAATCAAGTTCGGCGATAACGATACCTTGGGCGCTTTGGTTGCCAACCTGATTGAAGCTGACGCGCTGGTGATACTGACCGATCAAAAAGGCTTGTTCAGCGCCGACCCGCGCAAAGACCCGCAAGCGCGCTTTATTGACCAAGCGCAGGCAGGTGACTCGGCCTTGGAGGAGATGGCTGGCGGCATCGGTAGCAGCCTTGGCCGCGGCGGCATGATTACCAAAATATTGGCGGCCAAGCGCGCGGCAGGGTCGGGCGCCTCTACCATCATCGCCTGGGGCCGCGAGCCTGATGCGCTGGTACGGCTGGCGCAAGGCGAGGCCATTGGCACGGTCTTGGTCGCGCCGACCCAGAAAACCCAGGCACGCAAACAGTGGATGGCCGATCACTTGCAATTGCGCGGCGCAGTATTGGTCGATGCCGGGGCAGCGCGCATGGTGCGCAGCCAGGGCAAAAGCTTACTGCCCGTGGGCATGGTGCGCGTGGAGGGCGATTTTTCGCGCGGCGATGTGATCGCGGTGCGCGGGCCAGAGGGACAGGATATTGCGCGCGGTCTGGCCAATTACTCTAGCGCTGAAGCGCGCCTCTTGTGCGGCAAGCCGTCTGCTGACATCGAAGCCCTTCTGGGCTATGCCGCCGAGCCCGAAATGCTGCACCGGGATAACCTGGTGCTGATGCGCTAAGCAAGGTCTTTAAATCAGCCGATTCTTGCAGCACGCCCGTCTAGGCGCGGCAGATAGCGCGCCAGCTCGGTCAGCGCATCTTGGTAAACACCGCGCTTGAAGTCGACCACTGCATCAAGCGGAACCCAGTAGTCGTTCCAGCGCCAGGCATCAAACTCTGGATGGTCGGTGGCGCGCAGATTCAGGTTCCAGTCAAAGCCCGTAAGCTGGAGCAGGAACCAAATTTGCTTTTGGCCTTTGTAATGGCCGCGCGCATCACGGCGGATATAGCGTTGTGGCACCTCGTAGCGCAACCAGTCACGGGTACGGGCCACAATTGCAACATGCTCCGGTTGGAGCCCCACTTCCTCGTGCAATTCGCGGTACATGGCTTGCTCTGGGGTTTCGCCCCGGTCAATGCCGCCTTGCGGAAACTGCCAAGAATGGGTGCGTATGCGTTTGCCCCAAAAAACCTGATTTTTCTGGTTGAGCAAGATGATGCCGACGTTGGGCCGAAACCCATCCCGGTCAAGCATAATCAAACCCCAAATTTTTAAAACTTGACCCATTATGCACGGCGCTTCGCCCGCTGCAAACAGGCCCGCGCTACGACATCCACGAGACCCTGCATGAAAGCCTCCCAATTCCTGATTTCCACCCTCAAGGAGGCGCCGGCCGACGCCGAAGTGGCCAGCCACCAGCTGATGATGCGCGCCGGGATGATTAAAAAACTCGGCGCCGGGATCTACAGCTACATGCCCATGGGCTTGCGTGTGATCCGTAAAGTCGAGGCCATCGTGCGCGAGGAAATGAACCGCGCTGGCGCGGTGGAGATCAGTATGCCGGTGGTGCAACCTGCCGAACTCTGGCAGGAAACCGGGCGCTTCGAAAAAATGGGCCCCGAGCTCTTGCGCATCAAAGACCGCCACGAGCGCGACTACGTGGTGCAGCCCACCAGCGAAGAGGTGGTGACCGACATTGCCCGCCAGGAAATCAAAAGCTACAAGCAGCTGCCCAAGAACCTCTACCAAATCCAGACCAAGTTCCGTGACGAGCGACGCCCTCGTTTTGGCCTGATGCGCGGCCGCGAGTTCACCATGAAAGACGCTTACAGCTTTGATCGCGACGTCGATTCCGCCAAAGCCAGCTACCAAGTGATGGCTCAGGCTTACCGCAAGATTTTTGACCGCTTTGGCCTACGTTACCGTGCCGTAGCCGCCGACAGCGGCGCCATCGGCGGCGACCTGAGTGAAGAGTTCCAGGTGATTGCCGCCACTGGTGAAGACGCCATCGTCTATGCGCCCGGCAGTGATTACGCCGCCAATATGGAAAAAGCCGAGGCCCTGGCGCCGGCTGGACCACGCCCTGTGCCTACCCAGGCCATGGCCAAAGTCGCAACGCCGGGCAAAAGTACTTGTGCCGATGTGGCCGAGTACCTCAAGCTGCCCTTGGCGAGCACCCTGAAATCCTTGGTGCTCGCCACGGACGAGCGGGACGACAAAAGCGAAGTGGTCAAGTCGGTGGTTTGGCTCTTGCTGATCCGGGGCGACCGCAGCATGAACGAAGTCAAAGTCTCTAAAGTGCCCGGCCTCGCAGATTTCCGCTTTGCCAGCCTGGCTGAGATTGACGCACACTTCGGCTGCGAGCCTGGCTACCTGGGGCCGGTCGGCCTCAAACAGCCGCTGCGCATCGTGGCCGACCGCGAGGTGGCGCTGATGGCCGACTGGGTGTGCGGTGCCAATGAGCCGCATTTTCATATCGCGGGTGTGAACTGGGGCCGCGACCTGCCCGAGCCCGATGCAGTGGCCGACATCCGCAATGTGGTGGAGGGCGATCTGGCGCCCGATGGCAGCGGCGCGCTGGCGATTGAGCGCGGCATCGAAATCGGCCATATTTTTTACCTGGGCACCAAATACTCCAAGGCTATGAATGCCACTTTTTTGGACGTGAATGGCAAACCACAGTTTATGGAAATGGGTTGCTACGGCATCGGTATTACGCGATTGCCTGCTGCAGCCATAGAGCAAAACCATGACGCGCACGGCATCATTTGGCCGGATGCGCTGGCGCCGTTTACGGTGGTGATTTGCCCCATCAGCCCGGATCGTTTTGCCGAGGTTAAGACCGCCGCCGATGCCTTGTACGCCGAACTGCTGGCCGCTGGTGTGGATGTGATTTTGGACGATCGGGGCGAACGGCCCGGTGCCATGTTTGCGGATTGGGAACTGATTGGCGTGCCGCACCGCGTCACCCTGGGCGACCGGGGTCTGAAAGAGGGCATGGTCGAATACCAGCACCGGCGTGACAGCGCTGCGACCTCGGTGCCAGTAGCCGAAGCGGCCGCCTGGGTACGCAGCCGCCTGACGGTCTAAACGGGCTTGGCTTAAAGAGCCTTCCGCGTGCAGCGCACCTCGTCTTTCAACCGCCGTAAGGTGTTGGCGCAAGCCCTGCGCGCTTGGCCTGCTGTGTTGGCATTACCCCTGCTGTACCCGCAGTCGGCGCAGGCCGGCCGCCAGGTGGAAGAGCCGCTGATCGACTCGGTACGCTCGGCTTTGAGTTCCGCCATCCATCAAAGCGCACCGCCCGTGCCCAGTTTCACGGAAGATGGCGCGCGCCAGCAATACGAACGCTGGCTGGACGCTATGTCCGAGCGTTTGCGACGGCGCAAGGCCGACGCGCTGGAGCACAAAGAATTTTTACCCACCGTCTGGTACGAGAGCAAGCGCGCCGGATTGGACGTGGCGCTGGTACTTGGGCTGATACAGGTGGAAAGCAATTTCCGCAAATTTGCCATCAGCGTTGCTGGGGCACGCGGTTATATGCAGGTCATGCCGTTTTGGACCCGCCTGATCGGCGACGGCGACCCGGCTACCTTGTTTCACATGCAAACCAATTTGCGCTTTGGCTGCGTCATCCTGCGCCATTACCTGGACACAGAAAATGGGGATTTGTTTTTGGCCCTAGGTCGCTACAACGGCTCACGCGGCCAGCGGCCCTATCCGGATGCGGTGCTGGCGGCGCGGCGCGTGTGGGAGTTGTAGAGAAATTTTGCGTAGCACCAAGTTCGTTGCGAGCGTAGCGAAGCAATCCAGTTCAAGCTGTCAGCCCATCACCGATGGATCGCCACGTCGCTGCGCTCCTCGCGATGACACACCGATAAAGCGCTTCCCTGCTGTCTGTAGCGGTGAAGCGTCAAAGCATTTTCTGGCCGTATCAAGCGGCTTTGTTGCCCAAGGCTTGCAGCAGTTCGCCTGATTCGTACATCTCCATCATGATGTCCGAGCCGCC